>JAZSDT010000143.1:0-16784 GCA_045531285.1 Eubacteriales bacterium
AAAGCGCAAAGCTTGTTGACAAGGCAAAGCTTTATGATGTAAACGAGGCTTGTGACCTCGTATGCCAGACCGCAAAGGCAAAATTTGACGAAACAGTTGAAATTCACGTTCGTCTCGGTGTTGACTCCAGACACGCTGACCAGCAGGTTAGAGGCGCGGTTGTACTTCCTAACGGAACAGGTAAGACAGTTCGTACACTCGTATTTGCTAAGGGTGACTTTGCAAAGGCTGCAGAGGCTGCAGGTTCAGATTACGTAGGCGCTGAAGAGTTCGTTCAGAAGATTCAGTCAGAGAACTGGTTTGACTTCGACGTTATCATCGCTACTCCCGATATGATGGGTGTTATCGGACGTCTTGGTAAGGTGCTCGGTCCTAAGGGACTTATGCCCAACCCCAAGGCAGGTACAGTTACTACCGACGTTGCTAAGGCTGTTCAGGATGCTAAGGCAGGTAAGGTTGAGTACCGTCTTGACAAGTCCAACATCATCCACTGTCCCATCGGTAAGGCTTCCTTCGGTATGGAAAAGCTCGCTGAGAACTTCAATGCTCTCATGGGTGCTATCATCAAGGCTAAGCCCGCAGCTGCTAAGGGTCAGTATATCAAGAGCTGTACCATTGCTTCAACAATGGGCCCCGGTGTTAAGGTTAACTCCGCTAAGCTCGGCAACTAATTAAAAAGAATACGCTATGCGAAGGCGTTGTGTTCCTAAGGACACAACGCCAATTCTATTCGCCTCTGGCGAGTGGTATTGCTTCGCGAGTTTAGGCGGTGAATAGAATATCACTGCAAGGCGAAGCCTCTGCAATATCACTTTTGCAGTAGCAAAAATATAACGCTGTCCAAGACAGCATATCACTAAAAACGGTAGTGCAATACAAAAAGAGCCGATACGGAAATAAATCCATATCGGCTCTTTTGCTCTGTCCTTCATCACCAAAGGCTAAATTTTATATACTAGGAAATTGCATTAAATCAACCTCGCCGTTTCGCTTTTTTGAACATATGCAAAGCTTTGGATAGGCGAGATTTGCCAGCGGCTGCTAGCCGCTTTTTTATATGCCAGGAAATTGCATTAAATCAACCTCGCCGTTTCACTTTTTTGAACGTATGCAAAGCTTTGGATAGGCGAGAATTGTCAGCGGCTACTAGTCGCCAATATACTTTCGGCTGCTTCTATTTCTTTTCTGTCTAGATTGGCGGCAGAGAGTACGAACTGCATTGCTATGGTAACGAAAATCAGCATTGCACCGAAAACGTAAAAGGCAAGATTATAGTTACCCATCAGGTCGTAACATACGTTTCCAAAGGGTGAGCCGATGGCAAAGCCTGCGGTACTGGCAGAGGCGAAAATACCAACGAATTTTTCATATTCTTTGTTGCCGAAAAGCTCCATGGTGAAGAGAGGAAGCATAACGGTTTCCAGAGGCAGAGCAAATGAAGAAAATATTCCTCGGATAAACGCTATGGCGTGTCCTGTCGGTGTGTTGGTAATAAGAACGAGTCCTGTAATAGAAATAAATGCACAGAAGAAACAGACGTTCATGGAAATACGCATACCCGTTTTATCGTACATAAAGCCTGTTGAAAATTTTGATATTGTCAAAAGTATACTGCTTATACTTGATATGTTGGCAACGAAACCTACGTCAAGCCCCAGGTCGTACATATGGGGAAAGCTGATACCGCCCAGACCCTGCAGAGCCATACCCGTGAAAAACATACAGAGAATAGCAACGTAGAAGTAAGGCTTTTTAACAGCCGAGGGAAAATCCATTCCCACCCAGCCTGTTCCTCTTGCTTTGCGCGTCTTTTTATGAACGCTTATTTCCGAGGTGTCGCCCTTTGGTTTTTCACGGAAGAGTAGAATCATCAGCACAAGAACAACAGCCAAAATCACAGCAACCATACGGTAGGACGTGCGATAGCCGAAGGGCTTGCCTTCTTCAAAAATAATGGGCGATATGATCTGTACGGCGATGGCACCGCCAATTCCGTTGGCAGCTAAAATAGCACCTGTTACAGTGCCCTTATTGGATTTACACCACCTGTTTACAATGGCACTCGCCATTGTCGTGCCTGTCCACGAAATACCTATACCAAGGAAAATACTTCCAATATAGAAAACAAAAAGATTGGATGCAAAAGAGTTGATCAAAGCAAAGCATATTAAAGACACAAAGCCTGCACATATAAGCTTTTTTGTGCCGAATCGATAGACGAGCTTGCCGAAGAACAGATTAACTACGGTCGTTGTAAAAAATCTTATGGTATTTGTAAGCGAAAAAGCGCCTCGCGGAATATCCAGTGCATTTGTTATAGCAGTCAGATATAGGTTTCGACCGCTGCTGCAAAGTCCCAGACTTGTGGCAACCATTATAAAGCCCAATACAATTATGAGCCAGGAATAGCTTGGCTTAATTCCATTGGATTTTTGTTTATCCATGTAAAACCCTTCTTTCATTTATCTTTACTTACGCATTATAGCAAAACGCATATTGAATGTAAATAGAAATAATGAAATGATATGGAATTTTTGCAACAAATATTGATAAGTTTTATTGCAATTCGTTGCCGAATATGATAGTATAGAGCTATAAATTCATACTATTCGGAGAAAACATATGTTTGATAACGTAGAAAATTTGAAAATAATATCTGTGCTCCATAAAACCAGTAAGCCCTACAACAAGGTCGAGGCAAGAAAAACTCACAGCTTCAATATTCGTGTATGCGGTTCTATGCAGTATTACTTTGAAGATAAATGCATAACTGTAAACGAAGGCGAAATGATATTTCTGCCCAAAGGAAGCCATTACGAGTACAAAAAAGCATCCGAGGGAGATACTGTAGGCACTATCATTAATCTGGACGGCGATTTCGGTAATACTTCTCCGTCACACTATTCCATTCGTGATTTTTACGATTCAGAATATATTATGTATCATTTTGCTGCTTTATGGGAGCAGGGACAGAAGTATCAGTGCCTTGCTATGATGTACAGCCTGCTTGACTACGTATTGCATCTTGAGACGTTGCAGTATGAGGACAAAAAAAGACTGAACCTGATAGAGCCTGCAGAGGTCTATTTGCAAAAACATATTTATGATTGCGATTTAAAAATCGACGAGCTTCATCGGTTGTGCGGAATTTCACACACCTACTTCAGAAAAATATTTATTGCAAGGTTCGGCACATCTCCCAAAAACTACGTAATCAGCAAAAGGTTTTCCTATGCGAAATCAATTATTGACAGCGGAGAATTCAGTACGGTAAAAGAACTGGCACAGCTTGTGGGGTACAAGGACCCGTTGTATTTTGGGAAGCTGTTCAAGCAGCATTACGGTGTTTCTCCCGCTGACTTCAATAAATAGAATAAATCACTCTGTTTTGGAAATACTGAAACAGGGTGATTTTTTGGTGATACTTAAGGCTTGCTTGACGTCTGTGCTGTCTATGATATTGCTTTTTCTTATGACAAAGCTGACAGGGGACAAGCAGATATCTCAGATGTCGGCATTTGATTATATTGTGGGCATAACTATCGGTTCGTCGGCGGCAGAGATGGCAATTGGCGGAGAGGTGTTTGTGCCCGCGGCGGTTGCCACGTTTCTTTACGGCGTCGCGGCGTTTCTTATTTCTTACATTTGCAACAAGTCCCTGAAAGCCAGACATTTTCTCAACGGCGAGCCTGTAATTCTCTACAAAAACGGCATTTTCTATAAAAAGAATATGGCAAAGGTTCGTATGGATATGGGTGAATTCCTCACTCAATGCAGGGCAAACGGCACGTTTTCCCTAAAGGATATTTCCTGCGTGATAATGGAGCCTAACGGAAAGGTCAGCTTCTTGAAAAAGTTCGGTGACGAGCTGGGTCAGCTTGCCGTGAATATAATGGTTGACGGGAAGATTCTTTCGGACAATCTCGCCCACATAGGTAAAAGTGATTGGTGGTTAATAAACGAGCTTGACAAAAGGAAGCTCCGCGTTGACGAAATAATGCTTGCTACAGTGGAAAACGGAAAGCTTAACGTTTATCCTTTTTCTGAAAAAGAAGAAAAAAATAACCTTTTCGAGTAACTGTTTTTACTTTTTTTCATATAATGAAGTAAAACAATTTATCCGAAAGGGAGAAGATCATGCAAACAGGAACACTCAGAATAGAACTTACAACAGGCGGTGCACTGCCTGTCAACGATGCGGTAGTAAGAATAAAATCGGTTTCGGGGGAACTTCTTTACGAAGCGATGATACCCCTGGGCGAAGAGGGAATCAGTCAGCCCTTTGAATTGACAGTGCCGGATCTGGAGCTGTCTCTTGACCAAAACGAAGTACCTGCACCCTACGGGCTGTTTAACGTAGAGGTGCTTTCGGGCAATTTTTCACGTGCGTTTATAAACGGAGTGCAGGTATTTGCTCAAAGAGAAGCCATTCTCCAAGTACCTCTGCAGCCCAGAACAGAATCCTTTCCGTCAGCCAATCTGCCCGACACCTTTATTATTCCGCCAAACGGTCTGCGTCTTCCTCCACAGCCGAACGGCGACACCTCCACGCTTCTGCCTCAACTGCCTTCCACTCAGCTTCACGCATTTCCGTTTATTCCCGAATATATTACTGTGCATTTGGGAGTCCCCACGGACTTTTCCGCAAGAAACGTGACTGTAACCTTTCAGGATTACATAAAAAACGTTGCAAGCTCCGAGATATACCCCACGTGGCCCGAGGAGTCACTGCGTGCAAATATTATTGCACAGATCTCTTTTGTTCTCAATCGGGTGTACACCGAATGGTACAGAAGTCGAGGCTATGGTTTTGACATCACCAACACCACGGCTTTTGACCAATATTTTGTTGAGGGAAGAAATATTTTCTCCAATATAAGTCGTATTGTAGACGAAATATTCAACGTCTATTTGAGAAAGCCCGGCAGCGAAGAGCCTTACTTTGCCGCGTTTTGCAACGGAACTACCTCCAAGTGCGACGGACTTTCACAATGGGGGACCGTTACTCTGGCTAACGACGGTCTTGACGCCGAGGGGATACTTGAATACTATTACGGTGACGTGGAGCTGGTGGAAACGGATGATTTGCGCGGCGGCTTTGAATCATATCCCGGAAATCCTTTGCGTGCAGGTTCACAGGGTGCTCCTGTAAGAACCGTACAGGAACAGCTGAACAGAATCGCCATAAACTATCCGTCTATTCCTTTTATATCGGTTGACGGAGTTTTTGGAGAGTCTACAGAACGCAGTGTAAAGCAGTTTCAAAGAATATTCAACCTTACGCCCGACGGCATAGTGGGTAAGGCTACCTGGTATGCTATATCCCGCGTATACGTTGCCGTGAAGAACCTTGCCGAGCTTACCAGTGAGGGTGAAAGAGTTGACTATGCCGCGCAGGAATATCCGGGCAGACCTGTGCGGCTTGGCGACAGAAGTGTGGAGGTGCTTGAAATACAGCTCTATCTAAGCACCATTGCTCTGTACAACAACGAGGTAAAGACGGTTGCAATAGACGGTGTATTCGGGGAGAGCACACTTAATTCGGTGGTGTCCTTTCAGCGTGCATACGGGCTTGACCCCGACGGAATTGTGGGCAGAGTGACTTGGGACAGAATAGTTGACGTGTACAACGGTATAAAGGAAAACGTTGAAGTGCCGTCGGTTGGAGCTGATATTGAGCTACAGCCATATCCGGGTGCACCTCTCAATCTGGGTGCTGAGGGAAATCTTGTGGTTTACGTTAGGCGCTTGCTGGATGCTCTCAGCAACGTTTATGCAGATATCTCTCCTGTAAATATTACAAACGTATACGATGAGGAACTGGCAAGACAGGTACGTGCGTTTCAGGGGCTTGTATCGCTTCCCGAGACAGGCGTTGTAGATGAAGCTACTTGGAACTATCTGAATGACCTGTACAGGAGAGAGGCAACAAACTACGTTCCCGATTTAGGTCAGCGTTCCTATCCCGGTACAGCACTGCGCCGAGGCTCGCAGGGAATAAACGTAAGATACTTACAAGCGGCATTGGAGCGTTTGCGCGTAAAGTACCCGGATATACCTCAGGTGAGAGTGGACAGTGTATTCGGTTCATCCACTGAGGAAGCGGTAAAGGCGTTTCAGCGTTTATTCGGACTTTTGCCCGACGGAATCGTTGGCAATTTCACTTGGGACACCTTGAATCAGGCGATACTGAACGTTGCTACTCCCGTGACTCCCAGAAATGACGTTGCCGCAAACGATGCTGTGACTGAATCCGAGGAAGCAATTGCCGAAGGTATTGAAGAAAAAATGGAAAGCTTGGAGGAAAAGGCAGAGGATATAGAAGAAAAAATAGAAGAGAAGCTGGAGGATATAGAAGAAAGGGCAGAGGAGGGGCACAAAAGGCGAATGCCCCGAAGACTTGGACAGGCGGTGCCGTTTGAGAGACCTTTGCGCGTGGGCAGTGTTGGTAACGACGTTGAAAAAATGAAAAAGGCTTTGTATGAAAAGGGCTATCTTGATGCGAATGCTATGGGCGGAGATATTTTCGGAATTGCAACAAGGCGTGCCGTAGAGCTTTTTCAAAGAGATTCGTCACTTACTCCTACGGGCAGAGTGGACGAGGAAACTTGGATGAAAATATTTGAGTAGTGGCAAGCAGCCACCGGCAAATCTCGCCTATCCATATAAATCAATAGCCAATCACGGTAAAACGGCGAGGCTGGTTTAAAGCGATTTTTTCAAGACAAAAAGGTGGCAAAAGCCACCTTTTAATTTACTACGTTTTGCGGTTTGCCCGATTTATATGCGTTGACGTTGTCTATGGTTACGCCAAGAAGTCGCTGTCTTGACTCCTGTGGCGCCCAGGCAATGTGGGGGGTTATAATAGTGTTTTCAAGCTCAATGAGGGGTGAGGAGTTCACGGGAGGCTCCTCGGTGAGAACGTCAAGTCCTGCTCCCGAAACCTTACCCGTTTTCAGCGCTTCGGCAAGGTCGTTTTCGTCAATCAGTCCGCCTCTTGCCGTGTTGATTATTATTACGCCGTCACGCATTTTTGAAATTGTTTCGGCTCTTATTATCCTTTTGTTGTCCTCCTTAAGCGGACAGCAAAGAGAAATTATATCACTTTTTGCAAGAAGCTCGCCAAGGTCAACGTGCTCGACGCCTTCAACGTGCTGTCTTGAATGATAGCAAATAACCTTCATACCAAAGGCGATTGCAATTTTTGCCGTTGCACATCCTATAGCGCCCATTCCTATAAGACCAAGCGTTTTGCCCGAAAGCTCGGTAAGGTTTGAAATATGGTAGGTGTAATCGGGACAGCTTTGCCACTTTCCTTCTTTGACAGACCTTGAATGGTCGCCCGTTCTCATACAAAGCTCTAGTATAAGAGCGAAAATGTGCTGTGCCACAGACGGCGTGGAATATGCGGGGACGTTTGAAACCGTTATGCCGTGTCTGCGCGCCGAGTCAACGTCAACCGTGTTGTAGCCCGTGGCTGTAACTGTAATGAATTTTAATCCCTTGCACGCAGAGAAAATTTCCTCTGTCATAGGAACCTTGTTTACAATTACAATTTCGGCATCTCCGATTCGTTTTATTGCCTCGTCCGAGGTCAAAGTTCTGTCGTAAAGCTCCACCTCGCCCAGTGTCATGAGTTGGGTGAAGTCAAGGTCTCCCGGATTAAGAGCGTATTTATCAAGATAAACTATTCGCATTTTCCTGCAATATCTCCTACACTGTTAAGTATATAGTGAGGTCTGTACGAGAAGGTGTCGAAATTGTCATCGTTGGTAACACCTGTGAGCACAAGTGCCGTATCTACCTCTGTTTGAATGCCTGCAACTATGTCGGTGTCCATTCTGTCACCTACAATAAGAGTGTCTGCTCTGTGACATCCAAGCTGATGGATTGCGTGTCTCATAATAAGAGGATTGGGCTTACCGATGAAATAAGCCTCTCTGCCTGTTGTCATTTCGATTGGAGCTGTAAGTGCTCTGCAGGCAGGCACGATGCCGTTTTCACTTGGACCCGTAAGGTCACTGTTTGTACCGATGAGCTTTGCGCCGTTGAAAATGAAACGTACCGCACGTTCTATTTTGTCATAGCTGTATGAACGTGTTTCGCCAACTACTACGTAGTCGGGGTTTACGTCGTTCATATATATATCCTGGTCGTAAAGTGCGTTGATAAGACCTGCCTCGCCAATGACGTACGCTGTGCATCCGGGCTTCTGGGAAGCAAGGAAAGCGGCTGTTGCAAGTGCGCTTGTGTAAAAATGGCTTTCGTCTATATCCAGTCCCATACGTGCTAGCTTTAGGCTGAGCTCCTTTGGTGAGCGCTCGGGTGAGTTTGTGAGGAAAAGAAACTTTTTGTTTTCTCTTTTCAGCCAGTCAACAAATTCGGGAACACCAGGAAGGAGCTTGTTACCGTGGTATATAACTCCGTCCATATCACATATAAAGCCTTCTTTTTTCTGGAAAATCGTGGGGTCTTTTATTACTAGATCCTTAAGCATTGTAATCTCCTTTTACTGTGCTGTATAGTTGTTGTAGTAGTCCGAGAGGAATTCTTCGGAAATAACCGACTTAATTTTAGCAATTATCTTATTGTAGCTGTAAGCAGAGCTTTTAAGCGTTGTTCCGTGAGTATCGTAAAGGTCTTGGGAATAATTGTCAAGGGTGTACATCTTCAATGAACGGCGTGTCATACTGTAGTGGCACATAGTTGGATTGAACAGAGGGTTTTCCACTCTTGCGCCGTTACTGTCCTTTACAATATCCAGGCTGAGATAACCGCCGAACATATTCCAAGGGTAATACATGGTTGAAATAAAGTTGCCAAGGGAATATACTATGAGAGTCTTGTGTCCTTCGGCGTTTTCCTTCCACTTCATTTCTTGTATAACGTGGGGGTGAGTGCCGATTATTACGTCAGCACCTGCGTCAACTAAGGTCTGTGCCCAGTCTCTTTGTTCGGCATTCGGGTCAAAGGAATCCTCCCAGCCCCAGTGCATAGACACAAATACTAGGTCTGCAAGCTCACGCGCCTCCTTGACCTGTCTTGTCATTTCGGACTTGTCGGGCAGTGGAACGTATATATCCTCATATCCGCTTCCGGCAGTCATGCCGTTTGTTCCGTAGGTGTAACCAAGGAAAGCTATGGAAATTCCTTCCTTATTATATATACGTATGTTATTATAATCTTCTTTGTTTTTGTAGCTGCCTATCTGTATTACGTTTTGGTCGGCCTTGCTTGCCCAATAGTCTGCGTGATAGAGAAGTCCCTTTCCTCTGCAGTCAAGCATATGGTTTGTCGCTGTGTTTATTACGTCGAAGCCCAAACGGATAAGTGTTTCGCCCATTTCGTCGGGGGTATTGAAATTGGGATAACCTGCGGCAGGGAAGTCGGGGCCTGCTATGGGAGTCTCCTGATTGATAAAGGCAATGTCTGCCCCCGAAACTATGTCCTTGAAGTTTTCGTACATAGGGTCAAACCAATATTTTGTAGTCTTGCCGTTTTCCTTGGCAAGTCTTTCGCCATCCTCGATTATCGAGCTGTGAATAAGGTTGTCTCCGAAAGCAACGAAGCTGAGTCTTGTCTCTCCCTGCACGTTGGGGTCAGAAGGCTTGATTGGTGGTTTAGGGTTATTGGGAATCTGAGGCTCATCGGGTGTATCGGGGATATCAGGCTCGTCGGGAATCTGAGGCTCATCGGGAACCTGAGGCTCATCGGGAACCTGAGGCTCGTCGGGAACCTGAGGTTCATCGGGCTCATCGGGTGTATCGGTATTAATGATGGGAGGCTCGGGTTTTTCGGGATCGGGATCCTGTCTTGTAAAAACGTAAAGCCCGATAAAGAGAGCTGCCAGAATTACCGTCATTATGGCGGCAACGATACCGGGTCTGAGATGTCTTCTTCTTTTTCTTTGTGCCATGGTATTTGTTCCTTTCTTCCTTTTTATATATAATATAATAACTTTACTCGATTGTCAATAACGAACGTAATACTTTTTTGTGGAGAGCCTCCACGGGCAATGCTCGCCTACCGTAGCTTTGTAAGTAATTCGACAAAGCAAAACGGCGAGGTCGGTTTAAAGCAATTATCAAAACAATAAAAGTAGAGAGCCTCCACGGGCAATGCTCGCCTACCGTAGCTTTGTAAGTAATTCGACAAAGCAAAACGGCGAGGTCGGTTTATTGAGCTTATTCAATTAAAAGCGGAGAGCCTCCACGGGCAATGCTCGCCTGATGTTGAGCTGAGTCGGTCGCGAAACACCTCACTGTGATTTGCTCGTCAAAATTCTTCCAAATATTTCAATTAATGTAACAAAACGGTACGGTCTGTAACAAAAGTGCCAAAGGCTGTAACAAATCCTTGTGGAATGTTACAGTTGTGTTACAAAACGCAAAAACACTTGTTTTTTTGAAAACAGTATGATATTATGATAGTGCCAAAAGAAAGGCAAACAAAATTATTAGGAGGTTTTCAAGATTATGAAAACAAGCGCACGCTTTTTAGCAATGCTTCTTGCAGTTCTCATGATTGCAAGTGCAGCAATTTCAGTATCCGCGTTTTCAGATGTTCCTGCTGGTGCAGAGCACGCTGTAGCAATTAGCGTTCTTTCACAGCTCAATATCGTAGGCGGTTACGAAGACGGCACATTCAAGCCTGAACAGAACGTTACACGTGCTGAGATGGCAAAACTCGTTTATGTTCTTTCTACCACCTTTGTACAGGCTGGTGAAGGCAAGGGCGAGTTCAAGGACGTTAAGGCTGACAACTGGGCAGCTGGTTACATTTCATGGTGTGCAGCAAAGAACATCATCGGCGGTTACGGCGATGGCAACTTCGGTCCTGCAGACAACGTTACATACGACCAGGCTCTTAAGATGGTTGCAGGTGCTCTTGGTTACAACGAGTGGGATTCAAAGCTTTGGCCCACAGACGTAAGACTCAAGGCTCTCAACGAGCTCAAGCTTGGTGCAGACATTCCTGAAGAAGTTAAGGGTGGCGACAAGCTCACAAGAGCTCAGGTTGCTCAGATCATGTACAACGCTCTCTTTGCTCCTATGAAGGAAACAAAGACTGTTAATAACAAGTACGTTGACGCTAACAACCAGGAATTCTACATTCCCGCAACAGTTAACAAGGTTCTCTCAAGAGACGTTTGGGATTTCGTTGAAACAACCTACACTGTTGAAGGTACCGAGAACTACGGTGCAAGAACAAACCAGGATGACGAAATCGCTATCCAGAAGATCAACGCTGACGGAACAAGAACATACAGAGATCAGGGTCTTGTAAAGACATATCCTGTAATTACTGAAACTCTTGAAGATCTTGGTCTTACAGCATACGAAGGCAAGACAGATAACCTCATCAACCTTTACATCACAACTGTAACTAAGGATGGTGAAATGCTTCAGAGCGCTACTGTTAACGGTACAGTTACAGATAACGTAGTAGCAGTTTATCCCGAGTCTCGCAAGTACGTTAAGATCAACGGTGTTGAGTACACAGCTAAGAACTTTAACGGCACAGCTAAGGATCAGATCGACCTTTACAACATCGACGGTACACCCGTTACTGTTACAGGTGCTGTAGCAGGTTCAATCTTTGATGCTAACGACAAGCTCGTAACAGCTTTCACAAACCTTCTTGAGCCTAAGGCTGCAAACACAGTTCGTATCATCGACTTCGATGGCGACGGTGACCTTGACGGTTTCGTAGTAACTCCTAAGGAAGCATACGAAGTTACAGCTATCAAGAACAAGATAGTTAACGGTAAGGCAATTCCTCACATTTCTTACAAGACTCTCTCCGGTACAATCAAGACCGATATCCCCGCAGCAAACGTAATCAATCCTGCAGACGGTGCAGCAGTATCTCTCGCAGTTAAGGACGTATTCGTTGGCGCACTCGTTGGCGATACACTTTACGCAGAGATCGTAAGACCTCTTGAGGCTTATGCTACAACAATCAAGCTTTCTGACAAGATTCTCGAAATCGAAGAAGTAGGCGCAGTTAAGTACGGTTCAGACAGAACAGTAGCAGGTGTTGACACTGTATCTCTCACAGCAGCAGTTCTTGAGCTTGCTGACAAGCAGGTTTACTACGTATACAACGGTGAGATTCTCAGAACAACAGCATCTATGACTGATTACGACTTCGTAATCTTCCAGAACATCGAACAGGTTCAGAACGGTTCATTCAACAACGTAACAATGGAAGACGGCACAGCATATGAAGCTACTATCCTTGTTATCGAAGATGGCAAGCTCGTTGAAAAGAAGGTTACTCTTGCAAACGACGTAGCAGCTTACGTTGGCGCTACTCCTTACACACCTGCACAGATGTTCGCAGCATTGGATCCCAATGGTGGTGTTGACGGCAAGGGTGTTGCTAATAACATGTTTGCTCATAACACTGATGCAAACGGTAAGAGAGAATACCATTACATGATCGCAACTTCATGCTACGAAAGCAAGAAGGGCGGATATGTTCTTACATTTGATAACAACCTTGATCCTACAGAGTATGTAACAATCCCTGCAGGCGCTACATTCAGCTACAATCCTTCAACTAAGATCTACTCACTCGGCAGCGAAAAGATAGTTCTTCTTGATGACAACTCACTTGTATTCTACAAGTATTCAAGACCTCTCACAGCTTCCGGTTCATTCAAGTATCTTGGTCTTTACACACTTGAGAACATCACTGGCAACAAGTTCAACGAAACAACAATCGGTACATCCTTCCTTCGCCTTAACAAGCAGGACGGAACAGCTACACTTCTTGCAACAATCGTTGACAACGTAACAGGTATCGCAGACGTTATCGACTATACAAACGACGGTCGTCTTATCGTATACGCTCCTGAATCAAGCACAACATTCAAGAAGTCAGGCGTTCTTTACAACCGTTACGTATTCATGGACAATGATACTCTTACAACCAAGGCTCCCGAAGAAGCTTTGAACGTAGCTTACAACTCAGTTACTAACCCCGGTGCAACAACTGGTTTCTTGTACTACTATGATCTTACAAGCGGCGAGTACGAAGTTCTTACTAACTCAGTAGCTTCTGCATACGTATATGCTGACGGTACTGTTGGACTTAAGACTATCAAGTATGGTACTCTTAAGAACGTAATTCCTTCTCTCAACCTTGTTGCATACATGGACGGTTTGACAGAGAAGAACGTACGTGTTGACTCTTCTGTAAAGATCTGGGGTCTCTCCGAAAAGGATAAGAACGATTCTTACCTCCAGATGTCTATCGAAGACCTTAAGGTAATGTTCGACACAGTTAACGATTACAACAACGAAGATGCAAACACATTGAACGATCTTCCCATCGACATCATCATGACATTCTATGAGGACGTTAAGGGCGATCTCCACCTTGCTTCTATCATCGTTGAAATCTACGAGCTTCCCGAAGATACAAACACCACAAAGCCTGTTTCAGTTAACGATATCATCTTCGATAACTACAAGGGTTTTGCTGACTAATCAATAGTATAGCTCACAATAAGGTGCTTCCCGAAAGGGAAGCATCTTTTTTTGTATACTGGGAAATTGTATTAAATCAACCTCGTCGTTTCACATTGTAGGGATATACTCAAAGTTTACGCTAGGCGAGCATTGCCAGCGGATGCTAGCCGCTTTTTGTATACTAGGAAATTGCATTAATACCTTCGCTGTTTTGATTTGTGACAACAGCGGAAAAGATTAGAATTACCATCGGAGGCATTTCCGACGTCTTTTTTCAGCAAAAGAAGTCAAAAGGTATTACGTATTTCTATATTCCCGGCGTTCCTTGAATGTATTCATCAAATTTCTTCCAAATTCGTTGTACATTGTGCACAATTTGTTTTCAAAAAATCCATCAAAGTGTTACAGTTGTGTTACAAACGAAAAAAATACTTGTTTTTTTGAAACACATATGATAGAATAAGAATGCCAAAAAATAAACACTGGGCAAAATTTTTTAGGAGGTTTTCAATATTATGAAAACAAGCGTACGCTTTTTAGGCATGCTCCTTGCGATTATCATGATTGCAGGCGCGGCTATCACAGCCTCCGCTGACGTTGCTGAGGAAAAAGCTAACAGCGAAGCTTTCCAGCTTCTTGTTGACCTCGGTATCTTCGGAGGTTATGACGACGGCTCGCTCAAGCCCGATCAGTTGGTTGAGCGTGACGAAATGGCGAAAATTATTTTCGTACTTAGCACCACTTTCAACGAAGCAGGAGAAGGTTTTCCTTGCTTTGATGACGTAGCTTCTGACCATTGGGCAGCAGGCTATATTTCATGGTGCTCGTCAAAGGGCATCGTTGGCGGTCACGGAGATGGTACCTTCAGACCCGACGATCACGTTACATACGACCAGGCACTTAAAATGGTTTGCGGTGCACTCGGTTATAAGGATTGGGATTCAAGATTCTGGCCCACAGACGTCAGAACAAAGGCTCTCAGAGAGCTTGATCTTGGAAAGAACCTTACCGAAGTTGCAGGCACTCAGAAGCTCACAAGAGCTCACGTTGCACAGCTTGTTTACAATGCTCTGTTTGCAAATATGACAGAGACAAAGGTTATAAACAAGGAATACACTGATGCTTTCGGTCAGAAGTTTGTTATCCCCGTAACTCAGTTCAAGAATTTTGCTGAGGATAAGTGGGGCTTCAAGAGAAGCACTTTCAGAATTACTGCTGTAACAGGCTTCGGTTACACTACAGTTTCCGACGACTATGACATTTACGTTAGCGGTATTGGCGAATTTACTCTTGAAGAGCTTGGACTCCAGTCCTACGCTTCTCACCTTGACGATCTGTTCATGGCAGATATCAGCTTCTTCTATGATGCTGACGAAGTTAAAACTATCAGCCAGATCGATGCTGACAATATCCTTGCAACCTCTGTAACAGTTAACGCTGTTGAGGACGTTAAGATCGTTTATGACGACAAGAAGGACGTTGTTTACATCGGTGAAGAAAAGGCAGATGACGTTGTTGCGCGTTACACATGCGATGCAAGCGGCAACGTATCAGTAAGCACACTTGCTAAGACCGATATTCCTAAGGAAGAAGACCTTTACGATTCTATCGCATACGACTTCGACCGCGACGGTCTTTACGATGCATACTACTTCGAGTATCTGTCCGCATATAAGATCGGTACAGTTGCAAAGAAGAATATTGCAATGAACGTATACGGTCAGCCTTCTAACATCATCACAGTTGACGTTAAGAACATCGTAGTAAGCGGTGAGCTTGAAGAAGAGGATATCATCGTAGCAGTTCCCTTCTACGGCAAGCTTGTTGTTAAGCAGATAGTAGAACCTATCACTGACAAGGCAGACTCTTTTGCTCCCAAGAAGATTACTCTTGAGAATTTGGGCAGCTTTGTTATCAACGAGCCAGTATTCAAGAACGTTATTTCCGATACAGTTTCTATTGGAGCTGTAATGCAACTTAACGAAAAGGGTGAAACACCTGAGTTCAACTACTACGTTTATGACGGTAAGGTATTTGGCACAGATGGAACTATGGACCCCAACGACCTTAAGTTTGCTATCCTTTCATATATCGACGATCCTGAAAAGAACGTATTCAATGAGATAACAATGCAGGAGGATAACTTCTACAGAGCAGTTGTTACCATTGACGGTAAGGAAATGAAGATTGACCTCAACCCCGATAACACTATCGACGGCATGAGCATCAAGACTCAGGAATCAACTATCCTTAACCAGTACGGTAAGATTTATCTTGACAAGGACGGAAACAAGCTTCCTTATGATAAGGACGGAGACGGAAAGCCTGACGGCGTGAAGAACGGCGGTAAGTACGTAAATAACCACTTCAAGCTTGTAACTTATACTGTTGATCCTAACGGTTATTACACACTTTCAACTACTGCAACAAGTCCTACTTATACAACAGTTGACAACGCAGTAATCTCTTATGACAGAATGTCAGGTCTCTACGTTGTAACAGATACTGTTGGCGGAAGCTCTTACACAGCGCTTCTCAACGACGCTATCCTTTACTACTCTTACACAGAGAAGGACACAGGTTACTTCAGCTACCTCGGTTCATATACACTTGAAACACTTCCCGAAAATTTTGATTCTGTAGAAGCTTTGAGCAAGGTTTATCTCGTTAAGGATGAGCTTACAGGATTCCTCAAGGTTCAGGCAGCAGTTGTTGATGACGAGGTTAAGACTGTAATTGACGAAGCATCCACTTATAGAAAAGACAGCCGTCTGCTTTACTACTGCTACGAGTATTCCGATGAATACCTTGCAGATGACGGTGAAAACGTTAACTACAACTATTACTTCAAGCCCATTTACAACGGTACTAACCAGTCCGAGATTATCAACAAGCAGCTTACCAAGGAAGAGGGAGCTACTCTCGGCGACCGCGGTACTCTCTATGCTTGGGACGAAGATGCAAAGAACTACGTGAAGATTTCTTCAAGCACAATTGCAGCTTCTCTTGAAGACAGCGATCCTACCAACGATATAACATGTATCGGTATGTACAAGGTTGCTAATATCGTTAACGGCTGTATCTTTACAGAAGCCGGAACCAAGTATGAAAAGGGTGTTGCAATTCCTGCAGACGCGTCTGTTTGGGCTGTTAATATAAACACATACTCCGGTTACGTTACTTACACAATGGATACCTACAAGGACGTATTCCTCCTTGGTGTAGAGAACAGTAAGGACAATAGAGTTATCATTGGTACGTACCTCAACGAAAAGGGTGAAGAGGTAGTTGCAACTGTTATCATCG
>JAZSDT010000051.1:0-25890 GCA_045531285.1 Eubacteriales bacterium
GTTGTAAGAAAGAATGTTTGTATTTTTGCCTGATTCCACATCATCTCCCTTATACTTTGCATAGCGATGCATAATGGTTGCTATCTGCTCACGGGTAATGTCACTATCCGGTGAAAATTCAGTTTCTGTTACACCGTTTACAATACCGTTTTCCTTAGCCCACAAAACTGCTTTTTCATACCAAGCATTTTCTTTGATATCTCCAAAGCTATTTACAGTTTCTACTTCCGGTTCGCCATCTGCACGGTAAAGCATTGTAACAAGCATTGCTCTTGTCAAATGAGAATCCGGTGCAAACTTGTCATCTCCTATACCTTTCATAATACCAAGTGCTCCAACAAAGTCTACAGATTTTGCTGCCCAATGATTATTATTATGAACATCTGTATAGAGTGCTCTTTCACTCTGTATTACCGAAATCTTAACATTGCCGTTTGCTGTAACGGCTATACCCTCATCGCTTTCTGTAAATTCATCGGTATATCTTGTTCTTCCATTATCATCGGTGAAAGATACTACAATAATATCCTCGGTGGGTTCTATCGGCAAAACAACATCCTTTTCAGAATTTGCTTTAACCTCAGCAGTAACAGTACCATCTTTTTCGGTTTTAACAGTTACAACATCACCATCGGGATAAGTTGTAACTTCGGTTACTGCTCCTGTCTTTTTATCTGTTGTTGTTTTGGTTGTAGAGCCATCCTCGTTCTTTTCGGTTTTTGTGGAAATGGAACTACCTGATGAACCACCCGACGAACCTGAATTCACTTGGATATCTACTGTAACCGTTTTTATAAGATTCTCAGGAATGGTATCTAAAACATTTTTCATATATCCATTACCGGCAGCATCGAATACAGCAATTTGTTTATCAGGAACAACTACGCCTTTAAGGGTAGTTTTACCTGCAGATGTAGCAGAAATTATATTATTGCTGATTTTTGCTACATTTTCATTGCTGCTCTCAAGCCACATCACATGAAGTCCTTCCTCAACGTCGATAATTTCAGGCTGAATGTCTTCGTGAGTACCTTTTTTCATTATGTATGTGTCATATTTAAAAACAACATCCTCAACTTTTTTAAGAAGTTCTGTTGCCTCGGCATCAAACACCTTTATGGCTTGTTCGCTATAAAGATCGATTGCTTTTTCATCTTTGTCGGTAGTTCTTATTACAACATCCGCAGTACCCTTGCCGTTTGTAATATTGTACATACTGTCTTTTATATCCAATGGCATTACAGCATCCATTGACTCACCCGAAGCGATTGATTCAACAGTTTCGCAAGCAATAACCTCATCGCCTATATAAGCTGTCATAAGCATCTCTTCGGAAGGAATATTACCTGAATTGTATAATGTTACCTTATAAGATTTAGAGCCGTCTTCGTCAGTTACGATTTCCTTGTTTAAAAATTCAGGAATACCAATAAAGTCGGGTTTAACAGTCACCGCATCCTGCCCGTTAATATATGCAGAAATTTCTGCATTTTCTATATCATCCGGCATAATAATATTAGTGGAAACCCGGTGAACCTGACTGCCAAAAATCTTGTAGTCAATTGTTTTCTCATCAACAATTTCCCCATTTAAGGCAAATACTACTGTTACAGGTTTGTCATATGGCATAATACCATCATTAATTACAGATGCAGTTACTTCTACGCTTCTGTTGGCTCTTGGTGCTTTATCACTAAGTTCAAGCTCCTTTATGTGTATATCACTGTACGGTACGTGTTTTACAAATGTAAGACTTCTGATGTCTGAGGCCATGTTCGTTTTATTGGTCTTAATGACAACTTTTCCGTCATACAAAGCTCCGGCGATTTCTGAGTAATAGCTATCATCGGATGAAACGATAGAGAACTTTTCGCTCCAATTGCCCTCAGTTTCAGTATCGTTGTCACCGGCATACATTACCATATAAATATGATTTGCACCATCTTCTTCGCCTGACCAGAACACAAACATTCTGCCTTGCTTATCTATAAATGCATCATATTCCGAAATGCTTGCAGATGTAGTAGCAATGTCACCTTCCAGAACAACTTCGGTTGCCGGTATGGTATATTCATTACCTAAGCGGTCTGTGTACATTGTTTCAGGAATGGTATATTTAAGCTCGTAGTAATTTCCGTTTTCGGCTTCTGTATATGTATACATCTGCTCTCGAAGAATTTCAGTTAAGTTGTGATATTTTATATATCCCTCTTCATCTCCTTCCTTCATCTGTCCGAAGAAAAGATACAGGTTTGTATCCGAGCTTACAAGTTCAGGTGAGGAATAGTACATTGATTCGTTGGAAATTTTGATAATATCCGTTGTCTTGTGTTCCAATGTATCATGATACTGCATAAATATATCACGGTCAAAAGTTGTTTCAAGATTTTTATCCCAGTCAACAACCCAGGTGATAATAGAATATCTATCGTTGTGTGATGCTGTATCTATCTCCATCACTGCAGGCGCAACGCTATTATTTGCATTGAGATAAACAAATCTCTGTCCGTACCATTCTTCACGGAATGCTGCTTTTTCATCATCCGTCATACCATCGAGTTCATCATCGCTGTAAGCATCACCGCTATTACTCCATGTATCGCTATCAGCATCATAAATAAGATACACTATAGCGGAATCTGCCGTGAATGCATTTGAAATAGTTTCAGGCGTTATATTATCAAATTCCATTTTTGTGTAGTACGCAACCACCTGATTTTCTTCCGACATATAAGTGAGTTTAGGAAGAACATCACCATATCCGTCAGGGTTAGTCAAAGTAACAGCATCTCCTGAAGGGACGGGAACATCACCGCTTACATCAAATATTCTTGTCTGAATATCAAGATTTTCCAATGCATCCTGAAGGTCATGACTTTCATCCATAACTATGCCGACAGATGACCATGCCACCATTACTTTATCGTCGCCCATCTTCACAACTTCCGGGAACGCATCATAAGTGCCGTCATCGCAAAGTGCCTGAGGCTGTGCCCATGATGTACCATTGTAATATGTCCACATAAGTCTTCCGTAGTTTTTGCCGGATCTTTCTATTGCATCATCTATAAATACGGAGAAAATATTGCCATTTGAAAGCTGAACATTTTTCATATACATCTGCTTCGGAACACCTCTTAAAAGCTCTGTTTCCGTTGTTGCAGATTCCACATCTATGGCACCCATAAGTACCATTTCGTCTCCTGACTGCCATGGAGTTCTTTCTTTGAGATAATCTCTTGAGATCGTTTTTGTTACAGAAGTTTCTGCTATACTGTCATCTTCAAGGGCTGTGGACATCAATGACATATAAGATGAACTATCAAATTCTATATGCTCATTCTGACCTTCTGTGTTGAAAAGCTTAAAAGTGTCACCTGCTATTTCTTTCGTATATACCGAAAACGCAAGAACATTTACTTCAAAATCCAAAGCAATGTATATATCGCCATATGCATATGAATTGCTTTCTGTGAACTTGAAGTCCATATCGGTGTCAAAGCGACCGGTAAGACCTACGCCGACTATGGTGATTTTAAATGAGGCGTTTACAGAAATAGACGGATTTATAAACAGATATCCCTCGCGTCGTACATTGTCCATCTCCTTGAACATGCCAAATGTCTCGGGATCGTACAGTACCGCACCATTGGTCTGATAATCATCGGGATATTCCGTATACATATGATAGACGCCTGCAACTTCAGCATTCAGGTTAAATTTCAGCAATATGCCAAGACCGGGGCATAGTCTGAATTTCTGTTGCGCATTAACCTTTGCGTTTATGCTTACGCCAAGCTGAAGGTCTTCAAAATAATATTTATCACCACGGGATGAAAGCCTCAGGTTAAATCCGACACGCGGGCTTAGATTCCAGCTGAACAAACCGATGGTCTTATATTTACTCTTGACAGGTTCTTTTCCACCCTCTTTAGCATTAAGCACATCATAGAGGTAATTCTTCATATCGTTTTCATAGTTGGAATTTGCCGTTGGAACATTCATGCCTTTAAACAGAAAATCTGCGCCAAATGAATAGTCCGACATATACCATGTATAAGCATCTTTTTCACTTTCAGGAATGTTCGGAGGGCTGTAGATTGTGGATACAGGTGTTTCAAATCCCGGTATCGTACCAAGATCCACATCACCAAGAGGATCTCCGAGTACATCTACAACGAAATTACTCTTCATCATATTCTCCAAAGAGGTGCTGCCCATAAGGCCAAGTGCAAATGTGTCAAGCTGGAGAGGAACTATGAAGTTATATCCTGTATCTATCGGATTGTACCACAGATCATTCTGGTCTGCAAACTGAACATAAAGCCTATCGCCTGCCTGAATATCTCTTTTGGGGTTAAATTTAATTTCAGCCGTGAGAACAGAACCATTCTTTTCTACCGTTGTAACATATCCGTCTTCCTCATTGCAGTCAATCTTTTGATATCCATGTTTGTCATAGATATAAAAACGTGCATTTGTAGCTTGAATTGAGCTTATATCTTCTAATTTGATTGTAACTGTAAACTCTTTGTTTTCTACATCAACAGCATTCTGCTCAAAAGCAATTTCTCTCCTGTCGCCTGCAGGGGTATCCTGAGAAACATAACCTGCACTCATGCTCTTGAGAGCAAACATTTCAAGTGCTTTAAGGCGAATTTCACTTTCATAATTAACAAGCGAAATTACACGGTTGTATTGAGTATCTCCCACTGTAATGGAGGCTCCCATATATCCCCAAGGAGAAGGAAGCTTTATGTCTAACTCATATTCTCCGTTTCCATCTGTCTGGGTAACATTCCCACCTATGTTAACGCTTGCTGCCACCACTGGTTCGGTTGCGACATTTTTAACATTGTCGCCCTTTGTCTTTATGTCAAAAAGAGTTCTTTTTTCTCTTACTACACGACCTTTTCTTGTGACAGTTGCACTAACTGATTTAGGTGCAAAATAATACTGATAACGTGTGTTGTTCTGGTCCAGAGTAATCGGAAGTATGTTTCCTATTACCTCGTCAGGATTAAGGGTATTTAAATCTTTATCAGAATACTCGTCGCCATCATCACCGATTGTACCATTGTTGTTGGTATCGCCTGTCATATTTTTCCATGAAGCATAATAATTTTCAGGAACCAATGCCTTAATAGTATAGCTCTTACCGAGGAAGGGATCGCTTAGCCACATATAACCCTCGCTATTGGTGTAGTCTCCATCAACGGTTTCTGTTTCTTCATCTATTGAAATGTTGGAATCGTACACCAAGCCCGTAAGATCGTCTACAGGCCTTGAATCATAAGCAAGTGGCGAATAACCTACATAAAATGACTGTTTATCGGTTACCGGTTTAACCCACATATTTGTATGTGCTACAAATTCGCCCTTTGATGTATCTGTTTCTTCAAGTACGGTTTTTCCTGTTTCATTTCCACCGGTATGAATTGTTTCTCCTTCTTTGTAATAGGTTATCTGTCCACCGCCGGGATTTCCGTTTGCCCAGTAGAGAAATCCGTTCGGAGTACGGTCTGAAAGAGGAGACATCTGCATTCTTATTACAGAGTATTTAGGAACTGTTATTGTGTAATACTGGGTAGTTAAATTGTTTCTTGATGTATCGACAGAAGTTTTGTTTTCAAGACCGAATATACTATTTATATATGAGCCCTTGCTTTCTTCGTTGAAAACCCCATCATTATCTGCGTTTTCAAAGTTTACGGTTACCATTTCCTGCGAATATACAGGATAAAAAACAATGCTGGAATCTAAAGAGCTGTTTCCATCAAGTACCCCTGCATTCATAAGCGCTTTTACAAAAGCAGAGTCCGGTGTAAATGTAACCTTGTGGGTGGTGGGATCAGCTTTCATAACATAAACATTTTTGTCTCTGTATTGCTTTGCGTCAAAATCATAAACATCATATTTGTCAAATTCTGAACTTACAACACGAACTTCTTTCAGATATATTCCATTTTTTTCGTTTTCTTTTGCATTTACTGATTCTATTGTTGCAATGTTGGTATTATTGGCATAAAAGGCACCAAGATTGCTTCCGCCTGAAGTTATTGCAATGGTTCCCGGGTCGTACGCCAATGTTTTGGGAATATTTTCATAATTATCATAATAAATGTCATAACGGTTGGGGGATCCCTCTATGAAATCGTATACCTTTCGATTGAAAGTTTCAATAGAATCTGCTGTAGACACCGAGTATTTTGCCCAGTGGAAGGTTACCGGATTTCCAAGATATGCTTTAGGGTTATTAAAAATTCCCGCAATGGTTTTTGTGGAAAACTGAAAATAATAACTATCGTTGTATGGGCCTACATACAAAGTGTATTTCCTCCAGTCATCGGTTTGTCCTTCTATAGAGTATCCTGCAACACTACCGCTCCACTTACGTTCGCTGTCTATTTCAAAATAAGTTATAAAATTATTTGCGCTGCCACCTACATTCATATAGAAATCTATGCTTTTGCATCCGGTCAGATTTTTGGTACCGTTAGTTGTCCAGGCTCTGCCGCCGTTACTCTTCTTTTCATGAAGCATAAGATCGTCATTTTCTACCCATTTTGAGCTTCCATTGGTCTTTTTATTGGTAATATCATCGTTCCAACCACCGGGAAAATCTTTGAGTTTCAATTCTGTAACAGCTTCACCTAAAGTTACATCTGCAGACAAAAGCGCAATGGCGTTTTCTTCAGATTTATTTTCTTCAGCCTGATTCTCTCCGAGAATTTCTACATCCACATAATAATTTCCTATTTCTGCTTTATTGTCCGACTCTAAACGAACACCAAAATTTCCATCACGTGAAAAGTCATATGCCTCGATTTTAACCTGTTTTTCCCTTTCTCCGGGAACAAAAGCAACCGCTTGCATATCCATATTGAGATAAGCATCTTCGGAAGCGCTGCCTTTAACAGTTGAAAGATATACAACATTAAAGTATTCTGTGCCTGATTCACGACGCAGAGTCACAAAGGATTCAGTTTTATCCTTGGTCAGCACATTATCATCACATGAAAGTGTAATATAAGGTGTTTCATATTTTTCATCATCAGCGATAGTTACATATGTAGTAGCGCTGGCAGAAACCTTTGTGTTTTCTGCACTTGAATCTATGAGAGCCAACAGAAAAATTTTGTCTTTTTCTGCTTTCTGGTTATCAAGAATTTTTATTACAATATCTTTCTCTGTTTCTCCCGGCAAAAAATCAATAAATCCGTCTGCACCTTCTGCAGTAAAGAGATATTCATATACATTTTCTAAAACCTCTTTTGTTTCTTCTGCAGCAACCGTATCTTCTGTTGCAAATGTATCCATATTAAGATATGCTGCCTGAGCATCAAGAAGCTTTGAGCCTGTGCTTTTTGTGGCTTTTGTATATGGTGTTTCTGTATCTTTGCCTGAATCAATGTCTTCGTTTTCTGCTTCGCCTTCAGTGCTGAAGTCATAGGTTAATCCGTCGGCATTTTCATCGTACGGATTCTCACTGTACGAAAAATCGCTGATATCAGGTTTGATACCGGAAACCTTTTCAAAAGGATTCCCATCAGCATCTAAAATAACATAGTCTTCACCATAAGTTGAAATAAGGTCAGCCGCTTTAAATGAAACCGCAGTTTCGATGGAAGTATCTCCATATCTTCTAATGGTTACATTTACCGTGTCATTACCTTCCTTAAAACAATATTCGGTAGCAGAAAAATCAATTATTGATACCTCTTCTGTGAGATTGTCATTGATTTCTTCTTGAACATCGCTTACTTCCTGCTGACTGTCATCGGAGTTGTCATCAGAAATTTCGTCTTCGCTATTAACCTGTACGGAATCAGACAACTCCACATCATCTACAGGAAGCTGCTGGGCAAAAGCAGGTGCACTTATGGACAGCAGCATGCTCAGAACCAGGACCAGTGCAACCAGCGACTTGGATTTAAACATATATATCACCTCAATTACTTATTTTTAAATGCTTCTATTCTTACCTTGGCATTTTCACGCAAATTCATATAATAAAGACCGTAATCATAACCGTGATAGCTTTCGGGTCCAAAAAGTGCGTGTGCAGCTTCAGGAATTGCATAAACTGCAGAATCGGCAGTTTCACAAACTACAACACCACGTTCCAAATCAATCTTTGCATCAGCAAGATTCTTTTCGATTTCTCCGTCTATATTAAGTGAACCGAGGTTTTCTTCTTTAGATGCATATGTATCATCTTTTTTCCAGTTAATCGGGTTAATGGAAATAGCTCCGTCGGTTACAACCGCATTGTGCTGATCCTTGTTTGCAGGACCTTCTGTATTTTAGGAAATGATAACTCCTGTATCGTCAGCACCTTCTGCAAACTTAAGGTGTGGGTTTGCTGCAAGATATTTGTCGGTTACGGAGTATCCAATTACATATGCAGCAATCATTCTTTCATAGTATTCAGGATGCGCTTTCATGTAGTCAGAAAGAATCATAGTCAAAATCTGAGAACCCTGAGAATGTCCCGCAAGAATAAAGGGTTTACCGTTGTTATAGTTTTCAAAGTAATAATCAAGTGCAGCGGACGGATCCTGTGATGCGGAATAACGGAGCAGATCGTCAGCTTCTTCATCACTGAGAGTAAGTGCATAAGCTGCATTTACCTGTCTGTAAAAAGGTGCATAGATATTGCAATCCTCTATAAATACCGAAGCCTGATTTTTAAGTTCTCTCTGTGCACCGCTACGCATAGATTCATCTGTAATATCTGCTACATCAGGAGCATCGTCAGATACCTTTGAAAAAGTTGTTGGATAAAAATATACAACGTCAACATCCTTGCCTGCGTCTTCTGCACTAAGCCAGTTATCTGCATTGGCATAGTCTATTTTTGTTTCCCACTTTTCGCCGCCGTTAGTCTTTGCAATGACTGACGGAACATTACTTACTTCAGTCTCTACATTTGTATCAGTATTGTTTACCGTGCATCCTGTAAACAATGCCATTACCATAGCAAAAATAAAGATGTTTTGAAAGATTTTTTTACTTTTCATAAAATTTCCTCCTAAAATACACTTTTAATTAAAAATATACACTTTAATTTTATCAAATTTACATAATAAATAGGTAGTGTTGTCGTAATTTGTATGTTTTCTGTCGTAATTTGTAAAAAAGCGGCTAGCAGCCGCTGGCAATGCTCGCCTATCGTAACTTTTGAGTATAGCCCTACAACGTAAAACGGCGAGGTTGATTTAATGCAATTTCCTAGTATATAAAAAAACTCTCTTGACAAAGCAAGAGAGTTTTATGAATTGATTAAATTTTTACCTATGCATCCATTATAACGATGCACTCAAACTGTCCGGCGCTCGCCACAAATCGACAGTTACCATTATGTTTTTCAACCACAGAACATATACTTTTGATGCCTGTGCTTCGCATTTGCTCGGGCATATCATCAAAGTCAAGGTCTAAATCGCAGGAATTTGAACATTTAAGAACGATTTTCTTTCCCTTATGGAATATATCAAGTTTTATATATCTTCCGTTTTTAGGTGCCAGTTCCGCACCGTTCAAAGCATTTTCGATGACATTGGCAAACACCGTTACAATATCAGGGGGAGCAATGCCAAGTGTTTTGCGTGTTGATGCCTGCACCTCGAAATCTATACCCTTATTTTTTGCTTTTTCCTGATAAACACCCAAAATACTGTTGATTGTATGGTTTTCGCAAAATGTTTTTGGTGCATAAGAAGCAGTTTGTTCCATGTATTGTTTAATGTAGTCAATTATTCTTTCCGTTTCTCCGGCAGAAGCATAAGACATAAGTGCATCGTAGTGATGATGCATATCATGCTTAAACTGCCTTGCATATTCGATTTCCTTTTCCTGTGCCTCCACCTGCAAAATAAGTAGTTCAGAGTGGAGCTGTCTGCGTCGTTCCTTTTCATAATTGACCGCATCCTGCAAACTTGCAAATAGCGAAGCATACACCACAAAGAAGGATGCAACTGTAAGCATAAAATAGATAAACTGTGTATTTGAAAGTGCAAGCTCATCCGGTAAGTATATGGACTGTGCCGCAATCATAATAAAGAAAGCTATTACAATGGCATAATATTTTGCCCATCCACCATTTATATATGTACTAAATCGCTTAAACTTGGGCAAAAGCACATAGTAAAGTAAAAGCTGAAGCACAACCATAGTCAGAATTACGAATATGATTTTAGCTGCAAGTGGTATTTGCCTTGCGCCCACATAAGTAGCCATTGTGGAAAAGCAGGTGTATATACATACATAACTTAAAAACAGAAAGCCTTTTACCGACGGCTTTCCCTTCGTTGTGAAAAAGAACAAAACGCCGTTAAGCACAAGCGAGATAATGAAATTCTCACGGGGATGCTGTGCCGGCAAACCTAAAAACACAATACTGAATACAAGCCATATAAGTGCAGTTACACCCCTGTTAAATCGTGGCTTAGCAAGGAAAATCGACATTCCAACATGAGAAAGCATAGATAAAGCCAAAAGTAAAATTTCAACAACGCCTATCTCTCTCATATCCGCTTACCTCCTCCCGAAATAATCAAAATATGCAGCCTGTAAGCCCTTGAATGCAGTCCTCGGAATAACTAAATTATCGCCGCTTGTCAATGCTGCAGAATTTGATGACAGTTTATCAATGTAATCAAGGTTTATGATATATGTTTTTCCGCATTGATAGAAGCATCCGAAAGGAGAGAGTTTATCTGCAAGCTCGGTTGCAGAAATTCTGACAGAAAGTTTTTCACCATTTAACAGGGATATTATCTGATAATGGTCGTTCGATTCGCTCCACACAATATTGTAAACAAGAATGGTTTTGTATCCGCCCTCAATTTTTAGCTTTATGGTTTTTGGTGAATTGATGTTAATAGCCGCAAGCGCTTTATCTACACCATTGAAGAATTCTTCTTTCGTGTAGGGTTTTACGATATAGTGTGTTGCGTTCACACCAAACGCCTGTACCGCGTAATCGGAATATGAAGTCAAAAACACTATCGGACTTTCAATGCGCTTTGCACGAAGCTCTGTTGCCAAACTCATACCCGTGATACCAGGCATACAAACATCAAGCAAATAAATATCATATTCCACAGTTTCATCAAGCAAATCCGACGGATTTGAAAACTCAATTATGTCAAAAGGAACATCCTTTTCTGCTCCGTACTGGGTAATCAGATTTTTTGCAGTATCCAAATATTCTTTTTGGTCGTCGCAGATTGCTATTTTGATCATTTTGTATTCACCTTACTTTCCCATTGATTTCACCTTAAAGCTTTTCTTTTAAGCATCATGGTAAACAGGTCTAATTTAAGTGCTCCATTAGAACGGAAGTTCTTTGCCTTGTTTCTGCCATTCGCGGAATTCTGCAGTTGCACAGAAGATTACATCGCCTGATGAATTTATTGCAGTTTCAAGTGAATCCTGAATAACACCGATTATAAAGCCTACTCCGACTACCTGCATTGCAATATCCTGACCTACACCAAGAAGCGAACATGCCATCGGGATAAGAAGAAGTGAGCCACCTGCAACACCTGATGCACCGCAAGCACCCAGCGTTGCTACAAAACTTAATAGTATTGCAAGAAAAATATTTACCTCTATACCCTGTGAAAAAGCTGCAGCAAGAGACATAACAGTGATAGTGATTGCAGCACCATCCATATTAATAGTAGCACCAAGAGGAATGGAAACACTGTAATATTCTTTGTCGAGTCCAAGTTTTTCACATAAGTTCATATTTACCGGAATATTTGCAGCAGAACTTCTTGTAAAGAATGCTGTTACACCAGATTCCTTGAAACACTTAAATACGAGAGGGTATGGGTTTTTCTTTAATGCCAAAGCAACGATCAAGGGATCAATCACAAGTGCCATCAAAATCATACATCCTACAAGAACTGCGAGAACTTTTCCGTAATCAGTGAAAATTTCAAGGCCGTATTCACTTACAGAACTATATACAAGCCCCATAATACCAAAGGGTGCAAGTTGGATCACCCATGCTACCGACCTTGATACAGCATTTGAAATATCAGTAAGTACTTCTTTTGTCTTTTCGCCGGCAACAATTCGAAGTGCAAGACCAAGAATGATAGACCAAGTGAGAATTCCCACATAGTTTGCGTTGATAAGTGCACTTACAGGATTCATAACCATATTTCCTATAAGTGTGCGGAAGACTTCGCCAAGTCCTGTCGGAGCGGTCTGCTCTACAGCCTGAGCAAGAGGGATTGTTGTGCGGAAAATAAAACTTAAAACAACTGCAATTACTGCAGCAAGGAAAGTACTTAGCATATAGAAAAATATTACAGATTTAAATCTGTTTCCTATGCCCTTGCCCGCACTTGCCAAAGATGCCACTACAAGTACAAATACAAGTATTGGTGCGATTGCTTTAAGTGCACCGACAAAAATATCTCCCAAAACAGTTACAAAACCTGCTTCAGGAACCCAAAGTCCAAGGCATATACCTATAACAAGGCCTATCGCAATCCTCAAAATTAATGGGGTTTTTGTGTAAAAACCAAAAAACTTTTTCATACTTTTTCCTCCGTATAAATTCCATAAAAATATATTTAATTAAAATCATTATCTATATACAGCAAAAATATCACATAGTGTTGTCACAACAACATCTCCAAAGTTATAAAACAATTAACTTAATTCCATTTTTATTATAACAGAAAAAAGTGATTTTGTAAATATAATTGAACGCTTCTTGTCAACATCTACCATTTAAAGAAAAAACCACCTAACATCAAAAGTCAGGTGGATGCAGAATCGAGAATAGTTATATATACATTTATAATTTCTTTTTTCTTTTTGACTGCATAGTCATATGCGACTACGGTTCCGCTTTTGAGTTGGTAGTCAAACAAATCTCGTCTGCTGTTTCTACGCCTTGCTGGAAGATAATTTTCATCGTAATAAACCACGCAGAATTTGCTATGGTTAATCATTTCCTGATTGTGTTCTACAAGAGAATTTCAAGTCAATAAACGCTTCAGCAAACTCATCGGGAGCTTCACCAATATCTGCACTAAACTCATTCATTTTCTCTTTCACAGACTCAATAATTTTATCTCGAAGAGACTGTCTCTCATCATAGATTTGTTTCATTTCATCTTTGAAAATAGTTTTTGTTAATGAGTCTTTGTATCTGTTGTAATCTCTTGCACAAAGAAATTCGCCGCCGGGTTCTTTATTGTTTGTTGGCGCAGCGTAAGGGATTCGACGGTGTGCTTCGCACTCCTTTTTGCTCGGGCTCAGCCCTCGCACAGACTCCTATAAACAGTCCACCGGACTGTTTATGTGTCTCCGGTTCTTCTTTCATTGACTTCGTTTAATAGCTCCAAGACACTTCGGAGTCTGCCCTCTCGGGTTCGAATCCCTTTTTTATAAAAAAGCGGCTAGCAGCCGCTGGCAATGCTCGCCTATCGTAACCTTTGAGTATACTCCAACAAGGTAAAACGGCGAGGTTAATTTAATGCAATTTCCTAGTAAACAAAAAAAAGAACACCTGTTGGTGTTCTTTTTTGTTTGTTGGCGCAGCGTAAGGGATTCGAACCCCTGACCTTTTGGTTCGTAGCCAAACACTCTATCCAGCTGAGCTAACGCCGCATTTTCAACGCTCAATCATTATATACCAAAACAATTGAAATGTCAATACTAAAATTGAATTTTCTTTAAAGTTTTAATATTTCAATAAGCTTTTGCGTGTTTTCTTCCGAATACTCTATCTCGGCAGAATACATCCTTGCAACATTACACAAATATTCAAAGGTGCATTCTCCTCTTTTCCCTTTTTCCGCGGCACAAAGGGTACGTACCACGTTATATCCAACGTACGCAAATGCAACCCGTGCGGCAAAATCTTCGGGGTCTGACGACATTGGAGTATGGCGGTAGATGAAATATATCAGCAGCTTTTCAAACGCTATGTCAAATTCCGTTAGATTTCTGACAGCAATTGAGACTTTAAGAGACTCCAGCATTTCACGCCAGGATGGGTCCAGTATTTCCATATCCCGCAGTATCTCTACTAGTGCTGTTATATCGGGAGGCATTTTTGACCCTGCCGTATACAGCATTTGGTCTATCCGTTCCCGAAGCGTCTTGCTTCTGTCTTGAAGAATCTCAAAAATTGCATTTCTTTTTATAAGGATATCCTTTTCATCCTCAAAAAGCTCTTCTTCCTCTACGTTATCCTCCAAAGCAGTAACAAGCTGGGTTGTTCCCTCTTGCGAAAGGATTATGCGGGCGGCTTCCTCGCAGGAAAGTCCCAAGCCAACCTCTGTTCGATCGGAGAAAAAATTGTAAAACCGAGGGTGCTCCTTACATATTTCGCAAAGATAATCCTCGCCCTTTTCCAGAATAATGTCACAAAGCCCACGGCTGTTAAGAAAGGGACAGCTCTCGTCGTCTCTGAGTTGAAACTCCGAATCCTTAATACTTGACTTCAGTCGTCTGCCAAGCTCTCCTTTGGTTGTCTCATATTTTTTCATCGTATTGCTATCAATGCAAATCTCCCAGCCGATGCAACAGCTGTGGGTACATTTATCAGCTATACAGTGAAAATCCTTGTAGTAATTTGGAGCGTAGGTTTTCATTGTTACTCCGTAATGCTTTTTATTTTTCTTCTGTAAATTATTATAAAAGCTATGAGCTGACACACAAATGTGCCTACCCACGAGATAGGATACGATACAAACAGTGCCTCAGGAGTATGGTGTGAAGCAAATACCGTATATATCCAAACAATACGAATACCAACTATGCCAATAACCGACATCAGCATTGTAACAAAGGACTTACCCATACCTCGTATAGCACCTGTTGTTGTATCCATATAACCGCACAAGAAATATAGCAAACAGATAAAGTTCATTCGCAACAGGCCGTGCTGTATAGCCTCGGCAGAGTCTGTAATATAAATTGACAGCAGCTGAGGTCCGAGAAGCCTTACGGCAATACATACGGGTATGCCTATCACAGTAATACAGGCAAGGCACATAAGATATCCGCTCATCATTCGCTTGTAATTCTTTGCACCGTAATTCTGTCCCGTAAAGTTTACGGAGGTCTGCATAAAGGCATTAAGAATTACGTATACGAAGCCCTCGATATTTGATGCCGCCGCAGAGCCCGACATAAACACGTCGCCAAAGGAATTGATGGACGATTGGATAATAACGTTAGATATGGCAAAAAGTGAACTTTGAAGACCTGCTGGCAAGCCTATGAAAAGTATCTTTTTAAGCTCTTCCTTATATATTCTCAGTTCTCTGAGATAAAGTCGGCACGCATCCGAGCGCTGCATAAGAGAAAGGACAACAAGAACAGCCGATACGCCCTGTGAAATTGTAGTGGCAAGCGCAACACCTGCTACGTCCATATGAAAGACAGTAACAAAGAAAATATTGAGAACTACGTTTATCACTCCTGCAATAGACAGGAACACAAGAGGACGCCGTGTATCTCCTACAGCTCGGAGTATAGCGGCTGAATAGTTGTATATCATATTGAAAATAATACCGCCAAAGTATATTTTCATATAAATCGCAGATTTGGGAAGTACCTCCTCGGGAGTATCCATCAACAAAAGAAATTCCCTTGAAAAGATAACGCCTATTACAGTAAGGACAGCACCTGCAACAAACGAAAGCGAAATGGCTGTGTGTACAGTTTTGTGCTGTGCCTGTACGTCGTGTGCTCCGTAAGCCTGTGCTACAGATACGCTGGAGCCTACGGAAAGACCAATGAAGAAATTGACCAGCAGTGTTGTCAGCGAGGTTGTCGCACCAACTGCGGCAACAGAAGTACTGCCGCAATATCTTCCCACAATTATCAAGTCAGCCGCATTAAATAAAAGCTGTAAAATACTTGTGAGAATAACGGGTACGGTATATGAAATTATGGCAGGGAGAAGCGGTCCCTCGGTAATGCTTGAGCTTTTCTTCAAATTTGCACCTTCTTTGTACTATCTTACCGTTTCGGTAACAAGGTTAAATATTTCGTCTGCAATATCCTCGCGTGTACGCATTTCTCCGTTTTCGGCACAGTGAACTGTATTCCAATTTAGCTTTTTTGCAGAAAAGAGTGCCGCAGAATAGGCGCGGCTTAAATGCTCCTCGTTTTCGTGGATGTCTATTTCTCTGCCTGTCTCTTCACTTCTCGACTTTATCAACGAGAGACTGATATTCACAGGAACTTCAAGAAAAAGAGTCAGGTCGGGAGCAGGAATACCCAGCTTGCAAAATTCAAAATCATACAGCCAATCAAGAAAGCTATCACGCTCTGCATTGTCATCGATTTTGGACAGCTGGTGTATTGCGTTGGCAGTGGTATAACGGTTGGCTATAATTACAGTTCCGTCGTCATAGTCCTTCTTCCAATCGGATATGTAGCTTGCAACACGGTCAACGGCAAAAAAAGCAGATGCGGCATACGCGTTGACTGCATTGGGGTCATGGGAAAACTCTCCGCCAAGATACATTTTTACAAGGGCAGAGGAATTGCTATCATAGTCCGGGAAAGAAACGATCTTCGACTTTATCCCCGCCTTTGTCAGTCTGTCAAAAAGAAGCTCCGACTGTGTCTGCTTACCTGAGCCGTCAAGTCCGTCGATAGTAATAAGTATACCCATTTTATTTCTCCTTGCTGAATACGGTTCCAAGAATAAACTTTGGAAGCTTCATCATTCTGCCCAAACGTTTAGGCTCCTTGATAAGACGGTAAAACCATTCAAGATTTGCCTTTACGAAGAATTGGGGTGCTCTCTTTACAGTGCCTGCAAAGACGTCAAGCGTGCCGCCGAGACCTATGATAACACGTGGGTTGAGCCTGTCTCTGTTTGCGGCTATCCACTTTTCCTGCATAGGAACACCAAGACAGACAAAGAGGATATCGGCGCCCGATTGGTTTATGTTTTCAATGAGCCTGTCATATCCGTCGGGCTTAACGTAGCCGTGGGAAGTACCTGCCGCGGAAAAGCCCTGATATTTTTCAGACATTTTACGGTTAGCAAGGTCAGCAACAGAAGGACCTTCCTCGCTCGTAGGCTTTGAGCCGTAGAAAAATATACTGTATTTTCCCTTTGCAGATTCTTGCACAAGGCGTTCTGCCAATTCACAGCCCGGCACCTTGCACTTTAAGGGCTTTTTGAGAATTTTGGACGCAAGTACAACACCTGCTCCGTCGGGAATAAGAATATCTGCCGAGCTTACAAGCTGTTTAAAGCTCTCGTCCTCCACAGACATCTGTGCTATTTCGGCATTCGGGGTGAACACAACGCACTGTTCGCCTCTGTTTATGTAACCTTCAACGGCATCAAGAGCCTCATCAAGTGTCACGTTGTCAAAATCAAGGCCTCTTATATTTATCTTTTCCATTTTTATTTACCTCTGATTATGTCTCCGCGTTTTACGGGGAACGGCATTTTTACTTTAAAAAGCATCTGTGCATGGGGTGCTGATTCGATTGTATTTCCTTCGGCATCGGTCATGGCAAGAGGTGTAAAAGCAACTCCCGTTTTGCCGGGGGATATGATTTCCGCCTCCTCGCCCGATACCATCTTGTTTCTCTGACGGCAAAGTGCAAAGCCTGATGCCTCGTCGTACTCCTCAACCGTTGCGAGAAAAGCCTTTTCCTTTATATATCCGGGAGCTGTGGCAAGATGGGGCTGAGACTGTGGGTGGTCAAAATAATAACCTGTGCAGTACTCTCTGTGTGACACCGAATCAAGCTCGTTGTGCAAATCGTCAACAGTAGTGCCCGTGTCTTTTCCAAACAGTGAATCAAGTGCTATTCTGTAGCAATTTGTTACTACGGCTGTGTAGTAAGCACTTTTCATTCTTCCCTCTATTTTGAAGCTGTCAATACCTGCCTTAACAAGCTCTTCAACGTGGGCTATGAGATTCATATCCTTTGAGCCAAACAAATAGGTGCCCTCAGGATGAAGCTCTGCTGTAAGTACGTCGTCGGGGCGCTTTTCTTCGGAAAAGCTATAGACCCAACGGCAAGGCTGTGCACACTTTCCTCTGTTTGCATCTCTGTTCAAATAGTATTCGGAAAGCAAGCATCTGCCCGAAACCGAAACGCACATTGCACCGTGCACAAACGCTTCAAGCTCCAGCGACGAAGGTGTTTTTGCTCTGATTTCGGCTATGTCCTCAAGTGACAGCTCTCGCGCCAAAACTATTCTGGATGCGCCCATATCGTGCCACATACGGCAGGACATATAGTTCATATTAGCTCCCTGAGTGGAGATGTGTATGTCCACTCCCGGAAGTCTTTCCGTCACCTTTTTGAAAACGCCCATATCTGCAACTATAACGGCATCTATACCCGTTTGCGACACCGAATCCAAATAGGAGTCAATAAGGTCCAGCTCGTTGTTTCGGGGCATGGTATTGAGTGTGAGATATGCTTTTTTGTTTTGGGAGTGAAGCAGGTCCACTCCCTTTTTCATTTCCTCAAACGTGAAATTGTCTGCCGAAGCACGCATACCGAACATTTCACCTGCAAAATAAACTGCATCCGCACCGTATCTTGCGGCAAAGGTGAGCTTTTCAAAATTGCCTGCAGGCGACAGTATTTCAGGTTTTTTTATAAACTCTGTCATTTCATTTCCTCAAAGAACGTGAGAATTCCCTTATAGGTTGCGTACACGTCAAGCTTGGCTACTGCTTCCACGGGAGCATGCATAGAGAGTACGGGAACACCAACGTCCACTACGTCGATATTAAACTTTGCAACGTATTTTGCAACGGTTCCGCCTCCGCCTATATCTACCTTGCCAAGCTCACCCATCTGCCAAAGAACTTCGTTTGTGTCGAATATTCTTCTTATCTCGCCCATAAACTCGGCGGAAGCATCCGACGAACCGCTCTTACCTCTTGCACCTGTATACTTTGTTACAACAAGTCCGCAATTGATATAAGAGGTGTTGTTCTTTTCATACACCTCGGGGAAAGCGGGATCGTAAGCCGCATTAACGTCGGCAGAAAGGCATTTTGAATTTCTGAATACCGTTCTGGGATTGGCACCCATAGAAATTGCAAGGTCCTCAATAAAGTCAAAGAGATAGTTACTGTCCAGGCCCGTGTTTCCAAGGCTTCCTATTTCCTCTTTGTCGGTGAGACAGACAACAGCCGTCTTTTGTATATCGCCGCAATCAAAGAGTGCCTTCAGGGATGGATATGCACACACTCTGTCATCGTGTCCGTAGGCTGCAATAAGGCTTCTGTCAAAACCGATATCCCTTGCATTACCCGCAGGAACAAAGGTGAGCTCGGCTGACATAAAATCAGCTTCTGTGATTCCGTACTTTTCGTTGAGAAGCTGTATGGCGTAAAGCTTTACACCGTTTGATATCTTTTCATCGTCAACAGGCATTGAACCGATAAGGACGTTAAGGCTTTCGCCGGATATACCTTCGCCCAGCGTCTTTTTCATCTGCTCTCCGCCAAGGTGCGGAAGAAGGTCTGTTATATAGAAGACAGGGTCTTTTGCGTCCTCACCTACCACAACGTCAATGCTCTCTCCGTTTGCCTTAACCACTGTACCGTGAAGGGCGAGAGGAAGAGTTACCCACTGATATTTCTTTATACCGCCGTAATAATGGGTATCAAGATACGCCATATTCTCGGCTTCGTAGAGAGGATTGGGCTTAAGGTCAAGTCTTGGAGAATCGATGTGAGCAATAGAAAGGTTGATGCCATTCTCAAGCTTTTCCTTGCCTATTTTTACAAGTATTATCGATTTGTTTCGGTTGATAAAATATATCTTGTCTCCTGCCTGATACGTCTTGTCGGCATCCCATTGGCTAAAGCCTTCCTTTTCTGCCATAACAAGAGAAGCTTTTACCGCCTCACGCTCTGTCTTTGCGGCGTCAAGATACTTTTTGTAATCCTCGCAGAACGCAAAGGCTGTCTTTACTTCCTTTGCTGACATTGAGCGAAAACCGTTTTTTCTTTTGTATATAAGCTCCTGTTCGAGCTTTTCGTAATCTTTTTTCATTTTTGTTCCTCCTGCAGTTGTTTGAAATATTTTTCTCTCACAGAGCGTATCTTATTCACATATTGACTTGTGGAGTCAATGGGAATGCCCACAAGCTGTCCGTCTTCATTATAGGTGGCAGTGCCCTCCTCTAACCACGAATCCACTCTTGAAAAGCCTGCGTGATATGCCGCGTGAGCTGCATCCCAATTCTTGTAGCGGTCATAAAGTATCATAAGGTATTTCGTACCGTACTTTACGTTAAACTCGGGGTCGGTAAGCATATCTTCACTGAATTCGGCTCCCTCTCTTTCGCACAGCCATTTTGCCGTATCGGGAAGAAGCTGCATAAGACCTACTGCACCTGCCGAGGAAACTGCATCGCTGTCAAAAGAGCTTTCCGTATATATAACGGCATAGAGTATATGCTCTGCTATCCCCTCCTCGTAGGCGGTTGCTTCAATTACGTCACGATGCTCCATTGGCAGAGGCACTTCTCTGTTATTGACGATAATAATTATGGCTACTGCCACAAGCAGTAAGGTAAAAAGCGTTAATATTGCCACAGGGAGCGGCTGAGGTCTTCTTCTTTTCACTTCAATAATCCTCTTCTTTCAGCAAGTTTTTTTACACTCTCTTTTAACTCTTCCAAGGTACCATCGTTGACTATGACTTCACTTGCAAGTCTGTTAAGCTCATCCTCACTCAGCTGTGACTCCAGCCTTTTTTCCGCAAGCTCTCGGTCTATTCCGTCACGCTTCATAATTCGGTCGATTCGTGTTTGAGCATTTGCCGTTACAGCTACGGTTACGTCGCACTCGGCATCCAGTCCGCTTTCAAAAAGCAAGGGGGCATCAATAACGAAGAGCTTCACGTTGTCTTTCCTTGCCTCGTCAATCCTTTTATACACTTCAGCCTTTATGTAACGGTGAGTTATCTCGGTCAAAGACGCAAGCTTTTCAGGGTCAAAAAACACTAATTTACCCAGTGCTTTTCTGTCTATTTCTCCGTCACGGCAGATATCCTGTCCAAACACCTGTATTACCTCGGCACTGCAGGGAGTATCCTTGCCCATTACTTCTCTTGAAATTCTATCGCAATCGCAAACGGTTGCGCCAAAGGACACAAAGGATTCCAGAACGGTAGTCTTCCCTGCTCCGCTTTGTCCGCAAAGTCCCAAAACTATCATAATCATAACTCCTTAACGGTGTAACCGCACGCCTTGATAAGTCTGTTCACAAGAGCCAGTCCCATATCGTTGGTATCCGGAAGTCTGGTGTATACCGTCTTGATCTCGGGCATACAGTCAAACGCTCTCAGGCAGTCAAAAAGGCGGTGCGCCATTTCCGATTTACTGTTTTTCGAGCCCAGTATCTGCACTCTCGGACAGCACGGAAGTCCGTCCTCTCTGTAGCAGATTATTCCCACAGTGCTATCTTCTGCAAAAGACTTCATAAACTCTGTTACTGCGGCGTCGTCTCCCTTGAGCGCTATCACGTTTGCAACGGGTGCGTAATGACGGTACTTCATACCCGGGGCAAGAGGCTTTTCTCCGCTGTCAAGCTTTTTTAAAACAGCCTTGTCAATTTTAACCTCACCAAGCTTTTCTTCCAGCATCTCACGAGTGATACCGCCCGGTCTTAAAAGTGTAACGCCGTCTTTTTTCAGCAGCACTATAGTGGATTCCAAGCCAACGTCACATTCACCGCCGTCGATTATCATATCCACCTTTCCTGTCAGGTCCTCAATGACGTGCTCAGCCCTTGTGGGACTGGGTCTGCCCGAAGTATTTGCCGAAGGTGCCGCAATAGGCACACCCGACAGCTCAATGAGTCTTGATGCTATTGGATTTGAGGGACAGCGTACTGCAACCGTGTCCATATTGGCTGTAACGGTGTCGGGAATAACGCTCTTCTTTTTTTGAATTACCGTAATAGGTCCCGGCACAAAGCTTTCCTTTATTACTCTGAGAGCCTCGGGGTTTTCCGTATCGCACCACACCTGAAAATCCGACGGATCTGAAATGTGTATTATCAGCGGATTGTCAGAGGGTCTGCCCTTTGCACAGTAAATCTTTTCGGCGGCAGTGGCGTCAAGAGCATTGGCACCGAGTCCGTAAACCGTTTCTGTGGGAAATGCAACAAGTCCGCCTTTTTTGATGATCTCCGCGGCTTCCCTCAGCTCGCTGTCAAAATCCGAAATACGTGCAGGATCTATTTTAACTATTTTGGTTTCCATTAAAACTCTCCGTTTGCCAGCTTTTCGGCACGGTCTGCCGCGGCAAGTGCATCTATTATGGGCTCTATTGCACCGTTGAGTATGTTTTCAAGGTTGTACAGGGTAAGACCGATTCTGTGGTCGGTAACTCTTCCCTGAGGGTAATTGTAGGTTCTTATTCTTTCACTTCTGTCGCCTGTTCCTACCTGGCTCTTACGGGCTGAAGCAAGTGCGGCATTCTGCTCCTCCATCTTCTTTTCATAAAGCTTGGAGCGCATTATCTTCATAGCTTTGTCACGGTTTTTGTACTGGCTTCTCTCGTCCTGACACTCAACCACAATACCTGTGGGCTTGTGTATCATTCGGATTGCCGAGTCGGTTTTATTTACGTGCTGTCCACCTGCGCCCGAAGCTCTGTGAGCTTCAATTTCAAGGTCAGCGGGGTTGAGCTCTACGTCAACGTCCTCTACTTCGGGAAGCACTGCAACCGTTACTGTTGAGGTGTGAATTCTTCCCTGTGCTTCTGTTTCGGGGACTCTCTGTACACGGTGTACTCCGCTTTCATACTTGAAGCGTGAATAAGCACCCTCTCCGCTTATCATAAACGAAACTTCTTTAAAACCGCCAAGCTCGGTCTCGTTTGCGTTGACAAGCTCTGTCTTAAAGCCCACAGTGTCGGCATACATGTTGTACATACGGTAAAGAACGTAGGAGAAAAGTGCCGCTTCTTCTCCGCCTGCACCGCCTCTTATTTCTATAATAACGTTTCTGTCGTCGTTTTCGTCCTTGGGCAAGAGGAGTATTTTCAATTCGTCTGTAATTTCTTCAAGCTTCTTTTTGCTTTCCAGAAGCTCTTCCTCGGCAAGCTCACGCATCTCTTTGTCGTCGCCCTCAATAAGCTCCTCAGCCTCTGCTTTTGCCTGCTCCCATTTTTGATATTCGCGCCATTTTTCGCAAATGGGAGAAAGAGTCTTGTACTCCTGCATAAGCTTTTTGTACTCTTCCTGATTATTCATTACGTCGCTTTGTCCCAATCTGTCAGATATTTCATCAAAGCGCTTTTCTGCTTCCTTAAGTCTTGTGAACATATTATTTCCTTTCCTCGCCCGAAGGTGTCAAAATCTTTTTAATTCCCTTTTCAAGCTTAACTCTTGCGACAGTAACCTCATGAGAACAGGTATTACAGCGTATTTTTATATCGCTCCCCACTCTCAGCACCGTAAAATGCGATGCTCCGCAAGGATGTTTTTTCTTCATTTCAAGGGTATCGCCTACAAGCATAATCATATTATCACCCAAATTATATTTTAATCATAATATTGTATCATATATTTTCCAAAAAAGCAATGAAAAAAGCGGCAATTGCCGCTTTTTTGCCATATATTTTTTGTTTTTTTGCGAGGGAATGCTTTTTAGCAAAAAGCACTCCCTCGTGCTCCCTCGAAAAGCTATTTTAAGATTTTAGCAAGACACCGACTCACTGTTTGTTTTTTTGGGTATGTTTGCAAAGCTTTGGATAGGCGAGCATTGCCCACGGAGGCTCTCCGCTAGTTGAGTATTGCGATACCGATATTTAAATACCCTGCAAACGCCACCCATACAAGATACGGAATATTGATAAAAGCGGCGGTCTTTGATGCCCTGTAAAAGCTGACCGCCATGGCAAATATTAACGCCCACAGTACTATCAGCCAACCGAAAGAGAAAAAGTAAAGCTTAAGATTAAAGAAAAAAATACTCCAAAAAAAGTTAAAGAAAAGCTGCATTCCAAAAAGCGTGACCGACTGACCGACTACCGTGTTTCCGCTTTTGGAGGTCAAGACAAGATAAAGGGATATACCCATCACTACGTACAAAACGGTCCATACTACAGGAAACAGCCACGCAGGAGGCGAAAGCGGAGGCTGGTTCAGTTCCTTGAAGGTGTCCATCGCATTACGGGATATGAGCGCCGAAAGACCGCCAACAGCCAGTGGAATTGCAATACATATGGCAAGAAGCTTTTTGTTTATTTTCATAAAAGTTCTCCTTTGTTTATTCTGCAAATTATTTATCGCCCGAGAATACACTTATTATAATTTATTCAAAGGAGTTGATTTTTATGCTTAAATACAAATTTTAAACCGCTCTATCCAAAGCTTTGCATACGTTCAAAAAAAGTGAAATGGCTAGGGCATAATGATCGAGAAATTTCCTAGTAAATAAAAAATACTGTGAAATTCACAGTATTTTTTAATCATTAAAATTGTCAACTTTTTTATAAAAGGTGTCAGGGCAAAGCCCTAAAATAAACAAATTCTACTTCCACAACTCAACGTTAGACGTAGATACTGCAATTGCTCCGGCGCCGATTGCCGATGCAACCTCTTGTTCGGTAGACACAAGACCTCCAGCAATGATGGGGATATCGGTTCTTGCCTTCATATCAAAAATGACCTTGGGTACAACACCCGGCATTATCTCTATCATATCGGGTTTGGAGGAACGAGTGCTGTCGATGGCTGTTTCAATGGATTGTGAATCCACAATAAATATTCGCTGTACGGTTTTCAAGCCTACCTCACGTGCCGCTTTTATTACACTGGCACGTGTGCTTATTACTCCGTCAACTCCCATTTCTTTTATGAAAGCCATACCGAAACGGTCTTTGCCAATGCCGTCAGCAAAGTCTGCATGAACGAATATCTCCTTGCCCGCAAAGTGAATTTCATCTACCTTGGAGGAAAGCTCTATTATATTTGTACTGAGAAGAAATACAGTGTCAACACCGTCAAGACAGGCTGTGTCCAGAACGTCGCTGTTTCTGACTGCCGCAATTACCGTTTTGTTCATACAATAAAACCTCTTTAATTATTTGAAGTAGCAATAATGTCCACACCTGTTCCCAGGATATTTTCAATGAGGGTGTCACCTATCTTTACTCTGCCTTTTGCAAGAGTGGAATTTATTACCTTCATACAGTCGAACATCTTTTCCTTGGGAAGTGCTGAACGTGATTTGACGCTGACAACAGAGCCCGAGTCACATTTCATTGTTGAAGTAAGCACTCTTGTTGGACAGGTCACCTCTGCTCTTGCATAGACCTCTCCTCGCTTACAGGTATTTCCCTTCACCGTCATATTATCGCCATCGACAGTTACCTCGATGGCACAACCCATAGGGCATACAGTACAGGTTACGTTCTTTACCATTACTTTACCTCCTCAAGTCCTACAGTGATGCTCTCAGCCGATGAGAGTATTTCTTTTTTCAGCTTTATCTTCACCATTTCACCGGGTACAAGACGCTGTGCCTTCTTTTCAAAAATTACCTTATCACCGTCGCGTACAACTATCTTCTTTCCTGTCATAATATCCGACACTCTGAAATAAACGTCGGAATCCAAATCTGTAGCAACGCTCTGCGGTACGGTATATCTTACACCGAAGCCGCGCTTGATATCAAGTCTCTTGGACTCTTTTCCGCTTCCCATGATCAGCTCTGCCGCAGATGCGCCTGCAAGCTCTGCTTCCTCTGAAACAAAGTCAACCAGGTCGTGAACGTGAAGAACGTTTCCGCAGGAGAATATTCCCTGTGCCGAGGTCTCTCTCTTTTCGTTTACTATGGCACCGCTTGTAATGGGGTCTATTTCAATGCCTGCTTCTCTTGTAAGCT
>JAZSDT010000084.1:0-2740 GCA_045531285.1 Eubacteriales bacterium
CAGATTTCGGTTATCCGTCGTGACGGAACGGTCATAAAGGAAATTACCGTAGAAAAAGGTAAATCCGCCTGCTATCGCCCTATGTCTATGGACGCAGGTCATGAATACGTACTGAAACTCACAAAATTTTTCTAAACATAAAAGGAGAAAAATCATGGATAAGAAGGAATTTAAGAATTTACTTGCAAAAGCTGAAGGCGGCGATGCAGAAGCAATGTATCTTGTAGGACTTGAGTATGAAGCAGGTGAGGTCGTTACAGCCGACGGCGAAAAGGCTATCGAATGGATGAATAAGGCTGCCGACCTTGGACATAAGGAGGCGCTTGATTGGCTCAAGCAGTATTACTTTGATGATGATGCCGGCACACAGGCTTATTCTTAACAGGAGGTGAATGCCATGGAGAGAGAAAAATCTCGCTGTACAAAATGCGGTGCCTTTGAAGTGGTATTCGTGGATCGAAGCGCCAATCCCTTCAATACCAAGCCCCCAAGATTCGTTTGTCAGAAATGCGGTCACGAATACGAGCTTGATTCGGGCATCAGCGTAATAAATCACAATACGATAAATACCTTCCCATCCCCCGAGCGTGACCTTGACGTTGACGATCCGCTTACAGCAAGGATCAAGTCAAAAAGAAAAACCGATTAAGCATAGGAGGAAGAAGATATGTCAAGAGAATTTGATTATGCAATGGAGCTGAAAAAGAACGGCAACGTCGAAGAAGCAAAGGCTTATTTTGAAAAAGCTGCGCAGGGTGGCGAGCCCGAGGCATATATGGAGCTTGCAAGGCTTGCAGTTCCCGAGGCGGGTGAGCATTATTACAACTATTCAAAGCTTGACGTAACCTTGCTGCCTCAGGGCTATCACAAAACCGAATTTGAATATTATCTCAAGGCAAGTGAGCTCGGTCACACAAGAGCCATGGTTTACGTCGGAATTGCCTATAAGCAAGGATATCTCGTAAACCGTGACTACGATATGGCATTTAATTATTTTGCAAAGGCGACTGAATTAGGTGACGATTATCTCGCTCCCTACTATCTTGCCGAATGCTACGAAAATGCACTTGGTACCGAGATGGACGAGAACGCAGCGGTGCTTTACTACACAATGTGTGCCGAGCACGGAAACATCCCTGCAATGCTTGCTCTTGCAAGAATTTATAAAGAGGGTCTTGGTAGTATTGAAAAGGATGAACAAAAATCTACAAGATACTTCTTTATGAGTGGTATCGGCAGAGATTAGGAGAAAGATATGAAATATCCCATTGTATTAAAATATAACTATTCTTACATAAGCTCCGGCAACTATTATAAGGAGGCTGTAAGGGAGTACTATCAGCTTTTTACGGATAGCAAGAATTTTGAAACGTTTGCCTTTGGATTCACTCCGACGGACATTCTTTTGACTGTCAAAGAAGTTTCCGAGAACGAGATCTCCTGTGAGCATACGTTCAGCATTTACTCAAAGTCTTATACCTTCTCGCACGACCGCGAGACGATCACCAACTCCTTTGTCCTCAAAAAAGGCGAGGCAATCGAGAGCAAATGCTACGATACCTATTGGAGATATGCATCCGGCGGTGAAAACGGACCGGCAACCTTGCGCGTTGAGTGGATAACCTACGATCAGTTCTATGATGAGTGTCTTGAAAGCGTAAAGGAGAGCAACAGCAATGCCATAAGATTTGCTTCTCATCTTATCAAGACCGGGGAGTACGATACCGCCTTCAAGATTCTTGATGCGGCAGATGAAGAATGCTATGAGCTTGGGCTTTGCTACGAGATGGGCTACGGCACGGAGATCGATCTTGACCGCGCGCTGAACATTTATTTAAAACAGAGATTGAACGGCTACGCCGATCAAGGAATCGAAAGAATCGTCGAAAAGCTTGAAAACAAGAAGATCAAGCTCGATTCGGTAAAGAAGACAGTCATTCTTGAAAGGCTCGGTCAATACAAGGCGGCGTATTCCAATGCCAAGATCCCGAGAGAGCTTGGTGACAACGATCCTTCCGACCTTCGTAGAAACGTTGAACTTAGTATTATTTGGTTCTTGACGCTCGGACGTCCGTATAACGATCCTATGAGTTATATCGCACCACCGACGTCGCACACGACTCGCCACCTTGCAGAATACTATGACCTTGTGAACGGCGTTCCCGAGAACGAACGTAAGGTATATTACAAAAGGTGGGAGGAGCGCGACGAATACGAAGGCGGAACAAATACCAAGGAGCGCTTCTACGAAGAAAATATCATCGAAACGCTTCGTGCCGAGGCGGAAAAGGGGGATATCATCGCACAGGCGGTGCTTGCCATTCAGTATTACGATAAAGTTGATGATCATGCTCATTTTGCAGAGCTGCTTGACGGATGTAAAAAAGAGGAAAAGGGTCTTGGATACTACTTCCTCGGTCTTTATTATAATTACGCAGCCCAAAAAGCAGAAACTGAGCAGGACTGCCTTGCAAACACCGAAAAGGCGCTCAGCTTCTTCGAACGCTCGCTAAACAAGGATTTTCATCTCGCCGTTGCACCGCTTGCGGATGAGATCGTGAAGGAGCACCCACAGCTCGCGCTTGAAATCCTTCAAAAACATGAGCCGTACATTCCGTATATTCAATATAGTTTCACTGAAAAATACTACGACATACTTGAAAAGTTGAGAGGTTGATTACCGTGAAGGATGATATAAAAAACAATATCATCGGCTTTTCGATTTATAATCAATACACCG
>JAZSDT010000029.1:0-17334 GCA_045531285.1 Eubacteriales bacterium
TATATATCGGGAAATTGTATTTAATACAGCCTCGCCGTTTTGATTTGTTTAAATACCGATAGCATAATGATAGGCGAGAATTGCCTGCGGATGCTATCCGCTTTTTATATATCGGGAAATTGTATTTAATACAGCCTCGCCGTTTTGATTTGTTTAAATACCGATAGCATAATGATAGGCGAGAATTGCCTGCGGATGCTATCCGCCCAAATCCTCACGCATTTTCGCAAGTGGCTTGTCACACTTAATTCTTTGACGGGGTTCGCCTTCAAATCTGCATATGGGATGATACATACAGTAAGAACAAGCCGAGCCACCGCTATTGTCCTCTTCTATTGGGTCGGCTTCTATTTTGCCTGCCTTCATTTCCTCCATTACGTCTCTGAAAAGCATATCTATGTAGCGCTGAATTATGCCAAATTCCTCCACAGTTGCAAGAGTGGAAGATGAGCTTGACACATAACAATCAAGTTTTTTATCGTATTTCAAGTCTACAAAACGCTTTTCCTCCCCTGCCTCCATAGCATCGATTATTTGGCGGTCATCAAGGTACATTCCGCTTCTCATCAGCTTTTTGTCAAGCTGAGCCCTGAGAACAGAATCTCCCAGTTCTTCGTCTGTGGGCTTGAATTCCTCTTTTGATGCCGGCATATACATAATACCTGCTTCTGCTCTTGGTTTTTCATACGGTGTATTTGTAAATGCATAAAGGTAAATGAGCATTTGCAAATTCATACCGTTGAGAACGTCCTCGAGTGAAAAGGTTTTTCCACCGGTTTTAGTCTTGTAATCCACAACTCTGATATACTCTGTTCCTGTACTGTCAACATAGCTGTCAACTCTGTCAACAACACCGTAAAAACATAGCTTGCCGCCATCGTTCAATTCAACAGTGTACGGCTTTACCACCTCAGATTCGCGAATGTTTTCCTCGAAGTACGTGGGCTTGAACAGTGATGAAGCGAACTCTTCTTTTATGTTTTCGATTATGAGAAGAACAAACGAGCATATATTGTCCATCAGATATTTATACTTGGGACTGTTTTCGTTTATATTTGAAGCAACAGCTTCTATGTACTCAGCAGCAGCTTGTACCGTGAGTTTCTCTACCGTCTCCCGTGAAGCTTCGGTAACACTCTCTCCCGATTCCGTAATCCCCTTCAGCACCGTTTCCAAAATCTTATGAACGTAGTTCCCGATTTCAGCTCTGCTGAACTCAGCTTTTCTACGGGTGCGTGCATTCATCATATATTCAACGAAATATGAAAAACGGCACTTTTCATATCTTTCCAGACGTGATTGAGTCAGGTTGTACTCCAAAGGAATAATGTCTCTGTCAAGCTCTATTTTAAAGGGCTTTTGGGAACGCTGGGCAAACTCTTTAAGCAATAGCGCTTCCTTGTAAAACTGTTGGTCCTCAGCATCGAAACAATCCGACATATCAACGTCGCATGCCACAAGATACTCTCTTAACTCGTGAGGAACAACAGGTACAGTGTCCGTATTTTCCTCAATTTCGGTTGCCAGCGTTTCGCTTAAATATGAGAAGAAATACGACGGCAAAGCAACTGACTTCGAGCCGTCCGAAGAAGACGTATGATAAACAAAATGAAGAGTGTGTGAGGGACGGAGAATTGCCAACAAAAAGTGAAACGTCTGGTCCTTTAGCTTATCCTCGGCACTGTCGTCAAGCTTTATATCATTTTCGTACAGCCACTTTCTTTCGCTTTCGGTAAATACCGATTTCGTCTCGGAGGCAGATGGAAATACACCTTCATTGAATCCGATAAAAAACAAGTGCTTTATATTTTTGTTACGCACAAATTCAACGTCACCGATCTCCACCTCATCAAGAGACGACGGAATTTTTCCAAAGGAATAATCCGACAGCACAAGTCTTAAATACTTGATAAAACGGTCTCTTCCTATACTCAGCTCCCCTGCTCCCTCCACCAATATATCAAGAGAGTCAAGCAATGAATTCCACGCACTGATTTCGTCATCATAATCTGCTTCGCCAAAGCTGTTTGCAAGCTCTTCGTTATACTTCTCAACCTGCTTTGAAAGTGAAAGGTCATCAAAAAAGCCAACCAGACTTTGAGCCTTCTTCAAAACCGAAGAGCGATCGGAGAAGCCCTCTTCCAATTTCTTCAAGGGTGGGAACACCTTACGTCTTGCTTTGTTTACAATTTCAAGCTCTGCTCGGTCGGTAGAGGTAAGCTTTTCCACGTATCCTCTCGGGTGCATAGTCCAATCTTCATCGGAATACCAGCTTTTTTTACCTACGTTCCATAGGGTGACGTAGTTTTCCAAAAGATATGCTTCGTCTTCTGTAAGTCCCAAGTAGCTGCTCTTGAGATAGCTCTTCATATGTTGAGAATAAAAAGACGAATTAATAACGTCCAAGGCAGACAGCACCAACGAAATAACAGGCATCTGCACAATACTTCTCTCCGTGCAGTTCAAATGGGAAATGCCGTAGCTGTCGAAAACGTTTTCCAAAATAGAAGCATAGCTTCCGATATTTGCGGCACATACGGCAATTTCCGAAAACTGTGCACCGTCTTTCACAAGCTTCACTATCTCTCTGGCAACAAACACACATTCTTCATATGGTGAGCCTGTCAGTGTTACAGTCACTCCGTTGGAATTGCCAAATTTTATTTCCTCGCCTGTCATTATAGCTTCTGACAGTACCTTCAAGCCTTCGTTGACTGTACGGAAATTCTCGAAAAGCTCTGTTACCGTATATTCTATTGAATTTTTTTCTGCCCTTTGGCGTAATACGTCAAAGGCATAAGATGTCTTTCTGAATATCTCCTCCGGGTCATGTCTTGACATGGAAAGTGTAACGGTCATTTCGTCACAGCTTTTCATTATTTTTTCCATTACGTCGTATTGCGGGGCTGTGAAATCGTAAAAGCCGTCTACAAAAACGTAGGAGTTTTCAAAAAAATCAAAATCGTCAAGGGTTGCGGCAAGGCGCACAATATCATCCGTAGTATCTGTTATATTATCTTTAAGCGACTTTTCATAGGCAGAAAATACCGTTGCAAAATCATCAAGCTTTTGAGACAGTGCTTCGCCTCCGCTGTTCTTTTCAAAGAGCTTGTTTTTGACCCTTACTATGTCTGAGCTGTGGAATCCTCTGCTTCTCAAGGTGTCCATTTCCGCACGCATAAGCTGTACGTATTTGGCATCTCCCGATACGTTGGCAAACGTGGGACAAACGGATTTCATACGTTCGAGTATAACCGCCGTCATAACGTCCTTTCCTGCTTTGTCAATGTATTTATACGTCATACCACCTGCTTCCCTGAACACACGGTTGGCAAGTCTTGAAAAGTTAATAACCTCAACACGGGTATTTATTCTGTTGTCACATACCTCAAGGAGCTCATATTCCATTTTGACGCTCTCCTGCTCGGGTACTATTACAAATATCTTTTTTTCTTGGTTTTGATCAAGTAGATTTTTGATTTTATTTATTACGCTATTGGTTTTTCCGTATCCCGATGGCGCTAATATAAACGAGAGCAAAAAATCATCTCCTTAACTATTGAATAAATGGTTTTTGTGTGATATAATTATAATATATTTTACTGAAAGTGAATTTTTTATGGAAAGATTAAAAGAGTACCTGAGTAGCTGCGAAAAACGCTGTGCTCAATATTTTGAAAGCTATCCCAAAAATGATATACAGCCCTCCGAATTAAAGCAAGGCGCAACCGAATACTTTTTAAGAGGCGGAAAAAGACTTCGACCCGCTTTCCTGTCGCTGTCGGCAGGTGCTTTAGGCGGTGTAGAAGCGGAAAATGCAGTTACTCCCGCAATGGTAAGCGTAGAGCTTTTTCATACCTTTACCCTTGTGCACGATGACATTATAGACAACGACAGCACAAGAAGAGGCGGAAAGAGCGTACATATTCTCGTCAGAGACCTTTTCGGTGGTTTCGACGGAGCTGAAGAGTACGGAAGAGACGTAGCTATACTTGCAGGAGACACTCTTCATGCTATGGCGGTCAGAATGCTCCTTGAATGCAAGGGATTTTCTCCCGAAACGCTTATAGGTGTTCTCAAGCTTCTTGAAGGAGAGTGCATAAATCAACTGCTTGCAGGTGAAACCAACGACACGAGAATGGGTCTTATCAAGCGTGATGGATTTGACGTTGGAAGCAGTGAAGAGACACTTGAAGTAATGAGACAGAAAACAGGTGTGCTTTTTGCATACAGTGCGAAAGCCGGCGCTATGTTCGGACTGGATACAGGTGATGCCGATGTCAAGGAGGTCATTGCGCTTGGCAAATTTGCTATGCTGTGCGGAATTGCTTTTCAGCTTAAAGACGATATTCTGGGAATTGTGTCCGACCAAAAGACTCTTGGCAAGCCAATAGGCTCTGATATCCGAGAGGGTAAAAAAACTATCATATTACAAGAGTCCTATAAAAATGCCAACCCCACTGAAAGAAAGCTGATAGAAAAAACTGTAGGTAACCACAGTGCAAGTGCCTCTGATATTGAAGAAGTCAAGAGAATATTCCTGGAGAGAGGCGGCTTGAAAAGTGCTGAAGCAATGGCGGAAAAATACATCGAAGAAGCGATGAACGAGCTTGGAAAGATAAACGGCTCCAAATACACCGAAATGCTCCGTCTTGCCGCAAAATTTATGTCTGCAAGAAAGTTGTGAGGATGGATATGAAAAAGCTTTTTACTCTTGTATTTGTAATTATAACACTTTTGTCGTTGACTGTCAACGCAGATAACTTTTTTGCGGACGGCAAAAATATATATTCCGACCACGTTTATATGGTAAACACAGATACCGACAAGGTTGTGTATGAGCTGGAAAGCGAAAAGCTCGTCTACCCTGCTTCTCTTACAAAGATAATGACCTGTATTCTTGCAATAGAGCACTGTGAGTCCCTTGACGAAACGTTTACAATACCTTCGGGTATTTTCGACGATATTTATGCACAGGGCGGTGCTAATATGGCATTGAAATACGGCGAAGAAATTACCGTCGGCGACCTGATTCGTGCAACCATGATTCGTTCTTCTTGCGACTCGGCAAGCGCACTGGCATACTACGTGTCGGGCAGTGTAGAGGAATTTGCAAGGCTTATGAACAGCAAGGCTATGGAAATCGGTGCCACTAACACCCACTTTGTCAACGCTCACGGTCTCCATGACGACAACCACTACACCACAGCAAAGGATATGTATTTAATTGCGGAATACGCCTTGAAAAACGCAACGTTCTGTGATATAATAAGCCAGTATACCTGTACAGTTCCTGCGACAAACAAGTCGGAAGAACGTGTGATGTATACTACAATGGATATAGAAAATCCTGAAAGTCCTTTGTACTATCAATACGTAACCGGTGTCAAGTCGGGCTTTACCGATGAAGCAGGACGTTGTCTCGTTACAAAGGCAACAAAAAACGGCGAAAACTATCTGCTTGTAACTCTCGGTGCAAACCGTGACAGATACTATGAAAGCAATATGGCTTTTACCGATGCAGTAACTCTGTTTGAATATTGCTTTGCACAGTTCTCTATTCAACCCGTACTTGAAGCCAACAGCGTATTGGGAACTGTCAGCGTCGATGGCGGTACAAAAGAGTATGTTGAAGTAGCAGCCGATGGCTCTGTGGAGACACTCATAGCCCTTGACGAGAAACCCGTTATTTCTCTTGACTACAACGGCCCCATAAAAGCTCCTGTAAAATCAGGCGACGTTCTAGGCAGTGTAAGCGTTACAGTGGGCGAAGAAACGTACACAAAGAACCTTGTAGCTTTTTCCGACGTGGAAAAGAAAAGCGATAAAACAATTCTTGAATCCTTTAACAAAGGAAATAAGACAGCCACAGCAATGGATATAACTTCTATTGTGCTCATAGTTATAACAGTTGTTATATTGATTGTGTTCTTGTCAAAGATCTTCAAAAGGAAGAGCAGTCGCTGACATCCAACAAAGCTCGCCTATTCCAAGAGCTTTGCGTCGTTCAAAAAAACTAAACGCCGAGAGCGTAATTATCAAGAAATTTCCTATAATGAAATAAAGGGTTGTAATAATTTACAACCCATATCTTCCCTTAGCTCATCCGGATAGAGCGTCAGATTCCGATTCTGAAGGCGGCAGGTTCGAGTCCTGTAGGGAAGGCCACATATTATGCTATCCGAACAATTGAAATTAATTTGTATTAATGGGGTTGTCGGAATAGTTATAGGCAGGGAGTGAGTCCCTGCCTATTTTCGTTGTTTATTAATTATTTTTCTATTGCTGTGCGAATTTTACGGAACAGGTCAGTAGCAAACTTGTATTCAGACAGGTATGACATTGTGCTGTCTAAAAATCCACATTTATCCTGAACATATTCCATATCGCTCTGCGGTATTGCCTCATATGTACCTTTCGCATTAGGAATGCCGGTAAACTCTGATATATCAAGGCTTGTCTTACTTGTTCCCTTGACTCGCAATTCGAGATGAGTGTGTGCTCCTGTGCTCTTGCCGGTACTTCCCATAACACCGAGCTTGTCACCTTCCTTTATAGCTTGCCCGGGGGTTACAACAGCACTGTTCTTCTGCAGATGAGCATAATAGATTCTCCTTCCGTCAGGTAAAAGCTGACGGACGTATCTGCCGAAGCCGTTTGACTCATACGGAACTGCATCAACAACACCGTCCGCTATAGCATATACATTCTTATCCGTTCCCAGCGCCACAAGGTCAAGACCGCCGTGATATTCGGGTGTACCGTTCAATGTCCTGTTTCCTCGGGGGCTTGTAACTTTGAATTTCCCTTTGAAGCAACTTTTCATAAACTACTCCTGTTTTTCGCTGTCATTTTCACTGTTTGTTTTGTTTGCGACATCGATTGACGCCTCGGCAAAAATATATGCCACAAGCGTACCGCATGCAGTAATAAGTGCGGTAACTGTTGTAATTTCACTTTCGGGCATTCTTAAAAGCACCAAGATAGGAGCTATAACTCCTGCCATTCCTGCCCAAAACTTGCGTGATGTGAATTTCTTAAGTATTTTCATTTTGTTTTCTCCTTCCTTAAAATCCGATTTTTGACAAGAAATAACCAACTGCTGCGGCTATCACAAGAGTTATTATCTGTTCCCACCGTTTGGTGGGAATGCTTTTTATGTTCTTAACATCGGATTTAATTTCCTTTACATCTTTTTCGACTGATTCTTCTCTTACCGCCAGCACCTTTACTGTACCAACGAGCTCGTCAAGATCGTCCTGTCGCTTTTCAACCTCATCAAGCCTGTGTACGTTTGACTTAGACCGTGCTTCAACTTCGGTCAGTCTGTGTTCAAATTCTCTTTCTATATTTATCACCCCCTTACACCGCATAAGCCAGGCATAGCGTTTCCGATTGCTCGGTAAGATACGCCTTGCCGCCTATGGTTAATGTTGCACTTTTTTGCAAGTCAATATCAAGTGTTATTGTTGTATCATCACCCAATAACCGAAGCGTTATCCTATACTCACCGCTTGAGGATAAATCCTCATAGGATGTTTCTCCGTTCATATCAGAAATTGACACCACAACACACAAAGTATTGCCTATGAGTCCAAAGTCGGCGAGTGACTTTTCCGTAACACTACAGAACACAGCTCCGAGCTGTGGGAGTATGGCATCTTCGAGGACAGATATTCTTGCGTTAGTATTCACAATGTACTGTGACAGCATCTGCCCAAGCTGTGATACGCTTTGAGACTGTTTATTCACTATTGCCAACAGCTGTGTTACATTCTCAGTGCTTTTACCGAGGTTGTACTTGCGCTCAACATCCGTAGGAGTCCGAACACCTTGCCTGTCCTGCTTTCTATTTACCATCTCACTACACCGTCCTCTACTTTAAATCCCAACGCCTCAAGGATAGATACTCTGTCTGCGTAAGCAATATCTGTTCGCTCACGCATGTACTGTATTATCTCTCTGTTGTATTTGTCATCTTTGGGATATTTGTACTTAAAAAGTATTATTTTCTCATTTTTTGTAAGCGGAAGAGATTCGATATGTGCTATAACATTCTTCTTGGCACTGCCACTGATCGTATTGCCGCTCTTATTTTTGTCGCCTTCTACATTGTCGATGACCTTAAGGTATTGTGCGTAAGTGGCATAGTCAAAATGGAATACTTTAGAAACAGCATATTTTTCTGGCTTGTCATATGCATCATCATACATATCTTTCTTAGCCCAATATTCCGAGGGAGATATACCAAGCTTCTCAGTCACTTTGTCTTGCTTTTCTTTCTGTTTTTCGTTAACATTCGACCACTCACCATTATTATTAAGATAATACTGTCTATTGGACACTTCTGCATAATTTCCAAAAAGAGACACTTTGTCCTTCTCGGATAGCACTTCCTTACTCATTGCATTGATTTGCTTCTGTATGTTTTTTACCTGCTTAACTTTTTCACCATCAGGAAGGTCACTGCCCTGTATTCTTCTCTTTTCAGCAGACAGCTTGCTAATGTCGGTATTTACAGAATTGATATACTTGCTCTTGAGAAGGTCCTCATCAGTGGCATTGACGGAATTTGCGTTGATAGCAAGCTCGTTCATAGTGTCATAAAACTCGCCTTGCGACCTATTTTTCATTACAGCATCGGTAACAAACTTATCCGCAAGAGGCGAAATTAGCTTTCCAACAACCGAATCACTTCCACTTTCCGCCTCGGGCGTTAAAAAAGGAAGTCCAACATCGCCGATAACTCCACTGTACTGGTCGAGAACATAGTTTATCTTATATGGGCTTATTCCAAGCTTATCACCAAGCCACACACTGAACCTATCAGTTGTTTCATCGTATTGCTCTTTGTTTGGAACATCTTGAAGACGTTGAGGAACGATATCTCCTCCATGCCACGCTTCATTTGTTGCAGCCTGAATAACAGGTGCAACAAGGTTACTCTCCATCGGATTGTTAGGAGCAATGTTATTCATAAACAGCTCGTAAAATCGTTGCCAGTCAAGCTCACCGTCACCTATGACAGTATCAGATAGTTGGGTGAAGGCATTCTGTATAACAGCCAATGTTCTGCCCTTGGGTAAGCGGACAAATTTACCGTCACCGTATTTCCAAATGATATAATACCCGTCCTTGATATAGTCGGCAAGCTCTTGATAATCCTCATCATCGTCCCAAAAGAGATTATTGAAGACAAGTGCAGGAATACCGGCTGCGGCTAATTTCGTTATAAGTATAACTACCCCTTTGGGTCCCTTGACAAACGCTTCTCTGACATTACGCCCATTCTGTACAAGTCCTTGTACAGAGGCATTAAGGAAAGTAGCTCCATTGCGATTTAAAAATTTTGTTAAATCCGCACCTGCCTGAAAGTTGGTGGTTACCCGTGCCGCATCAAGCATTGACACATCGATACTGCGCCCTGCCTCACGTGATGCTATGTACTCCGCAAGCCTCGGTGTCATTTCTATTATGTCATTGAAACGTGACACTTTCTCAATGAAGCCTCCTGCATCGTTAAACGTTTTAGTGGAATGGTTATAAAACCGCTGTCCCTCTCCTCCGTTTGCAAGGTATTCCGCAAGATAACTGCCCTTTCCGGTAACCAGCTGCCCAATAGCCGAAGGAATGCATCGATACGTTGAAAAAGCGTGCTGTGAATTCAAGAGTACATCTTGAATGTCTTTGGTAAAGTTGGTAACTCCAAAAACAGGATTCCACGAGGTAACAAGATTTCGGAACACATCATTTGCAGTTTCCGCGAATTTGATTTGTTTTTTAAAGAAATCATGAGTCGGCTTGAGAGCAGCGTACATTTCGGAAGTGATAGTAAACTCTATTTTTTTACCGTCATCAAAAACAGTAAATGTAGGAGCGTTGCCGTTAAGTCCTTCCCGAAGAAGTCCGGTGCCATTATCAATATCTTTCACTATCTCGGTAATATTGTCATTTTGACCAACATAAGACATAGGAGTCAGCACTTTTGCATCAAGCTCTTTTGTTGCCCTGTGTCCTTTTTTATTTTCAAACAGAACACGGTATTTTCCCGTTTTTTCATCATACGCTTCTACTGTTCCCACATTGTGTCTGTCGGCAGCTCTCACCTTTGTCCCGACAGGAATTGTTTCGCCATAGCTGAGTTCTTTTGAAACAATTGAACCTATTTTTGCCATAATCTCGGTGTCCATCAGCTCTATTCCAAATCTGTTTCTTGCAATTGCGCTGAAGGTTTGCGCGGTATGTTCTGCAATTGTTTCAAACATAGATTTGATGTTCTGGTCTCCCCCTTTTGCTCTTTTGGGACCTTGTACACCTACATGATTTGTGTCAGGTGTAAATGAACTTTCATCCTTATTGATATCTCGTCTGACAGGTATATAATGAGGATACATTACCGACCATTCCTCTGCGGTGTCCTGCGATATAATGCCTTCTTTCACCATCATGCTACGCAAATGATTCATATATTTGTAGATATCCTGTGAGAGCTTCTTGAATTCGGGATGCTGTATTTCAAGACCGTCTGCAATATTTTGAGATTGGCGTGAAGTATATCGATTTTCAAAAACGCCCTTGTTAGGTTTGCCGAATCGACTCATAAGAGATGTTCTGTCAACGTTGAGAAGGTGATACATATATGCTTCAAAATCTTCCTCAAAGCCTTTTTTTAGTACCTCCTTGCGAATATTTTCAAGAGATTTGACACCTTCGGCACCGTTTTGCATAAAAGCCTGCGCTTTACTCTCCGCAAGACGAATTCCGTGCCATTTTGCCTCAAGTTCTCTGTTGCCCGTCTTCTTCGACAAAGTTTCAAATACCATGCCCTTGTCGAGCCAACCCTCTTTAAAATACGACCACATAGACCTTTTTACATCTATAGGCAGCTTTGACCTCTCAATTTCATTTGCAACATCATTACTAATTACATCTTCGCCTTGAGGAATGAATGAGTAAGACTTGTATGCAATTGTGTCCCCCGTGTAGTTACCTATAGGAGCTATAGCTTTTTCTGAAATGGAATTTTTTCTATTGACATTTTTGTCTGAATTGGATATAATATGGTTGGACACTCGGTCAGCACGCAGGAGGTCTTCGGATTTTTCGAAGACTGTATTGCTTAGGTCGGGTGTCTTGTTTTCTTTAAAATCAATAAAATATTGATACTGTTCACTACCTTTATCCCTGATACTAAAAGTCACTGTATATGGTACATCATCAAAAATTATCTCATTTTGAAACTTATACCAATATTTTACATCCTTGTGTGCCGCATTTTTGGGAGATATGTTCGAATTAGAATAACTTGGTTCTTTTTCTGTCTTATCAGGTAAATATTTTGAAGTAGCAAGTATATCTGCAACATCATATAAAGCGTTTACCTTTGCTTCTTTTTCCGATTTGCTCCCGAGTTTATCACCATATAAATTTTTTTGTGCAGTAAATTTGTCTCCCATAATTTGAATTTTTTTTACATCGGTTTTTAGTTTTACTGCACCGAGGTTAAATACAGTTGATATCCTATCTTTAAAAGCTTTTATTCGCTCATCCATAGTAATATCTGCATCAAAATCTGTTTCATATACTCTTCTGCCGTCCCTCGTATATCCCAACAAACTATACCTCACACCGTCGGTGACGGTGTTTTTTATTCCCTGCTGATACGCCCTCTCGAACAGCATTTTTGCCTTTTCAAGCTGCTTCATTTCCTTTGAACCTGCGGTTGCAATTCTTGCGAGGTATTTTATCTCATTGAACACTTTTTCAAACAGATTGCGATTTGAGGTAAGGTGGTTTACAAAGTCCGCATCCGAGAAGATAAAGTCACCTACAAGGTCGGCTGTCAGCTCCGCCTCTACGTCGGCATTCTTGCCCTCGTAGAGAGTCTGTATTGCCTTGAGTCTGCTGTCATAAATGCCCTTGCTCTTTGCATATTCTGTTATTGTAGATTTGAGAGAGTCATACAGCTCCGTACCTTCAAGCACGTGTGTGATTTCGTGTCCTACAACGGAGTCAAGAGACTTGACGGATTCGGCGTTGAGTGTGATGCCGTTCTCGTTGACATATCCGTTGACAACAGCTCCGTCTACTGCAAAGCCTGATTCCTTGATTTTGGCATTATCCGCAAAATCGAAGTCAATGCCCTTGGCGGCAGATATTTTTGCAACAAAATCAACAAAGTCATGTGTCCTGTTAGAGTTGTTAAGTATACCGCTGTCAATAGCCTTTTGCACCACAGCTTGTTCCTTTGCGGTATACTTTGTAAGGTCTGCAGAAAACTTCTCTCCACGTCTTGCCGATTCGTTGTAGCTCTCAACAAGTCTGCTGTTTTTGGCAATTTCGTACACTTCTTCGGTAAGCTTGTTCTTCATTGCCTGCTCCTGAGAATAATCCTGCATTTTTTTGAGCTGTTTTCTTGCAGATGAAAGCTGCTTTCTTAAATCAGCTGTGTCGGTTTCTCCGTTTGCTGAATTAATTTTCTTTTCAAGTGCCTCAATTTTAGAAGAAAGAGCGGTCTCGTTGCGTTTTTGTGAATCGGTATAGGATTTGTATTCCTTATAAGAATCCCCGCCAAGAGCCTCGTTTATTTCGTCGGTTGTGATGTAGCCTTTATCAAGGTCTCTTTTTACCGCTTCGGCAATAGCGCTCTTTTGTTTTGCTGTTACTTTTCCGTTTTGTTTTTTCTTTTCGGCAATACGGTTTTGGGTTACTTTGTCGATAACCTTCTGCTCGGTGTCAGTGTACCCGGTGACAAAATCCTTGCCTCGCTTGGTAGATGTAATCACATCACTTCCCTGAGCAATACCGCTTACTATAGAGCCTATGATAAACTGTTCAAGAAGGTTTTCGTCTTTGACAAGCTTTTTGAGGTCTTCATTGGATTCATACGTGAGTTTCTTTGCGACGGCATTACCGAAGCCTGCAGCAATTTCTTCCACGCCTTCTGCACCAGATTTAATACCATACTCGACAAGGTTGCCTACTGCCTTTGACACTTTCGGACTCTTAAACGCCTTTTCGGTTGCACGTCTTATTGCACCACCTACCTTAGATGCAACAACATCATCTGCAGATGATAAAGCTTTTCCGAAATTTATAGCCTTTCCAAGTCCGTTGAATATTCTTTCCGATACAACTTCAACGGCAGCATTAGCAAGGCCGTATGCAAAAGCCTGTCTGTCAGTAGCTTTGTTTTGGTAAGCCTCCGACATACCGCTGCCAAGAGAAGATGCACCTAAAACGGCTGTTGTAGCTCCTGCACTTGCTCCTAAGCCACCGGTAATCACAAGTCCTCCGATTTGTCCAACGCCTTGTGCAACTGCATCACCATAATAGCCCATTACGGAATTTTTATCAACGGCTTTGCTTACGCCTCCTAAAAGCAATTCTGTAGAATCTGCTTTTGCTTCTTTTCTTACATTTTTTGCAAAGCTATCTGCTCCAAACAAGTCAGCAATTCCTGCCACTCCGTAAGCACCTGCATCTACAAGCCCTTCGGAAAGTCTAAGAATGCCCTTAGCGGCATTGACACCAACGTCAGCAACTGTACTTGCGGCAGTTACAATGCCATCACCTAAATCGTATCCGTTTTTGAAGGCGTTACTGCTTTTTAATATTGTCTTTTTGGTGCTTTTTATTGGTGATATGTCAGTTTCTTGTTTTTTCTTTTTCTTGTTTATGAAAACTTTGCCGTTTTTATCAATATAATAGTTTGCCATTATAACGCCACTCCTCCTACACCTATGTCTGCTATCATATGGGTATTAGCCTGAGTAAACTGCGAAAGCGGAACATACATATTCTGCCTTCCGTCCCATACCCACTGCTTTCCGTCCTCGGTTTCCCACACATTTTGTGTTACTTCAACACTTCTACCATCAAGAGTTGTGGTGGTGAACGTTATTGTGTTCTTATCGCCGTTTTCATCATAAGACTTATGTACTTTGCCAAGCCCTTTGATGCCTTTAGGCTGATAGCCGTTAGCAAAATATCCGAATTCCTTGCCGTCAGCATTCTTTTCTCCGTTATAATAAGGGGTTTTTACGTGTGTATCGGTAACATATGTTGTATCAGATACCCAATGTCCGTTGTTTCCGGGAATTTGCGGGATTGAGCCTTGTTCCTCTGTAAAATACTCTGCGCCATATTGTGTGTTATTTTTTTGCTGTGCCAGCTCGTATTCCTTTTGCCATTGCGAATCTGCAGCGGCATCACGTTCTCTGTTATACTTGGTTTCGTCCTCGTACCGAGCATTTGCAATAGCATCCTGATTCTTTGCGTATTCCCACTGTTCACGCCATTGCGAATCTGCAGCGGCATCACGCTCTCTGCTGTAGTATCTATCATCAATAGCTGTGTTTTGTGCAACCTTTTCGAGGATGAGACTATTTTTATTCTGAAAGCCTTCCATTGCAAAAGCAAGTTTCTGCTGCAGGGTGGTAAAAGCAATTTCGGCAAGTGCACTGTTGTTTTGTATCTGTGCTTCTTTAATTGCGTTGTCATACTCCAGCACCGCTTTATTGACTGATTCTCTTGCCACGGCAACACGGTTTTGATACTGATTATACATTGACACTTTGGCGCTTTCGCTGTACCCTGTGCCCGACATCCGCTGAGATGCTATTTGTTCGGCATTTACGCCGTACTCACTTGTCTGCTTTTTGTAGTCGGCGTATGCGCCCTTTTGTTCCGTGATATAATCTTTTTCTGCTTGTTCCTTTTGCTGGTTTATTTGTTCAATGGTAAAATCTGTCCGTTCTTGTTGCAGCTGTTGCTGCTTCTGCCCCCATAGGTCTACCGCATCAATTTGCTGATTATAAAAGGCATCTGTCTGATTTATCATGTTGTCATACAGCGCGGTATTCTCGGTAATCGCATTTTCCTTCTGCTTATCAAGCTGCTGTTCGCTCTGTTTTTGGTTTTTTTCTTGCTGAGCTTGAATCGCCTTAGGATGCTGATAGTTAAGATATGCGGTATCTTTTTCCAATTTTTTTCGCAGTTCTTCATTTGTTAAAGCCATATTTGACCTCCTATCTCTTGATATATCCGCCGATATAAGCCTCAAGTGTGGCTGTTTCAAGACTGAAGCGTGTAGGCGAATAGAATTTTAATTGGATATCTTTGAATTTCTTTCGCTTTATTCTGCTCACAAAATAATCCGGTACATTTTTATACGTACCAATGATTTCGAAGCCAGTGTCCTCAATTTTGGCAAATACGGATATATCTCCCAAAGCCTCAACCACACATCCTCTTTTGTTAGTTGTTTTTAATTTGTGAGGATATCCAAACTTATCCTTTGGGGTTACCCAATAGCTTTCTACGTTACCTTGCTTTGTCAGTGTATATAAACCGTCAGCAGTACCTATGTATAAGACTCCGTTATGTGCTTTAACACTTGTAGCCCTCTCTCCCAACTGCCAATAAAACCACTCGTACTCAATATGATTTTCGTTTGCGAATACTCCCCTACTGTCAGCAAGGTATACTTTATCGTCTATAAACACAAGAAGATAGCCTTCCCATTCTTCAAGGAGCATATCCTTGTAGTTTTCCTCACTTGTCAATTTGCGGTCTACCATTGTACTTCTATGTGACACAAACTGCTCTGTGGTTATATCTCCGCTTACTCCTTCCATTCCCCTATCGGAAAAGAATATAATGTCATCATTAAAATTGATAGATCTTCCGATGCATCCCGTAGCAATACTGGAGTGTGTGCCGGGATAGATTTTTCCGTACGTCGCATCTATTGTGGGGGTGTGGTAAAATGCCGTAGTATTAGCCTGTGAAGGCTCACGAAATACCCACAGAACATTATTACCTGCAACCATTCCTCTGATTGCAGATTCGTCAAGTCCTTCGTTGTAGTAATCAAGGTCACTGCAGTATGTCGGGTCATTTAAACTGCAATGCCAAAGCACGTTTGGAAAATCAGGATTACCGCTGAAGAATACTCTGTTATCGAATACTGTGAGCAAAGTACACTTATTGATTCTGTCTCTGTATCCGTCAACCGTCTTGCGAAATGTTACCGCTATATTGTCTTGCCCGTCTGTCAAAGGCTCTTTGGGAGCAGTTTCAAAAACTATAACTCCGTTTTTGAAATCAGTGGTAAAACTCGTTGTTTTCTCACCGTCTATCATTACTTCGGGAGTGAAGCCGCTGTCTATATCTGTCGCATCGAGATGGAATTCAGTACTTTTTCCGTCCGCAAGGAAGGTGTTAATACGTTTCCCGGTAAGTAAATTAACATCCTCGTGCACGGTACCGCCTCCTGAGGCGCTTCTTCCTATAGACGTTGTCGGCACGTATCCATCTACCTCAGTCACTGATTCACCGTTATACTGAAGGTAATTTGTACCATCCTTGAAATACCACACGCCACTATAAACGAAGGATTCGCTTCGCACCTTTGCTACGCCTGAATAGATCTCTGTACATTCCGTTCCAACAAGCCGATACAGTTTGTCACCGCTATGAACGATTATAATATCCACATCACCTGCAGAATAGAAAAATATCCCATATACAGTATCATTGAACGCTCTGACTCTTTCTGTATCGGGACGTGTTCTTATGCTTTCGGTTTCTCTGTAATCCTTCCACATATTAACAGAGTCGGGGCTTCGGGTGAGGTTTATCTCCTCACCACGAAAATCCACGCCACGAAAGTTGCTATATATTCTTGAAATTTTGTCAGCCATTATACGTTATAGCCTCCCTCAACACTGATTGTTGCGGTCATATACCTTATGTCGATTTCATTCTTCAACTCCGCATATCGAGCAGCATATATTTGCCCGAAATTCGCTGACTCGTCACTCTTGAGAAGGTCTGCTGCTATACCGTAAGGCATTATCTCAAGCACGTCGGGAGGAAGTTCAAATTCATATGCATTATCCTTAGTCTTGTCGGTAATTCTTTCGGGATATATGTAGCAATCGATTTCCGCCGTACCGCTTTCCTTTATTTTGAACACGGTGCCGTTAGCTCTTGACTCATATGCAATGCCTTCAAACTGAATGATTTGGTATATTTCGTTTCCCACCTCTCGCTCAATGTCGGCAAACTGAAGTATCGAGCCCTCGCTCACTTCCATCTGCACGTACCTCGGTATCTTGCGGATACGTGCCATCTCAAACATCACTTGATTGATAACCTCGTTGTGCTTGGTTGCAATATCGGGGTCATCTGTTAAGTATTCGCTATTCGGATTCAGTTCTTCTATAAGTGCGAGTGTTTTTGTTTTCATTTCTTTGAGTGTCATAAGTCACCTCTATGAGTTAAGTAAAGTCCTAAGCTCGTCTATCTGTCTTTGTAGTTCAACACCTT
>JAZSDT010000027.1:0-8649 GCA_045531285.1 Eubacteriales bacterium
TGTTTGAAGTGAGTTGTGTTTATCGTATGCTAGGTGTCAGCGGACTTGTTTCCGAAGAAAATATGCCATCCTCAGGAGAGCCCCTGATTGAAGGAAAAATGGGATTTTATATACGCCAAGGCCGTCATTTTATTTCAAGAGAGGATTGGAACGTGTTTATGGATTTCTTTGAAAGAAACATGTATACGTAATATAATTCCACCCCCCAAAAAAACTTATTTGATCCATTCTAAACACTTCAAAATGTTTATAAGTTAAACGAAACAGAGGTACAAAATGAAAAAAGCACTATTGGTTTTAATTTTTCTGTTAGCACTGGCTCTTTACGGTTGTTCAAACGACGATAGTATTCCTGTCACAGATGACACTGTACAAAACGATAGCACTGTATCCGATTCCGTTGAAGAGAACGTAACTGTTGATGATAGCGAAAACGTTCCCGGTGTGTCAGAGGACCCTAAAGAGTCAACAGAAACTGTGGTAGAAGGACCTGTTGAAGAGGAAAACGAAGAGGTTTCAACAGTACCTGACGAAGAAGCACCCAAAGCCCCCGAACTACCTATTCAACAGGAAAAAATCAACGTAACCGACATAAAGCTTTCTACGTACAACGTATCTGTGTACGTTGGCGAAAAGAAAATGCCAATAGTTACAATGATTCCTCAAAATGCTACGGATAAAAGAGAAATATGGGCTAGTTCAAATTCGGACGTTGCAGCTGTAGACAGTATAGGCAATATTAAAGGGGTTGCAGAAGGGGAATGCACTGTTACCGTGACTTCATTTAATAATCCAAGCGTCAGCGCTACGGTCAGTGTTACGGTTTTGCCCGAAGCAGAATGTACTTATATCGATGGAATACTTGTTGTAAATAAAACTTATCCTTTACCCGCTACGTATGCTCCGGGATGGGAAACTGAGGCATCAGGTCCCTTGTGGGAAATGTTTGCAGCAGCAAAAGAAGAAGGCATAAAGTTGTGGATGACCTCCGGTTACAGAAGTTATTACGACCAGCAGTACATATACAACGGATATGTTAAGCGTGACGGACAGGAAAAAGCAGACACATATTCTGCACGCCCCGGACATTCGGAACATCAAACGGGTTTGGCATATGATTTAAATGACCTTGACTGGAACTTTGGAGAAACCCCCGAAGGAATCTGGGTTGCTGAAAACTGCCATAAATACGGCTTTATTCTTCGATATCCTAAGGGTAAGGAAGAAATAACAGGGTATATGTATGAACCGTGGCATATAAGATACGTTGGAGTAGAGAAAGCAAAAGAAATATACGAAAGTGGTCTCTGCCTTGAAGAGTTTTTGAATATAACGTCCGTATACTCATAAAGCAAAAGTACAGTTCAATTGAACTGTACTTTTTTTATATTCTAGGAAATTGCATTAAATCAACCTCGCCGTTTTACGTTGTAGGGTTATACTTAAAGGTTACGATAGGCGAGCATCGCCAGTGGCTGCTAGCCGCTTTTTTAATATAATGTTACGATAGGCGAGCATCGCCAGCGGCTGCTAGCCGCTTTTTTATTGCTTAAAAAAACGACTGATATTTTTTTGGCGATACTCCTGTCATCTTCTTAAACGTTCTTGAAAAATTGTGTACGCTTGAAAAGCCCAGCTCTTGTGCTATGTTGGTCATAGAACAGTTGTTTCTTAATATCATTTCTTTTGCTAAGTCTATTTTCGTTCTTGTGAAATATGTCATAATCCCAACACCTTCACGCTTTTTGAAAATCCCCTCCAACGTAGTTTTTCCAATACCTATTTTAGTTATAATATCGTTTACGTTCAAATTCTCTTTAACGTTGTCTTGCATGTATTTAATTGCAATTTCAAAGTATTCATCCTGTGCTGCGTGCGATTGCTGATTAGACGTTTCAGTGTCATTATTGAACTGTGTTAAATATAAATCCAATAAGAAACGTTCAAGCTTACATTTTATTCTTTGGAGATCAATGTCAGATGTTTTTTCAGTAGGGTAGAGGTATATCAATTCCTTGCGAAAATGACTGTTTATGTCCGAAATTGCGCTGAATAGCTTGCGCTTTAGTTTTAACGAAATATGGATCAACTTTTTTTGTATGTTTTTTAGTTTAGTTGAATTACTGTAAAATGACAGAAAAAACAATACTGTCCCTTCGGCAGATTCTTCATATTTTCTTACTGTGTGTGGTGGGGTAATTATGCATGTGTCTCTTTCCATTACGTAGATTTTTCCATCGATTTTCCAGGTACATTTCCCACTTTGACAATATATAATCTGCCAAAAATTGTGGAAAAAGGTGGTATCTTTTTCTAATGTGTTGTGTGTAGCTCTTATAGATGCTGTCAGCGAGTTTACGTTTATAACGCTGTCAAGGTTTGTTATAACGTACATATTGTTTTCGTAAGTATTGTTTTTTGATATATACATTGTTTTCCCCTTTATTGTTTAAAAAATACTCTCTGCATTCTTATTATATCTCATCATTTTGATATGTCAATAATTTCAGAACAAACTGATACAAAAAACGGATATTTGGCTAAATACAAAATGTAGATTATAGTGTATTATAAGCTTGTAACCTATCCTAATGTATCAAGAATGTATCAAGGAGGAAAATTATGAGAACATTCAAACGAGCATTGGCACTAATGCTGGCAGTGCTTATGGTGATTCCGTCGTTTGTGACGGTATTTGCCGAGACTGTCAGTGTAGAAGGCGTGACACTCAACCGCGCCTCATCATATCTCGCGGTAGGCGATACCATAACTTTAAGTGCCACAGTCGCACCTAGTGGCGCTACCGATACCTCTGTTGCTTGGTCCAGCTCAGATGAGACTGTTGCAACTGTAGACAACGGAGTAGTAACAGCGCTGTCAAAGGGTGAAGCTATTATCACAGCTATCACCGCAGATGGCGGATTTGAAGCGACCTCAAAAGTAGTGGTGTCGGATTTTGATATTAGAAATCACACAACCGTCCCAAATCCAACTATAGACTTCAGAAGTTTGTTTGATAAGGACAACTTTGAAGTATATCTTCCTTTCGAGGACAACCTTACTGACAAGACGGGCAACACTTCCGCGGCTGCAACAGGCACGTTGAAGTATGACGACGGTTATTACGGAAAAGCTGCATTATTTGAGGCTGACGGCAACCTCGTGTCGCCTTATGTTGATATCACCGGCGCAGAGCTTGGAACAGAGCCTACAACTATAGCGTTCTGGTTCAAGAAAAAAGCGGCTGACGAGACGGAACAGTCCTGGTTGATGAGCTCAAGCACCGACAGCACAAGCGGTTTTCGTATTTACGCAACCGACTATCCCGCAACTTTGAGTGCAACGGATATTTTTAGCATGATTGTAAACGGAACGTCGTGTCATGCCCGCAGTAACGTATTACCGTCAGACTTATTTGACGGTTGGTCACATATTACTTACGTCAAGGGCAACTCTTCCTTGAAGATATACGTTGACTTTAAGCTTGCCAATACGTTCAGTAATACGAATATGAAGAATTACTCACTAGCCGGTGACCTTGGAATCCGTCTTGGCAACAACGCCGACGGTACATATTACGATTATCAAGGTCTCTTTGACGACTTCTTTGTTTACAATGGAGCAATGACAGCTGATGATATTACGTCTCTTGGAAAGTATTACGGTGTAGGCGCTGAAACTGTAAACGTTGAAGAAATAACACTTGATAAATCATCTCTTTGTGTAGCTGTAGGCGATACAACAAAGCTTAATGTTTCCTATGTTCCCGAAGATGCTACAATGAGAGCACTTGAATGGACAAGCTCCGATGAGACCGTGGCAACTGTTGTAAACGGAACTGTTACAGCTCTTGCCGAGGGCGAAACAACTATTACTGCTATGTCACTTGACGGCGGTTTTAAATCCGAGTGTAAGATAAAGGTTCTGAAGATGGATATCAGAAACCATGCCACAGAGCCAAACCCCGCAACAGACTTCAGAGGTCTTTTTGACGAAGATAACTTTGAAGTATATCTTCCCTTTGAAGATAACCTTACAGATAAAACCGGTAACACCACCGCGACAGCAACAAATGCATTGAATTATGCTGACGGCTACTATGGAAAGGCGGCGCTGTTTACTCCCAATGCAAGCTATGTGTCTCCCTATATTGATATTACAGGCACAGAGCTTGGCACAGAGCCTACCACAATAGCATTTTGGTTTAAGAAGGTTACTGCCACAGCAACCGAACAGCCCGTGCTTATGTCCTCGTATTCGACGGGTACTGATGGCTTCCGCATCCGTGCCACCGATTATACAAACAGTACAGCCGACATATTCAGTATGTTCCTTAACGGCAGCGAGTTCCATACATGGGCAGGCACGTCATCAACCTCATTCCCTAAGGATATGTACGACGGTTGGTCACATATTGCCTACGTTAAGGGCGATGCGTCCTTAAAGCTATACGTAGACTTTAAGCTTGTAAAGACCTTCAGCAATACAAATCTTAAAAATATGTCCCTTGCAGGTGATCTTGGTATCAGACTGGGATATGATTCTGACGGAACATACTATGATTACCGTGGACTTATGGATGATTTATTCGTATACAACGGAGCAATGACCGCAGATGAGTTGACTGAGCTTGGTAAGTACTACGGTATCGGTCTTCCCACAGTAAATCTTGAGGAAATTTCTTTGGATAAAAAGGAAGCGTATGCTGTAGTAGGGGACACGGTGCAGCTTAACGCAAGTTTTACCCCTGCAAACGCTACCTTCAAGACGATTGAGTGGTCTTCCTCTGATGAAGCTGTAGCTACAGTTGAAAACGGCGTTGTTACAATGCTTACAGCGGGCGAGACAACTATCACAGCAACTGCCGCAGACGGCGGATATACCGCAAGCTGTGATATATACGTCAGCGATACTATCTCTCCCAGAGCACACACCATGGTTGAAGCACCTGCCGCAACGGGCGGTGTTGAATTCACCAACCTCTTTGATGCAGATAAGTTCAGAGTATATCTCCCCTTTGAAAATAACGTTATCAATATGTCAGACGGCGATTGTACACCCGTTGCCAAGGATGACGATTATTACGGTATGAGATATGACAACGGTTACTACGGTAAAGCGGCTCTCCTTGATGACGGCTACATTGAATTAAACACCGATATTGACAAAGAAAGCGTAACTATTGGTACTTGGATCAAGTCTGACGATATCAATACCTCCGTATTCCTTTCAAACTATGGAAAAGATTCTCCCGAAGGCTTTGATATCAAGATCGTAGATGCTGTTACACAAACAGTAAATAATTCAAATGCAACACTTTATGTCAAGGACGGAGACAAGCAGGTTTGGGTAACGGCAAGACAGGATAGAGATGACATTCCCGCTGATGCCTTTGACGGATGGATGCATATTGCATATACCATCGACCGCAAGGCAAATCAGATAATCCTTTATTGCGACTTTGAGGAAACCTACAGACTTGCCATCAGCTCGGAGCTTTCCCTCGCAAACGACTTGTATGACCTTGTGCTTGGCAGACCTGCCGATGCAAATGTTACCACAAGATTCTTTGGCACTATGGATGACTTCTTCATCTACGATGACGTTCTCAGCGCCGAGGATATGCTCACTCTCCGTAATTACTACGGACTGGGCGGACAGATTCCCGTTGAGTCAATCGTACTTAACAAGAATACAGTTAACCTTGACATTAACGGTGCGGAACAGCTTACCGCAACAATTCTTCCTGCAAATGCAGTGAACAGAGCAATTGAGTGGGCGACATCAGCCCCCGAGATCGCAACTGTAAGAGACGGTAAGATAACCGCAAACGCTACTGGTACAGCAACCATTACCGCAAAGACTGTTGACGGCAATTACACGGCAACCTGTACTGTAAATGTTAGCGAAAACAAAACGAGATACATCTACGACCAGGTAGTTATCTTCGGTATTGACGGTGCGGGCACATTCTTCAAGGACACACCTACTCCCAATATCGACAGAATATTCGGTGGCTATGCCAATACCTATGACGGCCTAACCAATAACCCGTCTATCAGCTGGCAGTCCTGGACAACGATCCTCACAGGTTGTTTGCCCGAATATCATAAGAGAAACAATTCTAACAACCTTTACTTTGCATACCCCGAGGATTCTGCATATCCAAGTATTTTCCGTATAGCACGTGAAAAATTCCCCACAGCAGATCTGGCATCTTACTGCGAAGGCAGCGGACTTTCCATTGCTTCAATAGAGAGAAACGTCGGTATACATTGGAACAACGGCAAACCGGAGGAGATGACGGGTAAGGCTCTTGACTATCTCAACGGCAAGGAAGACGGCAGACCTCCCAAAATCATGTTCTTCTACACATCAGAGCCCGACCACGCAGGACATGCAGGCGGCTACGGTGCACAGTTCCCCGAATATCTTGAATCAATCTCAACCGCAGATTCCAATATCGGTCCCATCTATGATTGGTACGTAGAAAACGGCTATGCCGACAATACACTCTTCATCGTATGTACTGACCACGGCGGAACACCCGTAGCATCAGGCGGCGGACACGGTCAGCTTTCCGAGGCTGAAATGTACGTCTATGCAGGTGTCAGCGGTAGAACGGTTATGAAGGGCTCTGAGATCAAGGACTGGGAAAACCGTGACGTTGCGGCAATTGCGGCATACGCACTTGGTATGGATATTCCCGAGACCTGGTCTGCAAGAGTTCCCGACGGTGTATTTGCAGACGTAAACGGAATGGAAAGGAACGAAGTTCCTTACATCAGCTCACCCATCAGAAACCATGTTACTGAGCCCACTCCCGCACTTGACGGCGGTGAGCATCTCACAGACGTATTTGATGCAGACAAGTTCAATATCCTCGCTGAATTTGACGGCAATATCAACGACACAACGGGCAATCACACAACCACTCAGGTCGGTACTATCACCTATGAGGACGGCTACTTCGGTCAGGGCGCCAACTTCTCCGAGGGCGGTTATATTACAACAGAGGATTGTCACATAGCAACAGAAAGCTTCACAATCGGCTTCTGGCTGAAATACGATATGTCCGACTATACCGAGGACATGAAGAAGACAGCACTTGTATGTTCTACCTATGACTTAAAAAAATATGCTGCAACACCCGGATTTGCGATTCATACCAAGGAAGAACACAACCTTGGCTTCAGACAGGCGAGAACAGGTATGTTCGTGTCGAACGGTGCAACCAATCCTACAGTTTGGAAACAGCTTGAAAACTGGCATTTCCCTGACTACGACAACAAGTGGGTGCACTATATGTTCACCTTCGACAGAACTACCAACAAGCTGACTCAGTATGTGGACTTTGAATTCCACTACACAGAGCCAGTTTCACTCAAGGACAGCGACCTGACAAACGTACCCCTGATAATCGGTCAGAACACTACTCTCGATTACACAGCACTTAAAGGCTCTCTTGACGACTTCTTTATCTATAAAGAAGCAATGACAACAGATGATATAGCAAAGCTTGCCGCATATTACGGCGCAGACAAGGAGTCTTACGTTGAAAGTATTACACTTTCTCAAAGCTCTGCAGAGCTCAACGCAGGCGACACACTCACTTTGACAGCAACGGTTCTTCCCGAAGACGCAATGGTTAAGAACGTTATCTGGACTTCCTCCAACGAAATGGTTGCGACTGTTGAAAACGGTACTGTGAAAGCTCGCAAGGGAGGTAACACCACAATCACCGCTACAACTGTAGACGGTGGATATACGGCAAATTGCGAAATTACAGTTGTATCAAGTGGGGAAGAAGAACCCGAAGCCGTTCTTGAAGGATCCAGCCTCGTGCTTGATGGAAGAATCGGCGTAAAGGTTTATATGACACTTGATGAAGCGGCACTTGAAAGAGCTGAATTTAAGGTAACAACAGTAAACGCTGATTATGTATGTAACGAAAGCAGTCCTAACTATTCAACACTTTACAGAGTTGACCGCATTTTTGTCCCTGCTAAGGATGAAACGTCGGGTATGTATTATTCAATTCTTTACGTTGCTGCAAAGGATATTGACAACGTAAGCTTTGAAACAGAGCTCGTAGTTTACACTAAGAATGATATAGAAACTCCTATATCTATAGCAAAGGTTAATTTTGACGTTGAAAGCTACATTGAAGCTGCAAAGAAGTTTGCTGCAGAAGGGGATGAAACATTTATTGAAGCTTTACCTCTTGTAGAAAGCCTTGAAACCTACGGCAAATATGCAGAAAATTACTTCAATGGCGGACATCTCGAAAACTACAAGTCCGGTGACAGCATAGCGTTTGTTGGCCCCAGAAGAAGTGAAGAAGCTCTGGTTGGTGCAGAATTCTACGCAACTTCACTCATTCTTGAAGACAACGTAACTATCCGTCATTATTTCGACGTAACAGATATCGATGCCTTTAATGCGGCTTATACCTGTGACGTTGAGTACGGAACAAAGGGCGGATATATTTACTTCGACATCGAAGATATTAACGCTCAGAGCATCGGTGTACCGCAAACGCTTATAATCTACAATCGTGACGGAAGCGTAGCATTTACAGTAGAATACAGTGTCGGCAACTATATTGCCAATATGCTAAACCACAGCGATGCAAGACTTGTAAGTTTG
>JAZSDT010000159.1:0-13827 GCA_045531285.1 Eubacteriales bacterium
AGCATTTTTTTCATGTGCGGGAGCACCGCAGGATCGCAGATGCCGTGTGCGATGGCGGCGCGCGTCATCAGCACCATGCCGATGGCGACGGCCGAGCCGTGCGAGATGGCAAAATGCGAGCAATGCTCCACGGCGTGTCCCGCCGTATGCCCAAGATTGAGAAGCTTGCGAATTCCCAGTTCAAATTCGTCCTCGCTTACAACCTTTCCTTTATACGCAACACATCTTGATATGATATATTCGTTGTCATTTTCCGCGGTTTCGAGCTTTTCAAAGAGCTCTTTGTCCCCGAGAATTGCAGTTTTAATTACTTCTGCCATACCGTCGGCATAGACTTCTTTTTTTAATGTTTGCAATGTGTCGGTGTCACATATTACAACCTTTGGTTGAATAAACAGCCCTGCAAGATTTTTTCCTGCTTTCAAATCAACGGCGGTTTTACCTCCTACCGATGAATCAACTGCCGCAAGAAGTGTAGTGGGCATCTGTACGTACGAAATACCTCTCATATACGTACCTGCCGCAAAGCCTGTCATGTCACCTGTTACTCCGCCGCCCAGTGCTATGGCTGTATCACGCCGTGTAAGTCCGCTTTCAGCAAAGAATTCCAATATATCAGAAAGGGTTGACAAATTTTTTGATTCCTCACCGGCAGGAAAAATGAAGTGCACAACGTCATAACCGCCGTCCTTCAAAGCTTTTTCTACCGTGTCAAGATACAAGGGGGCAACGTTTGAATCACAAACGATTGCAAGCTTGCCCGTAACGTTAACGCTTTTTAATATGTCGGCGCAGTCTTTGAGTATGCCGCTTCCGATCATTACGTCATAGGAATCGGGCACGTTGATTTTTATTCTTTGCATCAGTTGCCACCTGCCTTGATTTTACATTCTCTGCCTTCTTTCAAAAGGCTGTGCAGAGTATCTTTATCACCGCTATGAAGCGCAATTTTGTATTTTTCAAGATTGTCGATGAGTACGTCAAGCTCGTGAGTAAGGTAGTCCGCATCCTCTAAAAATAGTTCTGTCCACATATCCTCGTCAAGATATGCAACCCTTGTCATATCGCGGAAGCTTCCTGCTGAAAAGCCTCTTTGCCTTTGAGCTTCGGGGGATTTTATATATGCACTGGAAACTATATGGGCAAGCTGTGACGTGTATGCAATTATTCTGTCGTGCTCATCGGGTGTTGAATAAACTATGCGAGAAAAACCAACGTCATAGAAGAGACTGCTCAGTTCCTCCAAAAGTTCAGGTATGGTCTGTTCATCCGGCGTGAGTATCATCGACGCTCCTACGTAAAGATCGGGTGTAGAGTTTTTAAAACCGCCACGCTCCTTACCTGCCATTGGGTGACCTCCGATATATCCAAAGCCGTTTTCATCTGCAATTTTACGCATCTTGGATGTAACTGCGCGTTTAACTCCGCAGAAATCAACAACAGTTGTGTGAGAAGCTATTTTTGTGGCATTATCTTCAAGCCATTTGATAGCGACTCCCGGTCTGAGTGCAAGAAATATCACGTCACACAGCGGAAGGGTACTGTCGTTCAACTCATCATCCATAGCACCCGACAGCTTTGCCATCAACATGGTCTCTTCGCTGATATCAAAGGCGAAAACGCTGTGTCCTGTCTTAACTTTTATTCCTTTTGCCATCGAACCGCCCATCAGTCCGAGACCTATTAATCCTACGTTCATTTTAGTCTCCCATCGTTTTCATAAAGCCATGAAGAGCTATAAGTTTTTTATTCATTTTTTTAAATGCTTCCGGATTAAGTGATTGCGGTCCGTCGCACCAAGCATGCTCAGGATCATTGTGCACCTCTATCATAACTCCGTCTGCTCCTCCTGCTACTGCCGCCATCGCCAACGGTTCAACCAGAGCCGATTTGCCTGTGGCGTGACTTGGGTCAATGATAACAGGGAAGTGTGACAGCTTTTTCAAAACGGGAATAGCCGCAATGTCGAGAGTATTTCTTGTGTATGACTCAAAGGTTCTGACTCCTCTTTCGCAGAGAATGACCTGCTCGTTTCCGGAAGCCATAACGTATTCTGCACTCATTAACCACTCTTCGTAGGTTGCAGACATTCCTCTTTTTATCATTACAGGTTTGTTTTGACGTCCAAGCTCACGCAGGAGATTGAAATTTTGCATATTTCTTGTTCCTACTTGAATGATGTCTACGTCTTCAAACAGTGGAAGCTGTGAAATTTCCATTATTTCAGTGATGATAGGAAGACCTGTTTCTTTTCTTGCAGCCTTGAGAAGCTCAAGTCCGTCGGCTCCAAGCCCCTGAAAAGAATAAGGTGACGTACGGGGCTTAAACGCTCCTCCGCGCAGTATCGTAGCACCTGCCGCTTTTACGCTTTTTGCAACCGAAATAATTTGTTCTTCGGTTTCGATTGAGCACGGACCTGCCATAACCGTCAGAGTACCGCCGCCGATCTGCGTATTTCCTACCTTTATGACGGTGTCTTCGGCATGGAATTTTCTGTTTGCGTTTTTATACGGTTCTTGCACGCGCTTTACGTCTTCTACTATGTCAAGGGCAGCTATCAGGTCCTTGTCAAGCTTTGAAGTGTCGCCCACAAGACCGAGAATGACGTGGGAGTCACCAACACTTTCGTGTATGGTTATATTTTTGCTCTCCAACCATGTTTTTAAATGAGCTACCTGTGATTCGTTTGGATTTTGTTTGAGAATAACTATCATTGTATTGACTCCTTTTTTGCAAATAAAACAAAATCGCCCGCGGCCGGTCGGCAACGGGCGGAAAATATAATGCTTTAAAATTCCCCGTATGACAGCACAACCGAAAGACCTTACCTGATATTCGCGGTAAAGTAATAATAAAATCGGTATGCTGTTGTTGCAACTTGCTTAACCATGGGAATTCTCCTTGATTTGATATTGCATATTGTAGCACACATTTATTCATTTTTCAAGTAGCAAATGCATATTTATAAAAAATATTTAAAAAAGCGGCTAGCAGCCGCTGGCAAATCTCGCCTATCCAAAGCTTTGCATATGTTCAAAAAAGTGAAACGGCGAGGGCGTAACAATCGAGAAATTTCCTACTTAAAGTAAAAAAACGAAAGAAACGAAAATAAATCGAAAATAAATCGAAAGAAATTCACAAAAACATCTTGACAGAATTGTGTGCATTGTGTATAATCATATCGTAAATAAAAAATGGGTGATTGCGGTCACCGATAAATTATTAAGAAAGAGGTAAATACATATGAGCAAAAATTGGGCAAGTATGGATCTTACACAGGTTCCTCACATTGTGACAGAGACTGTTCCCGGTCCTAAGTCAGTTGAGTACCATGAGAGATGCGCTAAGTACATGAAGGGCTATTCCAGCCAGGTTAAACTTTTCCCCGTAACATTTGATAAGGGCTTTGGTTACACACTTACAGACGTTGACGGTAATACATACCTTGACTTCTCATCAGGTATCTACGTAACAGGTCTTGGTCACTGTCATCCCAAGATCAGTGAAGCAGTTGCTAAGAACGCAATGAACCTTATGAACTGCCACGACTTTACAACAAAGGTAAAGATGGAGCTTGTTGAAAAGCTTCACGAGATCACAGGTGGCAGATTTGCCGGCTTCCAGTTCTACGATTCAGGTACGACTGCAGTTGAAGCAGGTCTTCGTTGCGCAAGAGCTGCAACAGGAAAGCAGGAATTTATCTCATTCTTCAGAGATTTCCACGGTAAGACATACGGCGCTAACTCTCTTGCAGTAGTTGGCCCCGACACACATATGAGAGCACCCGGATTTATGCTCGTTCCCAGACCCAATCCCTACCGTGACTTCTTCGGTAGAACTCCCGAAGAGGCTTGGAAGGATTCTTCACCCTACATCCACATGATCGAGGGTATGCTCGACAATGCTTGTGCTTCAGGCGGCAAGAATGTTGCTGCTATCGTTCTCGAGCCCGTTCAGGGTTGGGGCGGTTCAATCATTCCTCCGGATGATTTCCTTCCCGCACTTCGTGCTCTTTGCGACAAGAGAGATATTCTCCTCTTTGCTGACGAAGTTCTTAACTGTATGGCAAGAACAGGTAAGTACCTTGCTATGGATCACTGGAACGTTACAGCTGATATCACAACACTTGGCAAGGGATTCGGTAACGGCTTCCCTGTAACCGCTCTCGCAGTTTCAGAAAAGCTTGCTCCCGCAATTGAAAAGATTTCAGCTTCCTCCAGCTACGGCGGAAACCCCATGGCTTGTGCCGCTGCTCTTGAATCAATCAAGGTTATTGAGGAAGAGAACCTCAACGAGCGTTCTGCTCACCTCGGTGAAATTATGCTCAAGAGAATGAAGGAAATGATGGACAGACATCCTATCATCGGTGACGTTCGTGCAATCGGTTGTCTCCAGGCTATTGAAGTTGTTAAGGACAGAAATACCAAGGAGCCTTTCGCAGAAGCAGGTACAATGATTTATCAGAAGGCGTTCGAGAAGGGTCTTGCTTGGGTTCCCTCAGGTCACATCCTCCGTATGTCTCCTCCTATGATCCTCGATGACGAAGCAGCTCTCAAGGGTCTTGATATCATCGAAGAAGCAGTTACTGAAACTGAAAAGTACTTCGGATATTAATCTTTGATTTTAAGCAGTTGCAGAGTATTTCTGCAACTGCTTTTTGAAATTTTTGAAAGGATTTAAGAATATGAAAACAGTAAGATTCGGTCTTATCGGATGCGGACTTATGGCTAGAGAATTCGCTTCCGCTGCGGCACGTTGGTGCCACCTTACAGATGACGTACCTCGCCCTGAAATTGTAGGTATTTGCTCTGTTGTTCCCAAGGAAATGGAATGGTTCCAGAAGAACTTCCCTGAAATTAAGTATTCTGTAGCAGATTACAAAGAGCTTCTTGATAAGGACGATATAGATGCTATCTATTGTGCAGTTCCTCACAACCTTCATGAGCAGTTCTATATTGATATCATAAAGAGCGGTAAGGCACTTCTTGGCGAAAAGCCCTTCGGTATCGATAAAGAAGCTAATGCACGCATTATGGAAGCTATCAAAGAAAATCCCAATACGTTTGTACGTTGCTGCAGCGAGTTCCCTTACTACCCTGCAATGCAGACGATGATCAACTGGTACAAGGAAGGTAAATTCGGTAAGATACTTGAAATCCATTGCGGATTTAACCATTGTAGTGATATGGACACCAATAAGCCTATCAACTGGAAGAGAATGGTTAAGTTCAACGGTGAGTACGGATGTCTTGGAGACCTTGGTATCCACACACAGCACGTTCCTTTCCGTCTCGGCTTTAAGCCAAAGACTGTAAGAGCACACTTTAGTAATATCGTCAAGGAAAGACCTGACGGCAAGGGAGGTATGGCAGTTTGTGATACTTTTGATAACTGTACCATTTTTGCTACAACTCTCAATGCAGACGGCGACGAGATTCCCATGACGTTTGAAACAAAGCGTATGGCTCCCGGTTCAACTAACCGTTGGTTCTTTGAAATATACGGTATGGATTGCAGTGCTAAGTTTACAAGTGATGATGCAAACGCATTCCACTATACGTCATCATGGGGTAAGGAGCAGTCTTGGAACCGTATTATCATCGGTTACAAGCCTATGATTCCTACCATAACAGGACCTATTTTTGAATTTGGTTTCACAGATGCTATTCAGCAGCAGATTGCAGCATTTATGCTTGAGTATTCAGGTGTTGAAGTACCCTTCGGACTCTTTACTCCTGAAGAAACAGTTCTCTCACACACAATGGCAACAGCTGCACTCAAATCATTCTACAATAAGACTGTAGAAGTTATAGACTAAACTAAAACAGCCGAGGGGAGTTGTCTTCCCTCGGCTATAATTATAAATTATGAAAATAACTGCACTAACAGAAAATATATCCAACATGGAAGGTGTATTTGCCGAACACGGTCTATCGCTTTTTATTGAAACACAAGAATGTAGAATACTTTTTGACATGGGGCAAACCGACCTATTTGTAAGGAATGCAAAAGCACTGGGGATAAATTTGTCCGACGTGGATGTAGCAATACTGTCTCACGGTCATTATGACCATGGTGGCGGTTTAGAGACATTTTTGTCACTTAATAAAAAAGCACCTGTTTATGTAAGCAAATATGCATTTGAGCCTCATTACAACGGTACGGAAAAATATATAGGGCTAAATGCAAATCTTAAAGAGAAATCGAGATTGATTTTCACCGACGACAATTATGACCTTGGTTGTGGCGCGTCTGTTTACTCGTGTAACTCAAAAGAGCGAAGACATGATCTGGGAAGCTTTGGACTGCTTTCGAAGGAGAATGGTTTATTTGTATCCGACGATTTTCGTCACGAGCAATATCTGCTTATTGAGGAGCAAGGTAAAAGTATTTTAATAAGCGGTTGCTCTCACAAAGGGATAATGGATATTGTCGAGTGGTTTCATCCCGATGTGCTCGTGGGCGGTTTCCATTATTCAAAATTGCCTACAGACGCAAAACTTGCTGAATATGCCAAGTATCTGGATTCGTTTGATACGCGATTTTATACCTGCCATTGTACAGGCGTGGAACAGTACCAATTTATGAAGAAATATATGACCGATCTGTATTATATTTCTTGTGGTGAGACTTTGGTAATTTAAAACAGAATAGAAATATTAAATAGCAGAGAGCCTCCGCCGGCAATTCTCGCCTATCGCAGCTTTGGAAATAAACTTCAAAAGCAAAACGGCGAGGGCGTAATAATCGAGGAATTCCCTGTAAAGTAAAAGCAGAGAGCCTCCGCCGGCAATTCTCGCCTATCGCAGCTTTGGAAATAAACCTCAAAAGCAAAACGGCGAGGGCGTAATAATCGAGGAATTCCCTATAAAGTAAAAAGCGGCTAAAAGCCGCTTTTAGTTTTTGTAAATTTGTGTAAATCCAAGCTCAGTGAGTCCTATGCTTGATTTTTCCAGAATAAGTGTGTCACATTTCTTTAAAATCAGAACTGCAGCGGATACGACTGTCGTCTTGTCTTGGTTGAGATTTTGTCCGCTGTAGGAGCTTGATATCAAAACGGTGTTTTTTGAAAATGTTTTTGGATACAGTGTGGACGTTAGTTTTGATGTTGTTCTGCCTTTTGTAATAGTTGCTTCAATTTTTCCGGCACCGTATCTGTCCAATCTTACGTAAAGCTGAATTTCTGAATCGGGAAGAACTACTCTTCCAGCAAATGAAATCAGGTCGTTTGCATAGGACACAATGTAGGTGTCTTCTCCATCCTTTGCGGAATATGTGTATTTTCCGTTTGCAGATGAGGTGCAGTTTTTCTTTATATATCCTGCAAGGATTTCAAAGTTCTTAGCAATTACGTCTGCTCTGAAAGGCTCAATGCTGACGTTTACGTGTGTGTCTGTCAGTGTTAGCTCTATAATGGTTTTGTGGTCGGTAATAACTGCCAGGAAGTTTCCGCTCTTGTCGAATTCATCATCAAAGCAGGTGTATCTGGGGGATGCGACTTCTGTGATATAGCCTGCAAGAACGTTGTGCATATATTCCCAAGTAACAGACGTTTCAGACCAATCGTAGCTATACGTTGCCTTTTTGCCGTCGCTTTCTGAAGCACTGGCTTTTAGTCCCATATACCAGCCTAAATCAATCAGACCTTCTGCTTCGGGATAATACTGAGGCTTGAGATTAACGTAAAATGTGATGTTTTTATCAGACTTTGTGCTTTTGACTATTTTTATTGACTCAATGTCATTTTCATAAACGTCGGTATGACCGTCAACTTTTGTATGCTTAAGTCCATTCTTTTCAAGTGCGAGACCGTATTGGGTGATACAGAAGTTATAGCTGTCGTCAGCCGTGTATAAGATATTTCCTTCAATGTCTTTTACTTCATGTACGTCGGAGCCGTTATATACAAGAGAATATCCGTAATCGGAAAAATTGTAATTAAGAGCCTGCATTCCCGAAAACGTGTAAAAATTGTAAATATACGACATACCGGGGAAATAGTTTTCGTTCCAAATGTCATAGCCGGGTTCAGAACTGCGGTCAAGGGTATCTACGTACTGTATCGGAATGATTAGGTTAAGGTCACTGCCTGAATCAGAAAAGCCTGCTGAAGTAACACCGACTACCTTTCCTTGTTCGTCTATAAGCGCACCGCCGCTGCTACCGTTGTCAATGGGAACCGATATTTGTATGTAGTGGGTTTCTCCTATCATACGCTTTGTATTGGAGATAATTCCTTGAGACATTGTATTTTCAAGTCCCAGAGGGCTTCCTATTGCATAGACCTTTTGACCTTGCTTCAAAACAGTTGAATCACCAAGCTCAAGATAACTGAATTTATTTTCGCTGTCTACCTTTAAAAGCGCAAGGTCCTGAGTTGCGTTTGAGTCAATAACCGATATTTTATCGTATTTTGTGCCGTCAGGCATTGTGATACACATATACCTTGCGTTGGCTGCCACGTGATGATTGGTGATTGCATAACCGTCAGATGAAATGAAAAATCCACTACCAGATCCCATTAATCTGCCGTTGTATGCGTATACCTCTATATAGAAGACAGAATTTGCACACTTTTCGGAAATTTCAACAGGGGTGAGAGTAATATTTGTATCTTCCGGCTTTGCTAAGATTACTTCATTGTATTTTTCTTTTGTGAACGTGCCTGCCGAAACCAGCTTTTCGTACAATGCCTGATTGGAGTTTTTGAGCTTTGCAGAAAGGGCAGTGTATGAAATTGTTGCTACGTCTGCACGCCAAAAGTTTTCCAAATCTACCGAACTGGGAAGTATTCCTACGTGTCGGGCTAAGTCATAAGGCTTGTCCCATGTGAAGTCCAAGCCGTTAGTATCGGAAAATCCTAATGCTCTCAGCATAAATGTGAGATATTGAGCAGACGTTGCATTACTTGTGCCAAACTCAGTTAACGACATACCGTTTGCAAGCTTGTGCTCGTAAGCGTATCCAACGTATTTATCTGCCCAGTTTGGGATATCTGTAAAAGGGTGCTTCCACGTGCCGGATAATGCGGTGCTTTCTTCACCAAGTACACGGATAAGCATAACAAGTGCTTCTATTCTGGTAGGTGCACGCTCCAGGTCGAAATCGTTTTCGCCAACACCGTAGAACAACCCTAGCTCTTTAAGTTTAACGGCATAGGATTCTTCAAGCGATACGTTACGTGCACTGACGGTAAGGATAGAAGAACATATCAGAATAACGGCAAAAAACAGTATTAATATACGTCTTTTCATGTTTTATACCTCGTAATCCATACATGCTCTGGAGGCAACAAAAGGTCTTACCTTTGTATTGGCAACCTCGACGTGCTCAGGATGGATCGCGTATGCCTTTAATGCTTCTTCGCTTTCAAAGCTAGAATCCAGTATAACCTCACCGCTGGATGAGGGGAGGGGATTTACGTTAACGCTTACGTTTATAAGTCCGGGGATTTTTCCGTTAAGCGATTCTATGCTTTCTTTGATTCCTTTTTTTATTGTTTCCTTTTCTTCTGCCGAGTATCCTTCTTTGAGATTCCATATAATAACGTGCTTAACCATTTTTATTCTCCTTATGTATTATAATCCTAATAATTTTTCTGCGTTTTCGTATGCTACCTTGCGGAAAGTTGTCTCGCTTATTTTACCTTGCTGGCGCCAGGATACCAGCAATTCGTCCAGCCCCACGAACATATTTGGACTTACCATATCTGTTCCGAAAAACATCCTGTCCTCAAACTCTGACAAAAATCTTGGGCCGTAGCTATCATCGCGTGCGAAGGCGTTATAAGCCGTGCAGTCCGACAAATCTCCGTAAAGATTTTCATATTTTCTAAGTAACCTTGGGACAGTTCCTTCTTCTGTTATCGGTCCTTTGGGCAGATTTATTCGCTGTCCTTTTTTGCCCCAGTAAACACCGCGTTCGCCGACTGTGTCAAGCCTTCCTATTTCGTTCCAGAAAACAGGACCGTGTCCAAATATTTTGAGGTCCGGGAAATCAAGAAGGGTGTATTCCAGCTGTGGCAGTCCAATGTCGTCGTAAAGACCGAAATCTCCTCTTTTTTGACAGGAACCGTCGTAGACTATAGGAAGTCCTACCTTTTCGGCACATGCAAACAAATTTTGCACCATGGGGTCAAGTAATTCCATGGTAGGCATAACTTCTCCTACTCCTTTGCATCCCTTGCTCTTATAATAGGAAAGTATTTTGTCCAATGGTGCATCAGGGGTATTCGTACTTGCTCTCGGGTCAACGTTGCAGTAAGGTATAAACCTGTCGGGATAAGCATCACATATCTCTAAAATATCCTCTACCGCTTGAGGAAGGTATACCTCAGGATTGACTATAGGGAGCAGTACTCCTTTTTCTATTTTTAATTCATCGTATCTTTTGAGCAATTCCTTTGGGTCACAAAATTCAACTATACCCGGAATTTTTGTTTTTACCCTGTATACGTGGGCATGAATATCAATAAACATATAACATCCCTCCAAAAAAAGTATAGCATACTAATTGCAAAATGTCAATTTTTGTGATATAATTAATTTAGAAATTGGTGAGGAGGTAAAATATGCCCCGACGTACAGTAATAACAGAAAAAAATGAAATAAAACTCTATTTGCTTTATTTGTTCCGCCTTTTTGAAAGGCAGGGACTAGAGGTTGATTTTGATACTCTCAGTGAAGTAATTATGTGGGAGGGTGCCGTAAATCACTTTGACTTTTCGGAGGCCTTTGGAGAGCTTATTGAAGCGGGCTCAATTGCCTCGTACGAAGGAGAAAAGGGCGGCGAGTTTTATATAATAAGTGAAAAAGGCACCATTATTATAGATAATATGGCAGACGTTCTTATTGCCGACGTGCGAGATAATGCAATGCGCTCCCTTATGCGCTTTATATCATATAAGCGTGACGGCTCTGTGTATACCAACAAAATCACTCAAGAGGGAAGCGGTTGGCGTATTAAGTGTGCGTTGACAGCGAAGGGTAAAGATATAGTCAGCATCAGCATCTATTCTGACAATAAGCAGTATCTTGAAAAAATAAGTATTCGCTTTTCCGAAAATGCCGAGAAGATAATTAATTCAACAGTAGGTATAGCATCAGGAGATGTCGATTTCTTGTTTTAACAGCTCGGCGAAGCATTCGGCAGAAAGTCTTGCCGCCTTCAGCGCTTCGTTAAAGGTGTTAGCGCAACTGCCGATTTCCAGAAGCATACTTCCCACTGTTAAATCCAAATTGTATCTTGAGTATCTTAAGTATATAGGTCTTGAAAGTGATGGGTATTTTTTGTCCATCACTTTTTTGTACTGTAAAGCAAGAGCAAGGTTATCCTTCCAACAAGGGTATATAACTCCGTTCCCGTGACATCCTGCTACCAGCATTACCTGTGCGCTTCCTTCAATAGAGTTGGCGGATGTTTTGATTTTTTCGCCGCCTTCTCCTCCAAGCGAATCTCTGTGAATGTCTATCACATATTCAATTGAAGGATATTTTTCGAGGTATTCTTTAATGCTATTTCTTGAGTTTGAATATGCGGAGTTGTAATCATCAATATCATGCATGACACGGCATTGAATGGACTGAATTCCGTTTTCTGCAAGCACTTGGCAAAAAGCCTCTCCTATAGCCACAACGTTTTTATCAGTGTCGGACGTTCTTGTGAGACTTGTGTCTGTGTAGAAGCCGTAGTTACCGTTGACGTCTGCACTTTCGAAAGACTCGTTACTGTTGGAATAGCATTCCGTTCCGTGAGTATGTACCACCAAAACAACAGGATTGGTGCTTTGATGAGGCAACGGAGTGGACGCAAGCTCTTCTTCGTTTATTTGTTCGTTTGTAGAGTTCAAAATATTATAGTCTTTTGACAGATCCTTTGCAACAATGGGATAACTGCCTTTAGGGTTTTGTATTTCTCCTTCGATTTCATATGAAGGGAGCACTTCATATTCTTCAATATCGTATGAAGCGTCATAATTGACGTAAGTGTTTGGAACGTCCAATGCTTTTACTCCCGTTGCAAGAACCGTGAAAATAAATAAGGGGAGTGTAAGATAAAAGCATATGAAATTAAGGGCTTTTTTTGTTCTCTTCATTATATACTCCTAACTTAAAACAGACATAATATCTTCAAAGGTTAATTCACTGTGGAAGGCGGTATTTATAGAGTAGCCTATAACCCTTGACATAAAAGAGATAATTTTGTCGCAGTCTTTGGGGGTTACGAACATATTTTCACATTCGCTGAAATTTTGAAGGGATAAATTGCTGAGGTTTTCTCCACACATTTCGATAACGTTCGAGGTCAGCGTTACTGCATCTACAACCGTTGGTATCCCTATTGATACAACAGGGACACCAAGGCTGTCAACGTTTAGAGCCGGCCTGCTGTTTCCTACTCCCGAGCCGGGGGAGATGCCTGTATCACTGATTTGGATGACGGTACCAAGTCTTGCCATGTCTCTTGACGCCAAGGCATCAATGGCGATTACCAAGGATGGCTTGAGTTTATCTGTCACACTTTTTACAATTTCCAGGGCTTCGATCCCTGTTTGGCTTAAAACACCGGGTGAAATAGCTGAAACGTCAAAAAAATGCATTTTGGAAAAAATCTCCGGAGAGGCGTTTTTTAAGTGGCGCGTCACTATCAGGTGTGACAGCACCTTCGGTCCAAGTGCATCGGCAGTAATGGTGGTATTTCCCAGTCCAACCACCATCACGCTTTCGCAGCTTCCTGATAGCTCTGTTATCATTCTTGCCAAAAGATTGCAAACCCTTTCAATCTCTTCGTTGCCTCTGTCCCACATTTTGCCGACTTGGAGCGTGAGGTATTTGCCAATCGGCTTACCGGTTGCTTTCTCTCCATCGGGTGAAATGATTTCTACTCGCGTAATCGTATAATTATCTTCTTTGTATTCATTGAATATTACACCGTCGAGGATGTGCTCTTTGTTTTTTGATGCTATTTCGTGGGCTTCGAGAGCCAGATCGGTTCTTATTTCAAACATTTTAAAAAATCTCTTTCTACAAATTATATCTATATATAGCTGTAAAATAACCTTTGAAAACAAAAAATGGTAAAAAAATTAAAAAACTTGAAAAATAGTACTTGCATTATTTTGAATTTTGTGATATGATTTGTACTTGAATAGGACAGTATGCAATCTGCGAAAGCCGATTGTAAATTAAGGAGGTGTATTTGATGCCAAATATTAAGTCAGCAAAGAAGCGTGTTCTTGTTACAGAAAAGAAGACACTTCAGAACAAAATGTATGTTTCAGCTATGAAGACAGCAATCAAGAAGTATGAAGCAGCTCTTGAGGCAGGCGATAAGGAAGCAGCTATCGCAACTTACAAGGATGCAGTTAAGATGATTGACGTGGCAGTAGCTAAGGGACATATGCACAAGAATACTGCTGCAAGAAGAAAGAGTCTCTTCACAAAGAAACTTAATTCTATGAACGCGTAAGTCTTATTTCAGCAATTAACCGCCTTGCCAGTCAAGGCGGTTTTTGTTTTCAAGTAGTATATTATATTGTGCCAAATTGCACAAAATATATGTATATTCTTAGTTTGTTTTGTTGATAACTACTTTTTTGAAAAAAATTAAAAAAAATCCAAAAAAAGTGTTGACAAATCGAAACTCGTGTGCTATACTATCAAAGCTGTCCGCGAGGGGCGGCGAAGAAATTGGACATTGAAAATTAAACAACGAGACATGTACAAAGTAAGGTTGAAAGAAACTGAACAAAGAGAAAGGTCTCGGAAATTCCTAAAAGAAACAAACCAGAAACAAAGTAAAAGAGCAGAAAAAGCTCGGATATGATGT
>JAZSDT010000055.1:0-9714 GCA_045531285.1 Eubacteriales bacterium
CATCAAACTTGGTTCTCTCGTTTCGGTAGTGATCGTTGTTGTTGGGCATAGACATTATGAAATGCATAACTCCCGTGAGCTGATGAAGCGATTTGATTTCGGGCAGCTTATTGCCGCCGCAGCAAAGTCTGAAACCGCTGACATTGGAAAAAGGATATATGTACATCTTACTTTTTGGCGTAAGCAATCCTTCATCCACAACTCCGAGATTTACATTTGTTATCTTGCCTTTGCTTATTAAAAAGCCGAACACTAACCTTGGAAGCGGAAAGTCGTGATACTCTGTCTTTTCATAAACTATGTCACAGCGTCTTTTCGGAAACTCAATACATATCTTCTGAGTTCCGCCGTCGCCCGCACCATAGAAGAAAGAGCCCTCGGGCATTATTCCGCTTGTTACAAGTCCTGTTTTTATGGAATCCTTAACGCATTTCAAAAACACATCAGGTTCTACCGTTTTAAACTTTTTTACTCCGTCTTCAATGTCTTCAACGAAGATTTTTCCTTCACTGTTTATGCGGATAACAAGCTCATCTTCACGACGCATGACAAAGACCTCCTTTACGGCAACGCTTTTCACGGCGAGCCTTTCTGTATTTCTCTTTGAGAATGGGAAGTTCTTCTCTTATAAGCGTCATTACTCTTACTATCCACAAACACATTGGTATTTCGCAATCGAAGTCGTAACCCCAAAGCACCTCAAGTCTTGCACCTTTACGCAAATGTCCGTAAAAGTAATCAAAATTGTATGCGTGAAAACCGCGTATGCTTTCAGCTTTTGCCTTGATATGAGCAATATATGGATTCTCTTTGGTTTTACATCCCTCAAGCCTGTAAAGCTTTCGGGCGATGCGAAAATATTCCTGCATTTCCTTTGAACTGTATGCCCAGATATATACCTCACCATTATCTTCTTCATAGCCATGTTTGGTATAAAGATTTTCGTCGTAAATGACAATTGGTGCGGCACTTTGGATTGCCTCCATTACGAAATCGTAATAGTAATCAATCGAGATCTCATCTCCGTAATAATGGTCAAAATTACGTATTCCGGCATCGTAGTATACTTTAACAAGGCACACAAGCAAAAGAATTTGTCTTGAGTAATCATCTGTTGAAAGTCTCATTTTGTCCCCCTAAAAATATTTTCTTGTCGTTGTAACCTTAGCCGGCATTTCGGCAAAGGTGTTGACAATGTTGTGGAGCGTACAGATTTGACCGTCAACGAATTCCATTTTATCGTCAATAAGTGTTGTAATATCATCTTCTTCAAATGCATCAAAGTCTATATCACCGACGTATATCGGCTGTTTTGACATATACTTTGCAATTACATTATCATAGATGTATTTTTCACCCTCTGTTTCGATAAACTTTGGAACTGAAGATTCGCTGTCAGCCTTTTTAAGAGCCGACACCATACGCCCGATATCTAATGTGTATTCCATAATTTATTTCCTTTCTAAGCAAGGTGTTTTACTCCCTCCGGTGTGAGAATATTGAACAGCATTCTGTTCACTCTCGTTTCGGTAAGAGTGCCTTCCTCTTCGTTTTCACGCCTCTTTACTTCCTTGATAACTCTGCCTTTGATTACATGGGGTGTGTCGCAGTCAACGTAGCCGTTGATAAGACCACTACCGCCAATTAAGGCGAGTAGGTAAGTGCCGCCTTGCTATATTGCTATAGTAGGTTTGCACAGACCTCTCTCAGAACCGTACTTACACCTCTCGATGTATACGGCTCCCATCAATGCTCCATCACACTTTCTTTCCGTGAATGATTTTGTGGCAGTTTTCACATACAACAATAGTCTTACGCCGTTTTGCAATCATAACTTGCTCCCAGCGTTCTTTACCTTTAAGATTTTTGACTTTGTTGATATGATGTACTTCGTATTTTTCGCTTTCGGTAGTTCCGCACAATTCACATTTATGAGCTTTTAATCTGCTTTCAAATGTTGTAGTAGAGTGCGAATGATATAATGCAATATTTTTGATTACATCATCACCATACGATGTATCTTTAGACTTTTGAAAGTCGGCAAAATACATACGTTTAATACCTTTTTGCGTTTCATACGGTATACACCATTTTCCGTGACCGTCCTTGTATTTCTTCTTGATTTTTGCAATTTTTGTACGATGTTTTCCTGCAAGTGTTTTTAGACAGCTATACTCCATAAGATATGAAAAGTATGTCAGCTGTCCGAAGTTACTTGCCAATCCGTAATAATTACATAAACCTCTCAATTCACTGTTATATGTATTGAGTATTTCAAGGTCAGTCAGTCTGAAAAGTTCCACTCTTTCACACGGAATAATTTCATCATTTTTCATCCTTACTGCATTATGAGAAAAGAGGAATTTCTCCACTTTTTCCTTTAACGGTATTACAAGTTCAGTCCTATTATTCAAAGTCCTTTTCTTGATACCATTTTTATCAGGCTTTACCTTTCCATCTCTGCGTACCCGAATATCATATGAAAGAAATCTCGTATAATTATTACTGTGAGTTATTAGAGTTTTTGCGTCGCTTAATTCCATTTTTAATGTATTAGCGATAAAATCACTCAATTTCTGTTTAATAATTAAGCAGTTTTCCTTACTGCCGTTAACGGCTATGATGAAATCGTCAGCATATCTGATATATTTTATCTTCTTATCCGTATTGGATTTTGATGGTGTTTTAACCAGACGTTTGCTGAATTCTTTGTATTCGCTTACCAGTTCAGACTTTTCTTCTTCCGAAGCACTGTTGATTTTTTCACTGATAGTTTTTCTTTTCCAAACCAAACTGTTGTATTCAGATGTAAACACCATTTTGGGTGCTTTGTCAAAATCTTTCTTCAACTGCTCCACAAACTTATCCAGTTCGTGTAGATATATGTTGGCAAACAAAGGTGAAATAATTCCGCCTTGAGGAGTACCACTGTATGTATTGTGATACGTCCAGTCCTCCATATATCCTGCTTTCAGGAATTTATATATCAGTTTTATCAACCTTGCATCTTTGATTTTCGAATTGATAACTTCTACTAAAGTCTTATGGTCAATGTTATCGAAGCAACCTTTAATATCTCCCTCTACAAACCAACGGGCACCATTAAACTCTCTTTTCAAAGATTTGAGAGCTGTATGGCAACTCCTGTTAGGTCTGAAACCGTGTGACGAATTTAGAAAGATAGGCTCATAAACTGCTTCCAAAACCATTCGCAAAGCTTCTTGGATAAGTTTATCTCTAAAGCTTGGAATACCCAAAGGTCGCAATTTGTCAGAGTTTTTCTTTTCAATGTAAATTCGTCTTACAGGTGTGGGCTGATATTCTTCGGTCTTTAATTTTTCAATAATCTTGGCAACATAATCTTCGCTGAAACCGTCAGCCGTATCATTATCAATTCCTTTTGTACCTGCACCATTGTTAGAATACAAATTCTTGTACGCAACATAGTAAATGTCGGGACGCAATAAGTAACGATATAATCTTGTGAATATCTCGTTTTTGTTTTTCGATGAATTAGTGTTGATTTGTGCTAAAATTTCCATTGTTGGTTTCATTTGAGGTTTTCCTCCCTATACAATTTTAATTCCAGTACGCATTAACCGCTTTCCTTCGCCGTGTGAGCAGTTTTCCTGCTTCCGCTTTTACGGCTATCCCTGTCAATTCAGGGTTCTCAGACTACTATGAAAGCTCCGTTACCATATCGAATTTTCAGTGTCATCTTTCTTGGTTTTACCCTTGAAATTTATCACTTTACAGCATTACACATAGCTGATAAAATCAGCGTTTCGACTTAGGTAATCTCCAGTTAACGTTGTTAATAGGTCGCAGATTTTCGGACTGCTTTCGTTTCTTGAATATTGGTTCTCCAATACGTTACACAAATTTATTGTTAACTCAATATACGTAGGTCCTATATATTGATATTTGTATTAAGGGTTTCAGGCAAATTACCCTTATCTCGGTCAAAGAGAAACTTGAAACTCGCATTCATTAAACCCAAATTATTCCTTGTATCTGCTTGTCATCGCAATCCATTCATACCAAATTGCCTTTAGGTAAATAATTGCTTTACGGACGTGCTATGTTCCCGTTTTGCTTTCGCTCTTCGGTAAGTCCGTTTGACTACTGCGTTAACTTGCAGCGTAACACCTTAAATTACTTTTAACAACGTCCTATCTGGACGCACACCAACCTGACCAATGTTGAGAGGTAAAAGCGGTCGTTTTTCAATAGCATCAATCTTGCTTTTCTCGAAGAACATATTTATTGATTTCGACTTTGCAAGCTGACGCTGAAGCTCACCTAAATTAAAGTTTGCTCCTTTGAAAACTTCCACGTTTTTCTCAACTTCGGGAACAGAGTATATTTCAGTACCAAGCGTATCAATCATCTGAATCCTTTCGGGAAGCATTGCAAACTGCGAAAGCTTTTCTGCCTCATCCGAGCCGTCTTCCTTTTTCTTTTTTATGCCGAATACAACTATCTGCTTAAACTTTGAAAACTCACTGTCAAGAAACCGATAGACCGATATATCCTTGAAGTTATCGCAGAGTACACGGCAAATGTCATAGGTAAGTCTGTAGTACGGAACAATGTACATAATGACACCGCCCGGCATCAGATGATGTATGCTTTCCACAAGGAAACGCTTCTCGCTTCTTGCCTTTACACCGCCTTCACCGATTACGTTAAGGTATGGCGGGTTAAGAAAGAGTACATGAAATGCTTCCGAGCTTATCCTCGAATGAAAGAAGGAGCCGAAGCCTACACGGTCGAGCCGTGTTTCTGCTTCTTTGCCTCTTGCTTCGTCAATCTCTGTTCCGTAGGTTATGGAGTCCGTACCTAAAGCAAGAGCTTCAAGTGCAAGACCGCATCCGCAGCACGGATCAAAGATATTGACTTTGTTTTCGGGGAATTTGAGAGCATTTTTCATCATCTTGACGTGAGAGATGTCTGTTGGGTAATATCCCATCTTGACATTGTTCATAAGGCGACCTATGAGAGTTGCGTCTACCGTTTCGGTTTTAGGTATCTGTTTTCTAAGAGTTTCAACAGCAGATATGAGCTTGGTGTAGTCGGGGGTCAAAAGGTTAAATGACTTCACCGCACCGAAGAGCTTGTTTGCAAAGGCTGAAGAATCGGACATGTCGCACTCGGAGAAAAGAAGACCTAATTCCCGAACCGTATCAAGCAGCTTTCGCTTTGTGCTTTCAAGCTCGGTAAAGGTATCCTTTGCTCGTTGTACGTTGTTCTTTTCCTTGTAAATATCAATGGCTTTCCTTTTGATCGGCATAGCCTCGATAATACTTACAAGACTTCTTTCAGCTTCAGCAAACTTTTCTATGGCATAATAGCTTTCAGACATTACGCAGCCCTCCTTAAGTGATTTCCGTTATCGTGGTAATCAACCTGTTCGGTGTGTGTAATCTTCTGTACCTGCTTTCTGCCGAGTGCATCTACTGTTTCAAGCTTTTCCGTTGTAACCGTCACTGTCTTTTCAAAGGTCATTACGACCTCTTTTGTTTGAGTAAGAATAAAATCATTCATTATGCGACCTTTCTGAGACTGAGTTTTCTTGATGAAAACGCAACTCTTGTGTTTTCAAGACTTCCTTCGATAAGAAGGTAGTACAGCATACTTGCCACAGCCGTAGAAGCGAATACGTTTGCCGCAATAGTCTGCGGAGCTGATACACTTCTTTCAGCACAGGAAAGCTCGGAGGGAAACTTTTCGGTATCGGTAAGTATATCGGGGTAAACCTTTGCAACGGGCTTACTCAATACCTTACCGCCCATTTTCACACCGCACACTACCTGTCCCGTGAATTCACCGTTGCCGGAGTCAATGTAGATAATGTCCTCAAGCTTATTGAAGACGTTATTACACATAACTCTTGAACGGTTGTTATCCACAGCACCGATAAGTATGCCAATGGGTTTAGGGCTACCGTAGCTTCCTTTTACGTTAAGAAGCTCAAAAAGTTCCTCTTCGCTTTCTATGTAGTCGGGTATGTATTCGGTTTCTATACCAAATACCTCCGAATACCTTTCTGCCATAACCTGTGCCTTGTTTTCACCAATGTCGCACTCGGCAAAGTTCTGCCTTATGAGATTTTTTCTTTCCACAATGTCACCGTCGCAGATGATTACCTTGCAAGGACGGTTAGAAGAAAACGCAATCCGATAAAGATGTGGAATTACGTTTCCTCCTGTGCCGCCTGCACCGATAATGACTATCTTCACAGGTCTGTTAAGTGCAAGCTTCATTCTTTATCCTCCTTTTCGTACTTGCGTATTTCAACGGCTTCCTTCCACTTTTCAGGGAACTCACCACCGATACCGTCAAATACAATAGCAGGATCAATAACGAGATGCTTACCACCTACAGATATGCGTGTTGTCATATCGGGAAAGACCTTATCAAGTCTTCCGATAACCGTATAAAGCCTTGTGGCAATCTCATCCTTGTCGTCTGTTCTTGAAAATACCGCTCCCATTGTATTGTGAGAATGTACTTCCATAACAAGAAGAAACTTTTCCTCATCAATATCGGGAAGATTTGTGTCAACGCTCGCTTTGGTAACTGTTTGCTTTGGAACGTGAACACGGTACTTTTCTTCTTCAAACGACCAGTAGATATTTGCCATTGCTTCGTTTTCGCTCTTTTCCGTGACATATGTTTTGAAAAAGGCGATAATCTCCGACAGGATACTGTACGGTATTTTCGGCAGAGCCGGGATAAACCCGGCCCTTACCTTTGAAAAAAGGGATACGCTGTCAGCTTCGGCTATGAATGTCCCAATCTGATTGTTGCGAACTTCATAGATTTTTCCGTCGCTGGAAGGTACGAATACGATTTGCTTTCCGCTGCTTACTGCTTCTTCAAGGCTGTTTGCAACTCCCTTATAGGAAGCAACAATGCCTTTCTTTTTAGCCGTAACAGACGGGATAACCTTGCATTCGATTTCACCCTTAGCTTTTTTAAGACAGTCCATAAATTCCTTTGATTCTTCAATCTGCTTCTTCAGACTTGCAATCGTGGTTTTCTTAGGCGTCGAAACTGTCTTTGTGATGGTTCCGTAAGTCATTTTCCACGATACTGCCGTAGCATCGTCAAGCTCGGGAAAGTCCTCTGCTTTTTCGTTACGCAGTTCATCAAAGGTCTTTGAGGTGTCTACGATTTCCTCTTTGGCATTTGCATAGGAGAAGATGGGAAGCTTCTGTACTAAGCCGCTCTTGTCCTTTTCTGCCTGTTTTTGGTTTGCCTGTGCCAGTGCCGCTTCAAAAGGATCCTGCTCCTCTGATTTATCGCTTGCGACATCAGATTCTGCTGCTTCAGCTTTTGCATCGGCTGCCGGCTGTGATACAGTTGTTGTTTCTTCATTTGCGTGTGTTTCCTCCGGTTTATCGGTTATTGTAGGTGCAGGGGTTTCACTCTTAACTTCTGCACTTTCTGTCTGAGCATCGTCTTTCTTTTCCGCAGTTCCGAAAATTGAGTCAAAATCATCACTGCTGAAATCGGGAAGGTCTGTAAAGGCCCCTTCACTTCCAAGATCGATAGGTTCATTTCCGCCGAATAATCCGTTGTTTCTTTCGTCACTCATTTTTGAGTCCTCCTAAATAATTTGTTTTTGTTTTGTGTAGCTGCTGTTTGTTTAACGATCAATTTAATGCCTGAACTTTATCACCCCCAATACTGAGGAGTGATTCAAGTCAGCAGATAAACCAATCGCACCAAACCTTGACCACTCGCTGAAATTTTGCAATTTCATCTGTTTTACCTCCTTCCGAAAGCAAAAAAACACACGCAAAAGTCCCTAAAAAGACTTAATACGTGTGTTTGCTTCCAATACAATTATTTTGTTTTCCTGTAAAAATGACAATAGCAGGTACCGAAAATGCCCATACCTATCCCGTAGGATGGAACATACCTGTACCTGCTTAACTGCTTACCGTTTTAACTGCTTACCATTTTTACAATGCTATTTTAACATAGGATTTTATTACTTTCAATGGCAGGAGTTAAAAAAGTGGGTGGCAAAATTTTTTATAACAAAATAGCTATTTACAAAATACTATTGAGAAAAATGGCGAAATATGGTATAATATATTTATGAAGTATAATGGAGGTGTCATTTTGGAAGATAAGAGTTTTATTGAAGCAATGGAACTTATTGTTTCTGCTCTTAAAGAGCGTGGATATGATCCATATTCGCAGATATATGGTTATCTTAAAGAAAATGAGCCTGCATATATAACAAGTTATAATGGGGCAAGAGAGCTGATTCAATCGCTTGACAAAAATATGGTTCAAAACTATCTCAATAAGATGTGTAAATAGTATTTTACAGTCCTTTATCTGTGCTTTAGAATTCTTAATTTCCGCCTTATCGTTTACGCTTACCAAAAAGTTCAGCAATGGATTTGAGATTAAATTTCAACTGAAAGGTGCTGATATTATGTGTATTGTTGTAACTTTAATCGGTATTCTGGGGATGGTTCCTACTGGTGCTGCTGGGTATCGTAGCAGAACACTTAAAGGGAAAAGAGGTTTTGAAGTGCGTCAAATATAAAGGGAGCAGCCAATGAGGTTCGATTCCTCAGATGCCCACCATGGCGTTGCTGAAATATGCAACGCCACACTTTAAGACAAAAAACTCGCTATGCAATCGTTTGAAAGCATGGCGAGTCCTTTTTTATCTAAGTATACCTAACGTACAATCATACCGCCTCGGCAAGCTTAAAGCCCTCCGGATAAGTAATCTTGTATATTGTGTTGAGTGTTTCAATCTCGATACCGGTCTTCGACTCATTCCTTACATCAACAACCTTTGATGTGTAATAAGAAGGGCCTTCAGCTCTGTGGATTACAGCTCTGTTACCCTTTGTAGCATTCTGACCGAGAACACCGTTAACTTCTACTGTCTTTTTCACGCTGCTTCTCCTTTCTCAAAACAGAATCGACGGAAGTATGCATACCGCTGCGACCATAACGTGAAAGATCACGGTTACGCCGATGGATATGTATGCCTTCTTCGGTATTTCTGCGATAGCACCGTTTTCAACAATAACGTGCTCTTTGATGAAAGACTTTACATTTGTATAAAGGTTGTAGCAAGCAAGTAAAAAAAGTATAGTATAAAACATATTTGTTCCTCCGTTAAATTTCTTTTAATATTCTTTCAATACATTCTTTTCTGTCAAGAAACTGCGACCAGAAGTATGCTTTTGTGTCGTAGCACATATACAGAATCGGGGTAAGTGTAGTCTGAAAAGCCTCAAGCTCTCGTGGAGAAAAGTTTCTTTCGTGAATGAACAGAGTGATTTTACTTATCAGGTCATACCACGCCTTTGAAAACCTTTCGTTTTCCTCGAAAACATCGTTGAGCTTCAGCCAATCGTCAACCGTCTGTGCGGGATTTCTGTCACCGCAGGTAACGGGCTGATTGAAATAGACTATCTTTCCGTCAATATATCCACGACCAAGCGGATACATTCTGCATATAGTAGGCTTCATTTCTCCGAGCACACAGCCTGTCGGTGTGTGGAACGGACAAGAGCCAGCCTTTATGCTAACAATGGGAAGCTTTGACTGATCTCCTATGTATCTGTAACAGTAGTTTGAAACGATATCTTCCGTAGAAGTGTTCAGTTTCACCGCCGCCCAGAATAAATCATAGGGTGTCAAAATGATTCCCGTGTGGTTATAGCAGCA
>JAZSDT010000098.1:0-10769 GCA_045531285.1 Eubacteriales bacterium
CGATTGTATCCATAGTACCGAAGCACTGGGGAATGTCCATCATATGACCGGGATAGAAGAACGTAATTTTCTCCTTCCACCACTTTTCTCCGTACTCGCTACCAAGGTCCTCTGCACCGTATTTAGCGAAGGTTTCGAGAAGAATTCTCATTTCAAGGTCAGCCATTTCCTTTATGCCCTCGACTGCAACGTTCATGAACGCCCCTTTCTTCTCAACTCCGACAATCTTCTTGATGAGAGACGCGGTTTCCGCCTCATCGTAAAGTCGCATAACTGAGGGCTTAAACTTCTGCAGAAGCTCTCTACCTGCATTAAATGCATCTGTCATATTGTGAAAAAGAAATCCTCGAAATTGACGTGACTCGGGTTGTTCGTAAATTCTCATCTGAGCCTTGGTCATTACACCGAGAGTACCCTCTGAACCGATAAATATCTGGTTAAGATCGGGACCTGCAGCGTGCTTGGGTACGGGTGACGTTTCGATAATATCTCCGTTAGGAAGTACAACCTCCATTTGAAGCACCATGTCGTCAATCTTACCGTATTTAGTAGATGATACACCGATACCACGATGTGCAAGAAATCCGCCGACTGTTGAGCAAGTAAGCGATGAGGGGTAATGCATGGTAGCATATCCACGCTCGTTTGCCGCCAATTCAATATGCTTATAAATAGCACCCGTGCCACACTCTATGTACATGCTTTGCTCATTTACTTCGTAAATTTTATTCATTCTTTTTGTGTCAAGCACAATACCGCCGCATACGGGAATAGCCCCCCCCTGGCTACCGCCACCTGCACCCCAGGTTGTAACGGGGATTTTATAGTAGTTGGCAATTTTAAGAACAGCGGAAACCTCTTTCGCATCCTTGGGAGCAACTATAAAATCACCCTCAGGCATTCTGAGACCACGGTCTACCCACATTCTTGAAAGCCAGAAAAAGTCAACGCTATGGGAGACTTTATCAATCGTTCTTGTAGAGCAATTTTCTCTTCCGACTGCGTCTTCAAGCTCGGTTGCAATAACATCAAACAAAAAATCTGTCATTTTACTTTTTCCTTTCGTTTTACTCTTCTATGGGATCATATTCCACTTCGGGAACGTACTTACAAAATTCTTCTAAAGCTTCGGAATAGTTTCCAAAAATTTCGCTCATATGATGAATGTAAGGACCGTTTATCATCTTCTTCTCGATTTTCGCCCAGTTGCCGAACTGTGCCCACATATAAGTACCCTGAGTAAGAGGACCTTCACACGTTGTAAATTTACCGCCAAGAAGAGTATACTTACCACGCTCACCCTGGAAACGTGCAATAGTGTACTTACCGTCCTTAGCTCTGAATGCGGGCTTAGTATTAACAAGCTTCGCCTCGGAATCTTCTGCCTTTGTTGAATAAGGGAACGGACCGCAGTGCCAAAGTAATTCTGCGTTCTTATTTTCCGGATGTCTTACGGTAAACTCACCAAAGGTAGGTGCAAGCGCTCCTCTTGTAGCACAAAGAAGAAGTGCGTTTGTAATAGCACCGTGAACATCGTACTCGCAGGTTACGTTATATCCCATGTCTGCCAGTATACTCATAGCAAGACAAGGAGCTACACCTACAGCAAGAGGAAGAGCAGACCAGCACTCTGTTGCAATAACGTCACAAGCAGTATCCTCAAAAATACCTATGTACACAAATACAAGTGCGGTGAGCTTTCTTAAGGTTTCGTCGTCAAGGGTACCAATGTTATATTTTGACTTAATAACTGCAGATTCCTTCTCTATCTCCTCACTCTTTGCTACAATCACCTTATTGAATCTGTCGATAAACTGTGCCATATTAACAGTCTGGAAATTAATACCAAATTTCTCGGTTAATTCCATTTCGTTAATCATAACGCTCTTGAACGCGTTAAGACGCGTACCAATTTGGGTGATCTTGAGCTTTTTGAAATTCTTTACCATAGTAACAACTGACAAGAATTGTCTTACACCTGCATCAAATACAGGGGCAGTGATTTCGCAGTTTTCGATATACGAAAATGGAACGTTCAATCTCTTAAGCTGTTTGCTGATAGCAAAAAGTCCGCACTGAGAGTCGGTGTATCTGGAACCGTCGGGCTCAAATACCATATCCTGAGGTCCCCAGAGAAGTACGGGTACCCCCATTTTCTTTGCTATCTGTCCGCAAACTTCTTCGTTACCGAAGTTACAGTTGATGATAAATATAGCATCAACGTTCTCTTGCTTCAGATATTCACATACCTTATCACAGTCCGAATTCTTATAAACAACACCAAGCTTATTAAGCCATTCCAAATCGCAAAATTCTGTATTTTCATCTGCGAATTTTGACTTAATGTAGCTTATAGCCGAGTCTTTTCTTTCAACACCCTTTGCAGGCTCAAATATTCCCTTTCTCGTATCAAAGTCGCCTAAGTCACGTACGTCGGGAACTAAACCGATTTTTACTTTGTAATCAAGCATTAATATCACCCCTTAAAAATATTTTCGTTTCTTTAATGAAACTTCGCTATAATCATATCACATAATGAAAATATTTTCAATAGCTAATTTGATATTTTATCAGATTTTTACACATTTTTCCGCATTTGTGATAATACCAATATGCCTATATATCGTTAGAATTTCACTTTTATGTTTAAATTCAAGTTAATTTCAAATGTTATCCACACTAATCACAAAAAAACACCGATAAAACTCAAAAACTTCCTACCCTATCGAAGCCGAGTCGTCTGTCTTGTCCGTCTTGTCAAGGTTACCCTACTTCCCTACTTCGTGAACGTTGCCCAGTACCCCTCGGATCCACCAAAAACAAAAGAGTACCGCAAGGTGCTCTTTTCGTTTTTGTGTAGACAATTGAAAGAATCGAACCCCGATAGCAGATGCCGTGAAGAAAATAGTCCGATGGACTATTTTTAAGCAGATATTTTTCAATATATTGATTTGAATCATATATTATGATATAATATACATAAAGACATAGTGAATTTGGTATTAAGTTCAAAACAAACATCTTCACTAAAAAAGGAGTTATGAAATGAAGACATGGATAAGCTCAGCACATCAAGGCTTTGTGCTTGACAAGATGCATTCTAATACACTTTCTGCATATATCTGGCATCGCAAAAGGGCGCAGATATGATTGAAACGATGTCAGGACAACATCTGACGGTGTATTTATTGCAAATCACGATCCAATTGTTGTAGGTGTTACAAATGCAGAAATACTGTCAGATACAAAATCAGCAATACGGAAGCAAGCATTATAAACGGGTAATATTAGCACCCAATGCCCCTTACGGAATACAATACGTTCCTACTTTATCTCAAATACTTGACCTAGCATATTTTACCGGTATCAAGGTAAATATCGACTTGAAGGAAGGAATTACTCACGCTGAAGAAATAGCAAGAATGGTTTGCAATCACGGAATGCGTGGCAGAGTGGTATACGCCACGAATGGCTCTGGTGCCGAGTGCATAATCAAAATTCTAAAAATTGATCACGATGCAAATTTCATTGATACACCTGCCAATTATACAGCAGAATAGCTTGCAGGCGTAAAAAATTATCAATCAAAATGCTTGCATACACCGGAGATTTTTTTGATGAAAATATCTCCAGAATCCGAGAGAGCGGATGTATGCTTGCAGTTATCAGCTTTAATGAAACAAATGCCGTTTCAGCTTTTCGTCACCCCCCTGATATGGCAGAATATCCTCATATGTATGATTTTGAGAAAATAGACAAAATGATTCTTTAAAAGTATATTCAATTCTAATCAACAACAACTATACACTTCCACTATTGTTATTTATGATAAAGTTTGAAATATTCCAAAACATCATTCTCTTGCTTTCAAAGAACAGCAATGATCAACACATTATTATCCTTAAAATATCAATTACATTTTAACTAAAGAAGAAGTATTGACTTGAAATTATCTGCGTGATATAATTTTATAAACTAGTTAAAGGAGAATAAATATGAAATTAAAAGAAGGATTTGTAACTCACGAGTCTTGTGGTGAGCAGATATTGGTTTCGGCAAACGGTAGCTTTAACGGTCTTGTAAAGAGTAATAAAACCGCTGCATTTATTATAGATTGTCTGAAAGAAGAAACAACCGAAGCGGATATCATCAAAAAGATGCTGGACGTATACGATGCGCCAAAGGAAATTATCGAAAAAGACGTATTTAAGATTATAGAAAAATTAAAAAGTATTAACGCCATTGACGAGTAAGAGGTAAGTAATGAAAATTAAATTTAATAATTACGATGAATTAAAAAAAGGAATCGTTGAGTTTTCCAATGATCTGGATTTTGAAATTTGCGACGAAAATTATGATTTAAACGTTGATATTATTAAAGCAAGCGAAAATATAGTTTCGGTGAATATTGACGGCAACTGTGCTACAATAACATATGGCGGTGGTATTGCACGTTTTTTCCGCGGTCTTGCCTATTTGGTTGACTGGTATAAAGAAGGTATAACTAAAAAAGAAATTACCGAAACACCGTTATTTGAAACAAACGGCTCAATGATCGATATGTCTCGAAACGCTGTAATGAAGGTAGAGACAGTAAAATTCATGATGAGAAAAATGGCTCTCATGGGTATGAATACATTTATGCTTTATACCGAAGATACTTATGAAATAGAAAACAGACCTTACTTTGGATATATGAGAGGAAGATATACAAAGGAAGAAATCAAAGAGCTCGACGCGTATGCTTTGGCCTTAGGTATTGAGCTTATTCCTTGCATTCAAGTTCTTGGTCATATGGCAACGCATCTTCACTGGGCAGCCGCTTCCCCATACAAAGACACTGAAAAGGTTATGCTTGTAGGTGCCGAAGAAACCTATAAGCTTATTGATGATATATTTAGGACTGTTTCCGAATGTTTTACTACAAGAAAAGTACATATGGGAATGGATGAAACCCATGATCTCGGAACCGGAAATTATCTCACCGTTAATGGATACCGAGAAAAACAAGAAATATATTTTGAGCACTTACATAAGGTTGTAGAAATTGCAAAGTCATACGGACTCAAACCAATGATGTGGAGTGATATGTTTTTCAGAATGTCCGGTAAAGACATTAAAGGATATTACGATTATCATATTGACGTTAAGCTTCCAGATAACATCCGTGATCATATTCCCCAAGGAGTTCAGCAAGTTTTTTGGGACTATTATAAAAATTACGAAAAGTTTTATGCTGAAACTCTTGAAAAACACAATAAGCTGGGTGACGACACTGTATTTGCAGGAGGCGTATGGGCTTGGAGTGGATATTCAATACATTTTTCTCGTTCACTGGCAAATACAAGACCTGCATTGGAAGCTTGCAAGAAAAAAGAAACGAAACACGTTATAGCAACTGTGTGGCATAACGGTTCTGAGGCGCAATTAATAATGTCACTTGCAGGTATAGCATGGTACGCTGATTTTGACTACACAAGAAGCTTTGATATTGAAAGTATTAAGGCGAGCTTTAAAAGATGCTGCGGTGATTTTTATGACGATATCATGAGAACCGAGGAAATAGAATATCCTCACGGCGGACTTTTTGGAATTTCAAAAGCGCTTTTATATAATGACCCATTGACAGGACTAGTAGATAAGCATATCAAGGAAGAAAAAGTTAGCGGAGAATACTATAAAAAGCTTTCAGCCAGTTTTAAAAATATCGGTTTAAACTCAAAGGAATTTGAACCTGCATTCAATGCTATTAAAGCATACGCATCACTTATGGAAAACAAGGCAGATTTCGGCGTAAGACTTATAGACGCATATAAAAGAAACGATAAGGAAGCTTTATCCAAGTTACTCCTTGAATGCGACGTTATAATAAGTAAATTCAAGGAATTCTGCAACGCATACAGAAAAGCTTGGATGTGCTACAACAAACCGTTTGGATATGAAGTACACGATATGAGATACGGAACCGGTATAGCAAGGTTCGAAACTGCAAAGATACGAATCAGTGACTACCTGAACGGAACAATCGATATAATTGAAGAACTCGAAGAAGAAAGACTATACGTAGATTGCAGAAACTACGCAGATGACGAAAACAAATTTTCCGGAACGTTTCTTTGGAGTAATTATAAAAAGCTTTCGTCTGTTAATATTTTTTAAGCATATTAAAAGCTCGACAGATTTTTCTGTCGAGCTTTTACTTTATAGGAAATGTCTACATTATGTGGTTACACTTAAATTACAGAGACTTGAGATAATCAACTTCTTGTTTTGTGAGTAGCCTCCACTTTCCGACAGGGAGACTTTCGAGATAAATTTTACCAACAGATATTCTTTTTAATCTGGTTACAAAAAGACCGACCTGCTCACACATACGGCGTATTTGACGGTTTCTTCCCTCGTGCAAAACAAATCTAAGTAATTGATTTTCTGTTGTATCATCCTGAACAGTTACATTACAAGGACGTATTCTATATCCGTCTATTACCATACTTTTGTTGAGTCTTTCAAGTTGCTCGGAAGATGCCTTGCCTTTTACTCTTACAAAATAGACCTTTTCAACGTTGCTCTTTGGGTGAATAAGTCTATTGGCAATTTCGCCGTCATTAGTAAAAAGCAGTACTCCTTCAGAGTTATAATCAAGACGCCCTATGGGATAAACTCTAGTGTTTAAATCTTTAACAAGGTCAGCAACACAACGCCTACCCTTTTCGTCAGAAAGAGTGGCAACGTATCCTCTTGGCTTATTTAGCATAAGATAGTACTTTTGTTCAGTTTTTTCTACGATTTTACCTAAATACGTTACTACATCATCTGTAGCGCTGATTTTTTGTCCAATTTCAGCAGCTTTGCCATTAACAAATATTTTTCCTGCTTTAATTTCTTCTTCCGCCTTTCTACGTGACATTACACCGCAGTCGGAAAGGTATTTTTGTATTCTAAGTCCGTTATTTTCCATCGTTAGTCCTTTATTTAAAAATATTCAATATGCGCTGAATAAATGATTTCTTTTCCACCTTTTGTACTGTTGAATCGGGATAAAGAGGAAGCGATCCAACTTCGTTGCCGTTGACAGAGTAAACAACACGTGCTAAAGGAACAGATTCATCGGTAATAGGTGCATATAAAAACCGAGGCGCTTCAAGTTTAGCTTTGAGATTCTGTACATCTCGAATAGTAAGCGAAAGCGAGTCGGAATTTACTAAATTAACTTTGTTATCTTTACCACCAACAACTGACAGAACGTGTGAAACTGAACCGGGAGTTGCAATTTCTACTGTTGAATACAAAGACATAGCATGTTCCATCATAGAAACGTGATCTTGCCAATCGTTTGGTGCATCAAGAGTAACCATTACAAGCTCCGCTCCGTTAAACTTAGCACCTGAAACAAGACATCTTCCTGCTGTTTTGGTAAATCCAGTCTTACCGCCGATACAATTATCAAAGGTTTTGAGAAGTCGGTTATGATTAGACAAAAACCTACTTCCATCTTTTCCTTCAATGTCGATACGATAGTTTTTTGTAGAAACAATCTTTCTGAAATTTTCATTTTTCATAGCTTCACACCAAATTCGCGACATATCGTACGCCGTAGAATAATGCTCAGGATCTTCGAGACCATGAGGGTTATTAAAGTGTGAATTATTTAGCCCAAGCGCTGTAGCCTTTTGATTCATCAGCTGCGAAAAATCACTAACAGAGCCCGAAACATGATTTGCTATGCAAACAGCGGCATCGTTTGCAGATTCAAGCATAAGACCGTAAAGCAAATCCTGTACAGTAAGCTTCTCACCGTCGTAGAGATACATAGACGATCCTTCTATTCCGCAAGAATCCGCTGTAACAGTTACAATATCATCGAGCTTAGTGTTCTCCAGAGCCACTAAACAAGTAAGGATTTTTGTAGTACTTGCTATGGGCATTCGTCTGTTTTCGTCATTAGCGAAAATTATCTCTCCCGTCCTTGCATCTGCAAGTACGTATGATTTAGCTGAAATCTCAGGCAATGATGCTTCCGCATCTGCGTTTGCAACTGTGATATCCGCTAAAACACACTGTGCAAACACCAAGAAAAGAGCAATTATAAATACTAAAGCTATAAAATGTTTTTTCAAAATTTATTCTCCTCACATATGTTTTTTAAAAATATATGTGAGGCAACGTGTTTTTATTCCACAGACAAATCAACCGATTCGTTTTCTGCTGTCTTTTCGGGCTCTTTTTTTTCTTTTTTGAACGTTTCTTTCAACTTTGCAATCAACTCAGGAGACTTTGTTACAAAATCGCTGACTGTGTCAGCAAGAGTATTGGCTGCTGCCGATTTGTTGATATTAAGAAGCTCTACTCCGTTTTTAGTAACAACAAGAAACGCAATTGGGCTTACGGACATTCCTGCACCGTTTCCACCGCCAAAATGCTTGTTATCCGTCTTTTTTCCATCAAAATCTACACCGCCCGAGGTAAAACCTACAGATACTTTTGATACAGGGATAATAACCGTGTCGTCAAATACCGTCATCGGCTCACCGATAACAGTGTCTGTGCTCATAATATTCTTAAGGTTTTCGAGAGTAGCGTCAATTACTTGCTTAAGAGGCATTTCGTTATTCATCTTATTTTCCTTTCTTAGCACTGGCTAATACCGGTGATATACCGATAAAAGCAAGCAACAAATGTATAATTTTTACTTTAAGTATAACTTTCAAATCAATTCTGCACTCTTCGGACGAAAAATCAGGTGCAATACCAATATTTTTATAGTTCTTTTTTATAGTGATAAAACTGTCAAAAAATTCAAGTGCCGTATACAGAGCGGAAGAAGCTGCACCGTATATCAAAGCAGTTTCAGCTGCATCTTCTGTAGCAATACTGATTTTAACTCTACACAACTTAAGTTTTGCATACTTGCAAAACTGACCGAGTATGGCTTTGATTAAATCTGTTATATAAGAAACAAGATCAACAATGTCAGAAGGTGATTTTTTCTTACGTTGTTTTTTTATTTGGTGAGTTTCTTCTGTATTTACTTGACTGTTATCCTTGTTTTTCTCTCGTGATTCAATAATATCAATAATCTTTTTGCCGCTTATAGAAAAGCAACCAAGCTTTATTTTGAAGTTGAACTCATCTTTGTAAACAAAAACAAGTGAAATATCAGCAAAAAGAACAGCAAAAACAAGTAATAACAAAAACAAGAATATGCACAGCACCGTCATTCTTCTACAGATATCTTCATCTGTCCGTCATCAATTTCGGGTAGATCAGACAGTGAATTAAGACCGAAACGTTTTAAAAATTCAAGTGTTGTGCCGTATAAAATCGGTCTACCTGGGGCGTCGAGTCTCCCCTTTTCTTCAACAAGCCCCTTTTCCACGAGGGTATTCATTATACCGGAACAGTCAACACCTCTGATTTGTTCAACGTATCCTTTTGTTACCGGCTGTCTGTAAGCAACAACCGCAAGAACTTCAAGCGCAGGTTTAGACATAGGTGAAAGCCGTTTTATTTCCAGGTATTTAGTTACAAAATCGGAATGAGATGCCTTTGTACAAAGCTGATAGCTGCTTTCTGTTTGAACAAGTTCCACACCTGCTATAGTCAAACGAAGCCTATCCTCCAACCTTTTGGCAACAAGGTCAACTTCTGATGCAGTTATTTCAAAAATTTCAGCAAGCTTTTCTCTTGAAACGGGTTCACCGGCTGCAAAAAGTACCGCTTCCAGCGCACCGGTCAGCTGCTCTTCGTCGTATTCTAAATATTTTTCAGAAAATTTTGCCATTCTATCACTCCTGCCCTCTTAATTCTTTATTGAGAACTACTCTATAATCATCCTCACCGTCATGTGAAATTGAAATGCGTCCTGATTTAACAAGCTCCAGTACAGCAAGAAAGCACGCAACTTTATCCGAACGTCCTTTATTATTGCCAAACAAAACCCTGAAACTAACAGGTTTATCGAATTTTAAAGATCTGACAAGTATGCGAAGAACATACACAATTTTCTCTTCTATAGAAACTACGGGCACACTCAGAATCGTGCCTATTGATGCTCTCTTATCGCTTTCGCGTCTATCTTTTCTCACAGTCCTCAAGTACTGCATGATTTCATAAAGCTCGTTCGGATCGCCGTTTGGAGTTACCTTTGTAACGACCGTCGGCATTGGTTTTGAGTTAAATCTCGCGTAAAAAAACTCTATTCGCTCTCCAAAAAATGCAGCGGCAACTTTTATTTTTTGATATTCAACCAAAGCATTTACAAGGCCTTCTCTTGGGTCTGCTTCCTCTTCTTCTCTGGGAAGAAGCATCTTTGATTTTATATATATCAGTTCAGCTGCCATTACTATAAATTCAGCAGCTATCTGTATATTTTCACTGCGCATTGTTTCCATGTAGTCAACATACTGGTCAAGAATTTCAGCGATAGGAATATCATATATGCTGACCTTATTCTTTTGGATAAGTGTAAGTAATAAGTCAAGCGGTCCGTCGAAGGTTTCGCTTTTATACTTAAATGTTTCGTCACTCATATTCTGACAATAAACCTCACTGTTTTTTCAATAATACCAACGATAAAGTTAACCCCAATTTGAATATAAGGGGACACAAAGCCCGAAATGATAATAAGCATTAAAATTATACTTATTGCCTGTTCGTGTTTATGATAAATTACTAGTGCTTTAGCGGGCAAAAAAGCATCTAAAATTCTGGAACCGTCAAGCGGCGGAATCGGAATCATATTAAATACAGCAAGACCGACGTTGTCAAAT
>JAZSDT010000037.1:0-6395 GCA_045531285.1 Eubacteriales bacterium
GTGTTTAGTCGGTCCTCCCGGTGTCGGTAAAACGTCGGTCGCGCGGTCTGTTGCCAAAGCTTTGGGCAGAGAATATGTTCGTGTATCTCTCGGCGGTGTACGTGATGAGTCGGATATCCGCGGTCACAGAAAAACATATATAGGAGCAATGCCAGGTAGAATAATTTCCGCTTTGAAGCAGTCGGGCAGTATGAACCCTCTTTTTTTGTTGGATGAAGTAGATAAGTTAACACGTGATGCTCACGGAGATCCGTCCTCTGCTCTTTTAGAAGTTCTGGACTCCGAGCAGAACAATGCTTTCAGGGATCATTTTATTGAAATGCCCGTGGATCTTTCGCAATGTATGTTTATCGCTACGGCGAATACCACAGAAACTATTCCCAGACCCCTTCTTGACCGTATGGAGATAATCGAGATTCCAAGCTATACAATGACAGAAAAGCTTCACATCGCAAAGAAATATTTGATTCCTAAGCAGATGCAACGTCACGGTTTGAAGAAGGATAATCTCACTGTTTCCGACGTAGCTATCAAGGAACTTATTGAAGGGTACACAAAAGAATCCGGTGTTCGTAATCTGGAAAGAGAAATAGCGCACTTGTGCAGAGTTGTAGCTAAAAAAATAGTAACCGAAAAAAACGAGCATTACGCAATAGGAAAAGGCGAGATCTCGGAGTATCTCGGAAGGCAGAAGATAAAGCCCAAAAAGAACCCCAAGGAGTCGCGTGTCGGTGTTGTAAACGGACTTGCCTGGACACAGGTTGGCGGAGATATGCTTGAGGTTGAAGCGTCAAGCTTTGTAGGTAGCGGTAAGCTCGAGCTGACAGGTTCGCTTGGCGACGTAATGGTAGAATCCGCAAAGCTAGCCGTAAGCATTTGCAGATCAAAGGCTGAAGAGCTCGGAGTAAAGAATCTGGATTTCTACAAGAACCGTGATATACACATTCACGTACCGGAGGGCGCAGTTCCCAAAGACGGACCCAGTGCGGGTGTAACAATTACAACCGCTCTTGTTTCGGAGCTTACGGGTATCCCTGTCAAGAGCAGTGTTGCAATGACAGGTGAGATAACTCTCCGTGGAGAAGTTCTTCCCATAGGAGGTCTCAGGGAAAAGACTATGGCGGCATACTCAAACGGAATAAAAACAGTTATTGTTCCCATAGATAATCTTGATGACTTGGAAGAGGTTGACGAAGCGGTTAAAAACAGTATCAGTATTATAGGCGTATCCAATTTCCGTGATGCCTTGAATATTGCACTTGATTATTAATAAGGAGAAAGCTATGCTTAATACTTCTAAGGTAGAGCTTGTACTTACTGCAGGTCTCCCTAAGCAGCTGATTCACGATAAGATTCCTCAATTTGCATTTTCAGGAAGATCCAACGTTGGAAAAAGCTCGCTTATAAATACTCTTCTTAACAGAAAAAGCCTAGCCCGTGTCAGTACTCAGCCGGGTAAAACTATAACTATAAACTATTATAAGGTTGATGACAAAATATATCTTGTAGACCTTCCGGGTTACGGTTATGCAAAGCGTTCAGCCTCCGAACAGGCTAAATGGTCTGAGCTTGTAAATACTTATATTGAAAGTGCCGAGATGAGATGCATTGTTCAGCTGATTGATTTAAAGGTCGGACCTACAAAAGACGATATTATGATGCTTGACTGGATGAATGCCAATAACGTTCCTTATTTTATAGTGGCAACAAAATCCGATAAGCTTAACACAACGAATAAAAAAGCTGCGTTGGAAGCCTTAAGAAGCTGTGAGTACATATCTCCCGATGCTGATATAATAGAATTTTCGTCCTTGAAAAAAAATGGCAAGGATGAGGTTTGGCAAAGAATAGCAGCAATGCTTTGATATTTCTCCTCGGATATGGGTATTATATCCGAGGAGGTGTCTTTATGAATATATGCTTTACGTCAAATCAAAACAGAATAAAACAATCAGTATTGCAAAGTTTAAACGGATTTCACGAGGTTTATTCATTGCCACCCAAGGATATTGACGTGTTGGTTCTTGACGGTAAATGCGATGTTTCTGCGTTTCTCGATTGTAATATTGATACTTGTATTTTCGATGGCAGAAATTCGTTGAAGGTATTGGAGTTAAAAAACGTCAACAGTGCAGTTTCATGCGGAATGCAAGGGCTTGACAGCGTGACTTTTTCGAGTATATCCGAGGATTCCGCACTGGTTTGCATCAGAAGACCTATTTTGTTTTGCGAAAAAACGCTTTATCCCTGTGAGTTCAAAACCGTTTTTGACGGAAGTATGGGAATTTACCGTAATCTTGTATTGGCTCTTTTGTCGCATTTGGCACAAATAGAAGGAGATAAAGATGAGAAAATTTGAAATACGAGGCTTTAACCCATGTGAAAGCCTGTTGAGGCATACCCCCGAGCAACTCAGAGCTTTTATCAGAAGGATGAAACAGCTTCAAATGAATACAATTATTATCCACTACGATTACGGCTGGAAACGGTATAAGGAAATAATAATTGAGGAATGTGAAAGAGCCGGCATCGAAATTATTCTTATGACCTTTGGTCCGAGAACATTTTTATCGTACGTTGATTATGACAAAGGATGGTTTGCAAAAAAAGCTGACGGAACATGTTTCAATGAAACGCTTGAGTGTGAAACTTATCCTTGCCCTCATGAAAAGGGAGTACTTGAAGCATATGAATTTGGAGCAAAAAAATGGTTGACGTCTTTGCCGCAACAGATTCGACATGTACATATGCGTGCGGCAGACGGACTGAATTTTTGCCGTTGCAATATTTGCAAAAATATGCCCGAACAGGAAAAGTGGCAGCCTTTTGTAGATGTTTTCGTAAAAGCAGTGCTTGAAACAAGACCAGAATTGAAGTTTGAAACCGATGTGTATGTAAAAAGATATAACATTCCCGACAGATCTAATTCTTTTACTCAAATGTCAAATATAATGTTTGATACATTTTACAGACACACGGCATTTCCTATAGGTAGTAATGCCGACACCTGCAATACCGGATTACTCAATTATGCGGCTTCAACTAACGAAATCATAACGGCTAAAACGCCCAATGAGTATTACTTGCAGAAGCTTAACCAATGGACCGAAGCTTTTACGGGTAAGGTTTATATTCACGAAAATGCAATGAAACAGTCTTATTTTGGAACTTTCCAATATGGTACCAATTCTTATTTGAAGGACTTGGAACTTTATAGTAAACTTGGCGTCAGCGGTGTGTGCTATGAAGCGTATGAACCGGGGTATTACAGCTTTTCCAAAATGTTTGAGTTGCTTGCTCGCGCAATGAACGGAGAAGAGATTAATTATAAAGAAAGCAAAATCGAAAAAGCTGTAAGCAGCTCTTGTATGAACTTATTTTGTAACGATGCGGCTTTCCCTTTGGAAAAATACATTTCGGACCCGTTTGAATTAAAAAAGGCAATGCTGTACAGACGCTTTTGGCTCGAACATACACCTTCTCTATATGGCGAATATGTTGATTTTGCATTTGAAAATAAAGATAAGCTTGATCCTGTTTTTATAGGATTTGCAATAGCTGATTGGGGAGTGAGATGGAATAAACTGAAATTTCAAGGGCTCTCTGATGGTGCATATAAAATGCTTCACACAAATAAGCTTTGGGATTTTATGGAGACTATTCCGGACAATGAGGATCCTATAGATGTTTGTACAGAGCTTATATACGAATTAGTGAAAAAGGCAGAAAAAATATAAGAGGTAGCTATGTTTATTAATACGGCAGACAAAAAAGTGAATATAACCGTCACGGATATGGTATTTGTTGCCTGCCGTAAGAGAGAACGTTTTAAAAAATTCGACAGTGCACTCAAAGACGATCCGACGTTTGCAGTAAGTGTAGTTGAGCGCGAGGAGAATAAAGCAGGGAATACATATTATCCGAATATCAACCTCTCTTGTAATTTTAAACTTGCTGAAGCCGAGCTGTCATTGACAGGGAAGACTTCTGTACTGGTGAAGGACGGGGAATATACTGTTGACGTCGTTAAATCTATGCGCTACCCGGTTAAGCTTGCAACAGAAGCGTTTGTGCACGATTGGCTGTGTGAAGCAAAGTGCCTTGCTTTTATATTTGCATCAAAACACTCTCTTGAAAAAGTAAATGTCAGAGTTTCGGTCTTTCACACAGAAACTCTCGAAAGACGCAACCATACCTACACATATTCTTTTTTGGAATTGGAAACGTTTTTTAAGAGCACTGTAGCAGTTTTTTTGAGTTTTTTAAAAATATCCTTTTCACATATAAACGAAAGAAATGAAAAAAGCGACTCTGCCGGTTTTCCTTTTCAAACGGCACGCGACGGTCAAAAAGAGATATCAAAAGAAATTTATTCTGCAATAAAGCACAAAAACAACGTGATAGTGAATGCTCCTACCGGACTGGGCAAAACAGTTGCTACGTTGTATCCTGCACTAAAAGCTCAGGGTAGAGGTCTGTGCAATAAAGTGTTTTATTTGACTGCAAAAAGCTCCGGCAACGGTTCTGTGGCAGATGCTATGAAGCTTTTTGAAAAAGCCGGTTATGACACGCGAGTTTCTTTTGTAAGCGCTAAAGCTAAGGTTTGCGATAAGCGCCCGTGTTCACCGCAAAACTGCAGCTATCCTAAGGGTCATCACGAAAGGATGATGTCGGCCGTTTTCGAAATAGCAAGCGATTATAAAATATATACGGATGAACTTATTACCGAGTATTCAAAAAAATACAATGTATGTCCGTTTTTGTTGGAAATGGAACTTGTGTGGTTCGCTGATTTAGTGGTGTGTGATTATAATTATGTTTTTGACCCTAAGGTAGCAGTTAAAATGTCAGCTTGCTTTTCCGGAAACGATACAATTCTTGTGGACGAGGCGCACAATCTTATAGACCGTTTAAGAGGAATATATTCTGCTGAAATTGACTTGAATGTCATAAAGAAGCTTTTTGATAATTCTGATTTGCCTCAAACGCTTAAAGAAGAAATATCTGCATTTCTTGATTTCGTAAAAAATGATACTGAGGACTCGGATTTTGCGTGTGAGCCAATGTCTTCACAATCGTTGGATGGATTTGAGAGAGAAATAAATGCACTGTTTTCTGAATTTCAGGAACATTACGAAGACAACGATGAGTTAACTGCCGAAATAATGGCTTTGTCAGATTCCTTGAAGGCTTTTGTTGATCTGTTAACGCAACGAAGTGATAAATATATAGCTTTTTACAATGACAGCGGTAACCCTGAAATATTTATGGTAAATACGTCCGATGCACTGTTCGAGTATTCTAAAAAGCTGGGTAACCTGGTGCTGTTTTCCGCTACTCTATTTCCTGAAGAGTATTATAAATATATGCTTGGCGCTCGCGACAACGACGCATACGTATCGTTCCCGTCTCCTTTTGATGCCAACAACCTTCTTGTGCTGGGTTATCCCTTAAGTACGAAGTATTCCGAAAGAGAAGAGACGATTGAAGACGTTGTGAGAGCGATATGGTCGGCAGGTAGAATGAAACAGGGAAATTACATTTCCTTCTTTCCGTCATATAAATATATGGCACTGGCGATTAGTACTTTTACACGGCTTTTTCCCGACGAAAAAATAATTTATCAAAAACCGTCTATGACAGAGGAGGAAAAAGCGAGCTTTATTAATTCTTTTGGTCAATCACCTCAAAGCTCTCTCTTTGCTTTTGCTGTGTTGGGCGGTGTGTTCTCGGAAGGTATAGACCTTGTGGGAGATAAGCTTTCAGGGGCTGTTGTGGTTGGGCTTGGTTCGCTGCCTCCCAGCAGAAAAGGTGTACTTGTTTCTTCGTATTTCAGTGACTTGTTCTTTGACGGAGAAAAGTTTGCTTATCATTATCCTGGGCTTAATAAGGTATTCCAGGCGGGAGGAAGAGTCATAAGGAGCGAAAAAGATAGAGGTTTCTTATTGATTATTGACGATAGATTTCTTACCGAAGAGAATATCGAACTGCTTCCGGAAAGCTGGAGTAATGTTAAAAAAGTCAAAGATAACAACTCGATAACAGAGAAAATTTGTGACTTTTGGCAAAACTCAAAAAATGAGCCTTCTTTCCCTTGACAAAGGGAGAAAAAGGTGATAAAATAGGCACACTCTCCGAGAGAGAGAAGATAGAAAAGCAACACGAAAAAAACTTTAAAAAAGTTTAAAAAAGTACTTGACAAAGTGAAAGTGATGTGCTATACTATCAAAGCTGTCCGCGAGGGGCGGCGAAAGAATTGGACATTGAAAATTAAACAACGAGACATGTACAAAGTAAGGTTGAAAGAAACTGAACAAAGAGAAAGGTCTCGGAAATTCCTAAAAGAAACAAACCAGAAACAAAGTAAAAGAGCAGAAAAAGCTCGGATATGATGT
>JAZSDT010000088.1:0-2075 GCA_045531285.1 Eubacteriales bacterium
CGTTCTTGGTGGAACCAACGCCCTTCTTATGAGCAAAGAATTGTAAGGAAAGTCTAAGCATAATTAAATCCTCCTTTTGATAAGTGCGCCGTATTTCATTTGTACTCGCGGTCGATTACATCAACGCTGAGGAAATCGGAATATTCATCCAACAGATCGTTGAGTTGGTAGTAATAAGCCATAAACAGACCTGAGACGGCATAACGCTTGCGCTCATCATCCTCAAATTCGGGGAGAGCAGCCTTGGCGGTCACGACGATACGCGTAGCGCCTTCGTTGACGTCATACTGCACGTCCGAGGCGTAAGCCAGCTCCACAGCATTGACGATAAGCATCGTCATAGCGGAGAGAGCAGCGCAGAGAACGTCGTCGCCGGCGTTACCGTAGCCTGTATGACCTGTTTCCTCGAAGCCGTAGAAGTTACCGCCGCTTCTGTAAAATACGACATTTGTCATCGTTGATCAACCCTCGATCTTAGCGATCTGAACTTTGGTGTAGGGCTGTCTGTGACCGATTTTCTTCTTCTCGTTCTTCTTGGGTTTGTACTTGAAGACGTAGATCTTCGGAGCCTTGCCGTTGGCAAGCACTTTGGCAGTGACCTTAGCTCCGGCAACGGTAGGAGTACCGATGCGGAAATCACCGTCTGAGGATAATGCCTTGACCTGGTCAAAAACGACCTCGCTGTCCTGTTCTGCGTTGAGCTTCTCAATAAAGATGATATCGCCCTCGCTGACCTTGTACTGCTTTCCGCCGGTTTCAATTACTGCAAACACGAAAAGCACCTCTCTTTCATATAGACTCGCTGATTCATGGCGTCGTCTGAAAGACGCACTTAAAAAAGCCAATTTCAAGCGGCTCTTTATTATACAATAAAAATCGGAATTTGTCAATACATATTTTAATTTTTTTGTATATTTTGTACGTTTTGTCTGCGTCAGTAACTTGCCAAAGTAAAATCCGTTTTCAAAAGCGGTGAAAATGAAATAGCATTTTAGTCTGGCAAATGGTATAATAAGTGTGTTTCTGTCTGAATTGAGGAAAAAGATGAACACTAAAGGAAATAACCATTTAACACTTGCCGAGAGGCAAAAGATTCAGGAAATGCTGGACGAAAACGAAAATTGCAAATCAATAGCCACTGTTGTGGCGAAAGACGAGAGAACCGTTTCAAGAGAGATCAAGAAACGAAGAAACCGCCAAGACAACCGCAGATACGGGTTGTATGGCAAGAAAGACGATACGGATTGCAAGAGATTGCAAAGATTCCCGTTTGTGTGCAATGGCTGCGATAAAAGGAAATATTGCTGCAAGCAGTACAAGTATTTTTATGAGCCTATGATTGCACAAGAAAACTACGAGATTATTTTACGCGACTCCAGAATTGGATTAGACATCACCTTGGAGGATAAAGCTGTATTCGATACAATTCTGAAAGAAGGATTATCTAACGGTCAATCTATACACCACATCGTAGAAGCAAACAAGGATAAAATACGTTATTCCGAAAGAAGCGCTTACAGATTGGTAGATAGACGTCAAACTATAGTACAGCCATTGGATCTAAGAAGAAAGGTAAAATTAAAGCCTCGAAAGCATTACGTCTACAAAGAAGATAACCGAAAGGTCAGAAAAGGCAGAACTTATGCAGATTATATTGCTTTTTTAGCCCAAAATCCTTTAATTCATCCTGTACAAATAGATACCGTGGAAAGCGTAAGCTCAGGAATTCATAAATGCCTTCTTACAATACATTTTCCCTCACTCCGCTTTATGCTTGTTTTTGTATTGAAACAAAAATGCAAGGATGAGGTAACAAGGGTATTTAGCGATCTGAAGGCACGACTGGGTAACGAGTTGTACAAAAAACTATTCCCCGTAATTTTAACCGACAGGGGAACTGAATTTTGTAATCCGGAGCTCATTGAAACGGATACTGACACCGGCGAATTACTTACAAGAGTTTTCTTTTGTGATTCTTATTCTTCGTTTCAAAAGGGAGCTATTGAAGAAAACCATGAACTTGTAAGATACATTATCCCTAAAGGTATGGTGTTTGATGATCTGACCCAAGAAAG
>JAZSDT010000035.1:0-17399 GCA_045531285.1 Eubacteriales bacterium
TTCAACAACAAAAAAAGGATATAACACCGAAGAGATGTGATCGCACGACATAAGACTCGTGAGATAAGGTAATAAATTATATTAACTTTTCATTTTCGGTTTACACCCAAAAATCACACTGTGAGATAACATAAGGAGAGAAAGACATGAAAATATTGTTTGTTGGGGCAGAAGCCATGCCCTTCGCCGCCACAGGAGGGCTGGGCGACGTGCTTGGCTCATTACCTGCCGCACTAGCCAAGAACCCCGAATATGATATAAGAGTAGTGATCCCCCTTTATTCAGCCATCAAGGAAGAGTGGCGATTGGAGATGAAGGAGGAGTCAATATTCACAGTACCGCTTTCATGGAGACGGCAATATTGCGGCGTATACAGTCTGAAAAAGGACAACGTGACCTACTACTTCATAGACAACGAATACTATTTCAAGCGTGATTCTCTCTACGGCTCCTTTGACGACGGAGAACGCTTTGCCTATTTTTCAATGGCTGTGATGGAGACAATTGCGGCGGTAAATTTCTTCCCCGACGTACTCCACGCTCACGATTGGCAGGCGGCATTGAGCGTTGTGTATCTCAATCACATTTACAAGAGCAAGCCCGAATACCAAGGAATTAAGACGGTATTCACGATTCACAATATAGAGTATCAGGGAAAATACGATTTTTCCATACTTGGAGACGTGTTTGCGCTGACGGAAAACGAGCACGCTCTAATGGAGCATGACGGCTGTATAAATCTTATGAAGGCAGCTATTGAGGATGCCGACACAGTAACCACGGTCAGCCCCAAATACGCCGAGGAAATACAGACACCCGAGTACGCTCACGGACTTCACGCAAGTCTCAAAAACAACGCTCATAAGCTGACGGGCATACTCAACGGTATAGATTATAACTATTACGACCCCAAATCCGACAGTGCCATTGCAGCCCTTTATTCCTCATCAAACACAGACGGAAAGGCAGAATGCAAGGCAGCTCTTCAGCGTGAGGTAGGACTGGAGGTAAGGGAGGACGTTCCTCTTCTGGCAATAATTTCGCGACTTGCTTCACACAAAGGACTTGACATTATCGAGGGTTGCATTTATGATATAGTATTGAGACACGATATACAGCTGGTTATACTGGGCAGAGGCGAGGAGCGTTACGAACAGTTCTTCTGCTATTTGCAGGAGCGTTTTCCAGATAAAGTAAAGGCTCTTATCACCTATGACCGCGACCTGTCAAAGAGAATATATGCAGCCTCGGATATCTTTCTTATGCCCTCAAAGAGTGAGCCCTGCGGACTTTCGCAGATGATAGCTTCACGTTACGGAGCAATACCCGTTGTGCGTGAAACGGGAGGTCTTTTTGATTCAATTAAGCCCTTCTGGATAAAGGGCAATAAGATGTACGGAAACGGCTTCACCTTTGCAGGCTACAATTCGGGTGAGCTGAAGGAGCGCACCGAAGCGGCAATAGAGCTTTGGAAAAATACAGAGCTTCGCAAAAAGCTGGTTTACAAGATAATGAGAACAGATTTTTCGTGGAAGACCTCTGCCACAAAGTATATGGGGATGTACGAGTCTCTCTAATTTTCCACCCAGAAAGGACAACAATACAATATGAATTACAATCCCAACAAGGACGAAGTAAAATCACTGCTTGAAACGGTTCTGCTCAGACATTTTGGATGCACAGCCGAAGAAGCGTCAAAGGACCAGATGTACAAGGCGGCGGCAATTACCGTTAAGAACATCCTCAGCGACAAGCGTTCAAAATATAAAAAGAAGGTAAACGAAGCAGGTGCAAAGCGCGTTTACTATATGTGTATGGAATTCCTCGTAGGCAGAAGCCTGAAGACCAATCTTTGCAATTTAGGTCTGGACAAGGCATATTCAGAGGCACTGGAGTCACTTGGCTTCAACCTTAACGACCTGTACGAATGCGAACCCGACGCAGGTCTTGGCAACGGAGGTCTTGGAAGACTTGCCGCTTGCTTTATGGACTCCCTTTCCAGCCTTGACTATCCCGCAACAGGCTTTTCGATCTGTTACGAATACGGTCTTTTCCGTCAGATGATAGTAGACGGTATGCAGGTAGAGCTGCCGGACGTATGGCTTCCCGGCGGTGAGGTATGGCTTGTACCCCGTACAGACAGAGTGTACAAGGTAAAATTCGGCGGTAAGATAACTGAAAACTGGAAGGACGGCCACTGTGAGATACTCTACGAAAACGCAGAGGAAATAGAGGCTGTTCCCTACGATATGATGATATCGGGTGCAGATTCCTCGGCAGTAAGCCAGCTGAGACTGTGGAAAGCACGTGACATACAGAATTTCAATATGGGATTGTTTACTCAGGGACAGTACACAAGAGCACTGGAGGAGAGCACCAACGCCGAGATAATCTCAAAGGTACTCTACCCCTCCGACAATCATACAGAGGGCAAGCTGCTCAGACTTTCACAGCAATACTTCCTTGTATCCGCATCGGTACAGAGTATCATCCGTGACCATATGGCAGTATACAAGACCCTTGACAACCTGAGCGACAAGGTTGCCATTCACATCAACGACACACACCCCGCCCTTTGCATTCCCGAGCTGATGAGAATACTCATCGACGATTATTTCTATTCCTGGGACAGAGCGTGGGACATTGTTACAAAGACTGTATCCTACACCAATCACACGGTTATGCCCGAGGCACTTGAGACCTGGAACGAGGATCTCTTCGCCCTCAAGCTCCCCCGTATACACTCCATTCTCAAGGAGATAAACGAGCGCTTCTGCCGTGAGGCATGGGAAGCCTTCCCCGGAAACTGGGACAGAATATCCAAAATGAGCATTATCGCCAACTCTCAGGTGAGAATGGCAAATCTCTCTGTAATTGCTTCCCACTCCATCAACGGAGTATCAAAGCTCCATTCAAGCATTTTGAAGGACTCCACCTTCAAGGATTTCTACAGAATGTACCCCGAGCGCTTTGACAACGTTACAAACGGTATCGCACACCGCAGATGGCTGTGCTACTCCAATCCCAAGCTTGCCTCACTTATTGAGGACTGCATAGGCAGGGAGTACCGTCATCAGCCCGAGAAGCTCTCCGAGCTTAAGGCGTTTGCCGACGACAAGGCTGTACTTGACCGTCTGCGTGCAATAAAGCATGAAAACAAGATAGCATTTGCCGAGCTTATCCACAAAAAGACAGGCAAGGCTCTCAATACCCATTCGGTATTCGACGTTCAGATAAAGAGACTCCACGAGTACAAGAGACAGCTTCTCAATGCCCTGAATATCATCGGTCTTTACCTTGACCTTAAGGAGAATCCCGACCTTGATATGCAGCCTCAGACCTTTATTTTCGGTGCTAAGGCGGCTCCCGGATACGATATGGCAAAGAGGATCATCAAGCTCCTGTGCTGTATAGGACGTGACATTAACGAAAATCCCAACGCAAAAATACGCGAAAAGCTTGCGGTCGTGTTCCTTGAGGACTACAACGTAAGTCTTGCCGAGGCACTCATCCCCTCTGCCGAAATAAGCGAACAGATATCACTTGCAGGTAAGGAGGCCAGCGGTACAGGCTGTATGAAGCTGATGATAAACGGCGCACTGACCATAGGTACGCTTGACGGTGCAAACGTAGAGATGCAGGAGGCGGCAGGCAAGGAGAATATGTTTATATTCGGTCTCACCGCATCCGAGGTAGAGGACCTTTGGCTCAGAGGCTACAATTCGGCAAATTACTATACTACTAACCCCCGTCTTGCAAGGATAGTAAACGCACTGTCAACAGGCTTTGCAGGTGAATCCTTTGCAGACATTGCATCATATCTTCTCAACGCACACGGCATTGCAGACCCGTATATGTGCCTTGCTGATTTTGAATCCTATCATTCAACTCACAGGGCTATGATAGAGGCTTACCGTGACAGAGAAAACTGGAGCCGTATGTCGCTTATCAATATTGCGGCGGCAGGACATTTTGCTTCCGACCGCAGTATAGAAGAATATGCCGACAGATTCTGGAATCTTAAAAAAGTAAAATAACGGAGATTGGGGCTGTTTTTTTAACAGTCCCAAATTTTTAAAATGCTGATAAAAAACCACAAAATACTTGAAGGCGGCTCCAACGTAGCCCTGAAAAGACTGGTAAACGGAAAAGAAACTGCCCTTGGAGCATTTGCCGAGGGCACAAGCGTCACCCTCAGCCTCACTGTGCCAAGACGCCTTGGCGCGTCGGGAGCCGTACTGAGAATCAACGCGGACGGCGGGGAGTCAACAGACGTCCCCTTTGACTACATATCCCTGGATGGCGGATATGACCGTTACGAAACGGTAATAGAGGGCAAAAAAGGTCTGTATTTTTATGAAATACTGCTTTTGAGAGGGTATGAAACTCTGTTTGTGTCGGCTGTTAACAACCTTGACCACAAGCTGACAGAGCATTCTAAAAGCCCCTTCCATATCCTTTTTTACAAAAAAGACTTCGACACTCCCCAATGGGTGAAGGGCGGTACGATGTATCACATTTTCGCCGACCGTTTCTGCCGCGGAAAAGGTGAGGTGGCTCTTCACGGTGTGCTGGACGAGGACTGGGACAAGGGCATCCCTCAATATGCCGAAAAGGTAGGTGACCCGCTTTCAAACGACGTGTTCTTCGGAGGCAATCTATGGGGTGTCATTGAAAAGCTGGACTACCTTGAATCACTGGGCGTAAATATAATCTACCTCTCCCCTGTTTTTGAATCCGTATCAAACCACCGCTACGACACGGGCGACTATGAAAAAATCGACTCCATGCTGGGCGGTGACAAGGCTTTTGACGCACTGATTGAAGCGGCTCACAAAAAGGGTATGAAGGTGATACTTGACGGAGTTTTCAACCATACCGGAGACGACAGCAAATACTTCAACAAGCGCAATGGCTACAGTACGTTGGGTGCGTACAACTCAAAAGAGTCCCCCTATGCCAAATGGTTCAATTTTACAGAATTTCCCCACTCCTACGAGGCGTGGTGGGGCATTGAGATAATGCCCAGACTTCAACATGAAAACCCGGAATGCCGCAGCTACTTTACAGCCGAGGACGGCATTATTCAGCGTTGGCTGAAACGCGGTGCAGACGGTTGGAGACTGGACGTGGCAGACGAGCTTAACGACAGCTTTCTTGACGAGCTTAACAGGTCGGCAAAGGCAGTCAACAATGCGTTCATAGTGGGCGAGGTATGGGAAAATGCCGTAACCAAAACAGCCTACGGAAAAAGGAGAAGCTATTTCCACGGCACACAGCTTGACAGCGTTATGAACTACCCCCTGAAAAACGCAATCCTTACACTGTTGACTCAGGGTGATACGGAGTTTTTCTACAATACTGTCACAGAGCTTTATTCATCTTATCCAAAGCCTGTGTTGGATTCGCTGATGAATATTATTTCTACCCATGACACAGAGCGTATGCTGACGCTTCTGGGTGACCCGACAGCAGGAGAGGGCAAGAGCAACAAGGAGCTGTCAACACTGCGCCTAACTCCAAAGAAAAAAGCCGAGGCAAAGAAGCTGTTCAAGCTTGCTTCGGTGATACAGTACACAATTTTCGGCATTCCGTCGCTGTACTACGGCGACGAGGCAGGACTGGAGGGCTATCACGACCCATTCTGCCGTCTGCCTTTCCCTTGGGGAAGAGAGGACAAGGAGCTTTTGTCACACTACAGAAGGTTAGGTAAGCTGAGACAGAAGTACAGCTGTCTTAAAGACGGTGATTTTGAGTTCATATGCTGTGAAAAAACAGTGGTTGCGTATCGCAGAAGCAACAAAAAAGACTCCCTTGAGGTGTATATAAATATCGGCAGTGACAGTGTGAAGGTACGCGGTGTGGAAATTGAAGGAAAATCCTTCAAGATTATTTAAATTAACACTTTACAAATTGCAATTTTTAGGTTACAATATATGATAGAAAAAAGTTGCGAGGTATTGGAAATGACAGCCAAATATAAAAGAGTTTTGATCAAGCTGTCGGGAGAGGCTGTATACGGAAACGACATTGCCGAATACACCACCGACAAGGACGGAAACAAAGTAGTAAAAAGCGTACCCATTATTGACAGAGCAAAGCTTGACAGAATAGCTGCCGAGCTGAAAAAAGTAACGGAGCTGGGTGTTCAGGTAGGCATAGTTATCGGAGGCGGTAACATATGGCGAGGCGGACGTCTTGGCGAGGGCTTTGACAGAACCAGAGCCGACCATATGGGAATGCTTGCAACGGTGATAAACTCCATTGCACTTTCTGAAACTCTTGAAAATCAGGGCGTAGAAACACGTGTTTTGTCCTCGGTTGAAATGCCTCAGTTTGCCGAGAACTACATACAGTCCAGAGCCGTAAGCCACCTTGAAAAAGGGCGTGTGGTTATTTTCGCAGGCGGTTCGGGAATATCCCATATGACCACAGACACGACGTCTGTGCTCAGAGGAGTTGAAATAGAAGCCAACGTGGTAATGCTGGCAAAGAACATCGATGCCATCTACACAGCAGACCCAAGACTTGACCCTACGGCAGTAAGGATTCCCAAGCTCGATTACAACGAGTTTCTTGCAAAGGGACTCAAGGCGATAGACGCCACTGCGGCGGCATACGCCATGGAGAACAATATGCCCCTTCTGCTCTTCGGTCTTGACGATCCCGCCAACATCGTAACTGCAATTTGCGGCGGCGAAACAGGTACAATTGTAGAAAAAATATGATTTATTGAAAGGAATAAAAACATGAAAGCAAACCTTAAAGATTTTGAAGCAAAGATGCAAAAATCCTGTACAGCTCTGGAAACAGAGCTTAAGTCAATAAGAGTAGGACGTGCAAGTGCGGCAGTGCTTGATAAGATATCCGTTGATTACTACGGCTCGGCTACTCCCATAAATCAGATTGCCGCTATCTCAACAACAGATGCAAGAACTCTTGTTATCACTCCTTGGGATGCGTCAACAGTAAAGGAGATAGAAAAGGCTATCCTTGCCTCCGACCTTGGTATCACACCTCAGAACGACGGTAAGGTTATCCGTCTCACCTTCCCCTCTCTCACAGAAGAGCGCAGAAAGGAAGTTTCCAAGCAGGTTGCAAAGTGCGGTGAGGACTCAAAGGTTGCTATCCGTAACATTCGCCGTGAAGCAAATGACTACCTCAAGAACGAAAAGAAGGCAGGCACTCTTACAGAGGACGACGTAAAGTCCGGAGAAAAGGACGCTCAGGACCTTACCGACAAGTATATCAAGAACATAGATGCACTTGTTGCTGCTAAGACCAAAGAGGTAATGGAAATATAATGGGATTTTTCTCATTAAAAAAGAAAGACATCAAAAGCGGCGGCACAAAACCGCCGCTTCGTCATATAGCTTTCATTATGGACGGCAACGGCAGATGGGCTAACTCTCGAGGTCTCCCTCGTGAGATGGGACACAAGGCAGGTGCAGAGGCTTTCCGCAGAATTGTGGAGTGCTGTATCGACCGTGACGTTGAGCTTGTGACCGTCTATGCCTTTTCAACTGAAAACTGGAAGCGTCCTCAAAGTGAGGTTGACGGCATAATGAAGCTTTTGGCAGAATATCTCCACGACGGATTGGAAAATCCCCACCGTAAGAACTCAAGAATACGTTTTCTTGGCGATATTACACGCTTTTCACCCGAAATACAGAAGCTTATGGCAGAAATAGTGGAAAAATCCAAGGACTATCCCCACTCACTCAACATTGCTATAAACTACGGGGGCCGTGACGATATAGTCCACGCAGTCAATGCCCTTATTGCAGAGGGCAAGACTCAGGTTACGGAAGAAGATATTTCGTCCCATCTCTATACCTATAACCAGCCCGACCCCGACCTGATAGTCAGAACGGGAGGCGAATGGCGTCTGTCAAACTTCCTTACCTGGCAATCAACCTATTCCGAGCTTTATTTCACAAAAACTCTCTGGCCCGATATGACCGAAAAAGACGTTGACGAAGCAATTGAGTTTTTCACCTCCCGTCAAAGACGATTTGGTGATGTTACGGCTAAAAAGGGTAACTAAAGGAGACATTATGAAAACCAGAATAATAACCGCAATTGTGGCGCTGCTTATATTTATCCCAATCGTACTTTTTGCAAATACAGTGCTTTTTGCATTTTCGGGCGGTTTTGAGCTGAAGCTTATCAACCTCGCCCTTGCACTTTTGTCGGCTGTAGGAGTGTATGAAGCCGTAAAATGCGTTGGTGAGCACAAAAATCCTTTTATGCTTCCTGCTATTGCCGTTGCATCAGTATTACCCTTGCTGACCTCTGATGAGCTGGGACTGTATACTCCTGTATTTACAGTGCTCCTTTTCTATCTCCTTTTTGCAGGAGTGTTGAAAAACAAGAGTACCTCCTGTGATAAGATACTCGTTGCCTTTGCGCTGACCTTTTACGTAACCACCTCCTTTGGAGCTATGGCGGTGCTTTACAGTACGGATATAAAGCTGTTCCCCCTCATCTTCATCGGTGCTTGGGTAACCGATACCTTCGCTTATTTTTCGGGTTATTTCTTTGGGAAGCACAAGCTCATCCCCTCTGTCAGCCCCAAGAAAACCGTCGAGGGTGCTGTGGGCGGAACTCTGGCAACCACTGTTTGCTACGGTGTGTACGGCTGGTTTATAACAGGTGATATCAAGCTGACGGTAATACTTACCCTTACAGGTCTTGTAGCAAGTGTAGTTTCCCAGCTCGGTGACCTTTCCGCTTCTCTCATCAAGCGTCACTGGGGCATCAAGGACTACGGAAATCTCTTCCCCGGACACGGAGGAGTGCTTGACCGTTTTGACAGCATTCTGGCTGTTTCGGCATTCTTATACGTTGTATCATTATTTGTAAATATTTAGGATCGAATTATGAAAAAGCTGGCACTTCTTGGCTCGACAGGTTCTATCGGCACACAGACCGTTGAGGTAGCCCGAGAGAAAAACATACAGATAACAGCCCTTGCGGCTCATTCAAACATAAAGCTCCTGGAGGAGCAGATACGCGAATTCAAGCCAAAGCTGGTCGCCGTAGTCAACGGTGAAGCAGGCAACGAATTAAAAATAAAGGTGTCCGACACCGACACAAAGGTGCTCGTCGGTGAGGAAGCGGTAACCACCGTTGCCGAAGAAGCCCAAGCGGACATCCTTCTCAACTCCCTTATGGGACGTTGCGGCATAAGACCTACCGTTGCGGCAATACGCTCGGGCAAGGACATTGCAATGGCAAATAAAGAGCCCCTTGTTGCCGCAGGCGATATAATTCTTGACGAGGTAAAAAAAGCGGGCGTCAAGCTTCTGCCTGTTGACAGTGAGCATTCGGCAATATTTCAATGCCTTGACAACGCCCACAACTCTCCCGAATTTATAAAGAGACTGATAATAACAGCCTCGGGAGGTCCTTTTTTCGGACGTACAAAAGAAGAGCTTGAAAAGGTAACTCTTGGCGATGCACTGAAGCATCCCACCTGGTCAATGGGCGCAAAGATCACAATAGATTCCGCAAGTCTCATGAACAAGGGACTTGAGGTAATTGAAGCAGTACGTCTTTTCGGAGTACCTGCAAGTAAAATAGACGTGACTGTCCACCGTCAGAGTATCGTTCATTCTATGGTGGAATTCGTCGATTCCTCTATACTTGCACAAATGGGCAACCCCAACATGAAGCACTGCATCGCCTTTGCTCTCACCTACCCCGAAAGACAGCCCTCCCTGTGCGTACCCCTTGATTTCACACGCTCCTTTTCACTTACCTTCGATAAGCCCGACGAGGAGACCTTTACACTGCTCCCTCTGGCAAGGCGAACCGTAACAATGGGCGGCAACGCACCTGCCGTAATGAACAGCGCCAACGAAGAAGCGGTTGCCCTGTTCTTAAAGGAGAAAATACGTTTCACCGACATATTCACCCTGGTGGAAGAGGCTGTGAATTCACTTCCCCACCACGATACCGTGACTCTTGATTCCCTTGAGGAAGACGACGCAACTGCCCGCAGCTTTGTAAAAAGTGTTGTTGGAATAAAGGAATAAAAAACACATAGAATAGATTATATTATATTTTACACGGAGGAAATAAATGTTCTGGAAGATTTTACTGGCTTTGGCTTTTTTCGGATTTATGATAATGGCACACGAATTCGGACACTTCATAACAGCCCGACTTTTCAAGGTCGGTATCAATGAATTTTCCGTAGGTATGGGCCCCAAGCTCCTTTCTCGAAGAAGCAAAAAGTCGGGCACTCTTTACTCCCTCCGTGCATTGCCCATAGGAGGCTTTGTCAGTCTGGTAGGCGAGGACGAAGAGCTTGAACGAGACGACTCCCTTACCAAAAAGCCCTGGTGGCAAAGGCTTATTATACTGGGCGCAGGCTCATTTATGAATATCACCACGGCAATCGTCGCTATGTTCATACTCCTTTCCCTGTCCCCCTTCTATCCCACGACCTACGTTGCCGACAGAGAAAACTACTCGCTTATCGAGGATTCCGTGCTGTACGAGTACGGTGTTCAGGACATGGATAAAATAGTGGAAATAGACGGCGAAAAGATGAACGTGTGGCAGGACGTCTCCTACAAAATAATGTCCGACGGAATAGAGCCTCTTGACGTGGTAATAGAGCGTGACGGCAAGCGAATAGTGTTGGAGGACGTGGAGTTTAAAACCGAAACCGTTGAAGGAATACTGTGCGGAATAGTGGACTTCAAGCCTCTTTACGTAAAAAGAAGCGTAGGCACACTGATAAAAGAGGCTGTCTATCAATCCTTTTCCACTGTAAAAATGATAGTTTCCTCCCTTGTGGATCTGGTTACGGGAAAATACGGACTTGAAGCAGTATCGGGACCTGTAGGCACAGTTGAGGTAATTGCCGAAAGTGCCGCTCAGGGCATTAAATCACTGCTGTACTTCTTTGTGTTCATAAGCATGAATCTTGGCGTTGTCAACCTTTTGCCCATTCCTGCACTGGACGGAGGAAGAATAGTATTCGTGCTTATTGAAGCCATACGCAAAAAACCCATAAAGCCCGAAACCGAGGGCATTATTCACACTGTAGGAATGGTACTGCTATTGATTTTTATGGCAGTGGTAATGGTAAACGACATAATAAAGCTTATATGAGGTTCAAATGAGAAAGCTCACACATAAAATAAACGCAGGTCCAATAGAAATAGGAGGAGACGCACCCATTTCGGTGCAATCAATGATCACCTCCGATCCCAAGAATAAGGAAGCCTGTGCAAGAGATATTTTAAGACTTGCAGATGCAGGCTGTGATATCGTACGCTTCACTCTGCCCGACGTGGAGGCGGCAGAGAGCATTCCCTATTACAAGGAAGCCGTAAAGGGCAAGGGAGTGGCGCTGGTTGCGGATATACATTTCGACTACCGTGTAGCCCTTCGAGCCGCTGAGCTTGGCATTGACAAGATACGCATAAATCCCGGTAACATCGGAGACGAGTGTCGCGTGAAGGCTGTTGCCGATATCTGCCGTGACAGACACATCCCCATAAGAATCGGTGTCAACAGCGGTTCTCTTGAAAAGGGACTGCTTGAAAAGTACAAAACCCCCTGTGCCGATGCCCTTGTTGAATCGGCGCTGAAGGAAATAGAAGCCCTTCGCAGATTTGATTTTAACGACATTGCCGTATCCGTCAAGTCATCCGACGTTGTGACAATGATTGAAGCCTATCAAAAGCTCTCGTCAAAAACCGACTGTCCCTTGCACCTTGGTGTTACCGAGGCGGGAACCTTGAAAAAGAGTCTCATAAAATCCTCTGTGGGTATAGGGACACTGCTGTCACAGGGAATCGGAGATACCATACGCGTATCAATTACCGACGACGTGATAGAAGAGGTCATAGCAGGCAGAGAAATACTTTCGTCTCTTGGGCTTTACACAAAAGGCACCTTCGACCTTACCTCCTGCCCCACCTGCGGAAGAACGAAAATAGAGCTTGTTGAAATAGCCAAAAAGGTAGAACAGGCACTGGACAGCATTGCCCCCATTCCAAACAAAAAGATAAGGGTTGCCGTAATGGGCTGTGTTGTAAACGGACCGGGAGAAGCAAGAGAAGCCGACATAGGTATTGCAGGCGGAGTGGGTGAAGCTCTGCTTTTCAAAAAGGGAGAGCCCTTGTACAAGGTACCCGAGGACAAAATAGTTGACGTATTACTTGAAGAAATAGAAAAAATGAGGACTTAGAATTGGAATTTGAAAGAAACAGCATATCTCTTGCAGAAAAGCTGTCGAAATATCAGCCCGAGGGTATAAAGCTCTCGCTCCTTGAGGGAATATACTCCTACAAATGTGCGGTAAACAAGGAAAAACGCACTATAATGATACATATTTCCTGCGACAAGCTTCTGCAAAAGTCACTGCTTTACGAAATAGAAAAAGAAATAACCCAAGCCTATCAGCTAAGTGCTTGCTTTATTCTGCCCCACTACGACAGCAAGCTGTTTTCAGAGGGCTATTACAGTGAGCTTATAGCCGAGTTAAGACGCAATACGGCGCTTGCCAACGGCTTTTTCGATAACGGCAAAATGGTCCGAGAGGACAACAAGCTGACCTTCAAGCTTGACGGAGGTCTGGGAAAGCTCCCGCACGATGCCGAATGCTCAAGAATAATTGCCGACATTATCAAAAGTGAATTTGACATTTCCTTTGACGTGTCTATTGAAGATTCGTCTCCCTTTGATATGGAATCCTACATTGCCGAATCCGAGCGCTCCATCCCCATGCCCGTTGCACCTCAGCCGAAGGTTGAGGATACAAGAGAGGCTGTATATTCGCTGATGGAAGCCGACGACAGTGAAGAAGAGGGAGAGGAAGAACCGGGACCCGACAGCTTCCGTTCGGGCTTTATGGAATTTGATCTTACCGAAAAAACTGTCATCTACGGAAAGGCAAGAAAAAAAGAGACCCCGCTCACAGCCATCAAGGATGCCTTCGGAGCGGCACAAAAAAAGCTTATTGCAGTGTGCGGCAAGGTATTCTTCACAGACAGCCGTGAGACACGCTCGGGTGACAAGACCATTGCAACCGTTCAGATAACCGACGAGCAATCCTCTGTCTCCGTAAAATTCTTCTGCGCCACGGAGGCATGGGGAGAGGCAAAAGGCTCTCTTAAGCCTGGCAACGTTATACAGGTTATAGGACAAATAGACTTTGACAAATATGAAAATGAAATAGTGCTCAAGCCCACCACGGTATACAAAATATCCGCTAAAAAGAGGATGGACGATGCCGAGGAAAAACGTGTAGAGCTTCACGTTCACTCACAGCTGTCGGCAATGGATGCCGTAATATCTCCCACGGATATCGTCACCACTGCTCACGCCTGGGGACACCGTGCGGTTGCCATAACAGACCACGGAAACGTACAGGGCTTCCCCGATGCTATGCTGGCGGCGGAAAAGCTTGGTATGAAGGTGCTTTACGGACTTGAAGCGTACTTTGTGGACGATACTGCAAGAGCCGTATACGGCGAGTCAAACGCCAGCTTTGAAAAGGACACCTTTATTGTTTTTGATATAGAGACCACAGGACTTTCCCCGCTGACCTGTGCGATTACCGAAATCGGTGCCGTAAGATACCGAGGCGGTGAAATTGAAGAGCGATTCAATACCTTCGTAAATCCGGGGATGCCCATTCCCGAAAATATCGTTCAGCTGACGGGAATTACCGACGATATGGTAAAGGATGCCCCCGACGTAAAAACTGCGGTAAAGAGCTTCCTTGACTTCTGTGACGGCAATATACTCGTTGCTCACAACGCCAACTTTGATATGGGCTTTATCAAAAAGGCATCGGAGGACCACGGACTTGACTGCAAGAATCCCTATCTTGACACCCTTGCACTCTCGCGCCACCTTAACACCGAACTGAAAAAGCACAAGCTTGATACCTTACAGGAATACTTCGGACTTGAAGCCTTCAACCACCACAGAGCCTGTGACGATGCCGAAATGTTGGCAAAGATATTCAAGTGTATGTGCCAGAAGCTAAAAAAAGAGGGTGTGGCAAACATCTCGGATATGATACTTTCCATGTCCGAAAAGACCGACCCCAAAAAGCTCCGCCCCTATCATATGATAATTCTCGTAAAGAATCAGGCAGGTATGATGAATCTCTACCGTCTTGTTTCGGAGTCTTATCTGACCTACTTCAACCGTCAGCCAAGAATCCCCAAAACCCTTCTTGAACGCTACCGCGACGGACTTATCATAGGCTCGGCGTGTGAGGCAGGAGAGCTGTATCAGGCGGTACTGTCAGGTAAAAATACAGGCGACCTGTTGAAGATAGCGTCCTTCTACGATTATCTTGAAATACAGCCCCTGTCCAACAATGCCTTTATGATAGAAAACGGCACTGTTCCCGATATGGACAAGCTCATTGAGATAAACAAGGAAATAATCAGTCTTGGTAAAAAGGCGAAAAAGCCTGTTGTTGCCACCTGTGACGCTCACTTCCTCAACAAGCAGGACGAAATATACCGACGCATACTCGTATCGGCAAAGTTTACGGATACAGACCGTCCCAATCCTCTGTATTTCCGAACTACCAACGAAATGCTTGCGGAGTTTTCCTATCTTGACGAAGCGACTGCCCGTGAGGTAGTTATAACAAACACCAATCTTATTGCAGATATGGTGGATGACGAAATAAGACCGATTCCCAAGGGCACCTTCACTCCCAATCTTGAGGGAGCAGAAGAGGACCTGCAGAATATGTGCTGGACAAAAGCCAAGAGCATCTACGGTGACCCCCTTCCCGACATAGTTTACAAGCGTCTTGACAAGGAGCTTACCTCTATTATCAAGAACGGTTATGCTGTGCTCTACATCATTGCTCAAAAGCTGGTAAACTACTCCGAGAGTCAGGGCTATCTAGTGGGCTCCAGAGGCTCGGTTGGTTCTTCCTTTGTCGCTTCAATGGCGAGTATTTCAGAGGTTAACCCACTGCCGCCCCACTACTACTGCCCCAACTGTAAGTACAGCGAATTTATCACCGACGGCTCGGTTGGTTCGGGCTTTGACCTGCCTGACAAGAGCTGTCCCAAGTGTAATACAACCCTTAAGGGTGACGGACACGATATCCCCTTCGAGACCTTCCTGGGCTTCTACGGAGACAAATCACCCGATATAGACCTCAACTTCTCAGGCGAGGTACAGGGCAAGGTACATAAATACACAGAAGAGCTTTTCGGAAGTGAAAACGTGTTCAGAGCAGGAACACTCGGCACGCTTGCGGAAAAAACGGCATACGGCTTTGTCCTCAAATATCTTGAGGGCAGAAACCTCTCTATGCCCAAGGCGGAGATGAACCGTCTTGCCAACGGATGTGTCGGCGTCAAGCGTACCACGGGACAGCATCCCGGCGGTATCATAGTTGTACCCCGAGAGAACAGCGTATATGAGTTCACTCCCGTACAGCATCCTGCCGACGACCCCAACTCCGACACAATAACCACCCACTTTGCATTCTCTTATCTTCACGATACCATATTGAAGCTTGACGAGCTGGGACACGATATTCCCACCAAGTACAAGATGATAGAAAAATACTCAAACACCAACATTATGGAGGTCCCTATGAACGACCCCAAGGTGTATGAGCTTTTCCGTTCCACAGAGCCTTTGGGAGTAACTCCCGAAGATATCGGCTGTCCTCTGGGTACTTTGGGTCTGCCCGAGCTGTCCACAAGCTTCGTTCAGCAGGTTCTGGTGGAAGCTAAGCCCAAGAACTTTGCCGATCTGCTACAGGTATCGGGACTTACACACGGTACAGACGTGTGGCTGGGCAATGCACAGGACCTTATCAACGAGGGCATTTGTGACATTTCAAAGGTTATCGGAACCCGTGACGGTATTATGCTTGACCTTATCAACTACGGACTGGAGAACAAGCTGTCCTTTGACATAATGGAAAAGGTTCGTAAGGGTAAGGGACTAACCCCCGAGCATGAAGCGGCAATGCGTGAGAAAAACGTTCCCGATTGGTACATATCCTCTTGTAAGAAGATAAAGTATATGTTCCCCAAGGCTCACGCCGCAGCCTACGTAATGAGTGCTATTCGTATCGGCTGGTACAAGATATATATGCCCATCGCCTTCTATGCAGGCTTCCTTACGGCTGCTCCCGGCGGCTTTGATGCAGGAATCGTACTTGGAGGCAGAGCCAACGTAGTACGCTACATTGCCGACGTTAAGGCGCGTGGACACGAGGCAAGCCAGAAGGATATTTCCCTCATTCCCACGCTTCAGCTTGCAAACGAATGTATGTGCAGAGGTATTCCCTTTTTGCCAATCGACCTTGAAAAGTCACACTCACACGCTTTCTTACCCGAGGGTGACGGCATCAGACTTCCCTTCTCCACCCTTGGCGGTGTAGGAGATGCGGCGGCTGACAGTATCTTTGAGGCGATGCACACAGGTGAGCCTATTCTGTCGGTAGAGGACCTGAGAACACGTTCGGGAATTTCAAAGGCAGTTATTGACACTCTTCGAGAATTCGGCGTTCTGGACAGCCTTCCCGAGACAAACCAGATAACAATGTTTTAATTAATAATTTTTGTGGGGATAGGACTTAGCTCTCTCCCCACTCAGCTTTTTTTAAAAAATATACTGTAAAGGAGCGATCCATGAAGATTTTACAGGGCGCAGACCCGTTTATTTTGCTGCATGACGGAAAATACTATTGCTATCCTACCTCCGACTCTCACAACGGCTACATAGTGTACGAATCGGACGATATGATAAACTGGACCAACAAGGGTCACTGTCTTGTCAAGGAGGACGTTATGGGAGACGACGGCTTCTGGGCACCGGAGGTAACCTATTACAAGGGTAGGTTCTATATGGTATATACCGCTGACTTTCATTTAGGTATTGCCGTGTCAGACAGCCCCTTAGGACCATTCAGGCAGGAGGAAAAGCGCTTCCTTTCAGAGCATCGAGCCATAGACGGAAGCTTCTTTATCGACGATGACAACAGGGCTTATCTCTACTACGTGGGCTACAATAACCCCGGCGGTCCTATCTGTGCACAGGAGCTGACCGAGGATCTGTTGAGTTTCAAGGGAGAGCAAAAGGTTATTATACGCCCGGAATGTGACTGGGAGCTGGAGACAGCGTATGAGTATAACGGTATGACGCTCTGTGTCACCGAAGGTCCGTTTATGCTGAAGCACGAAGGTAAATACTTTCTTTCCTATTCTGCAAACGACTACCAAAGTCACAAATATGCTATAGCCGAAAAGAGCCGAACTCATGTCGGTTTCGAGGACGATTTTCGCCCCTTTCGGCGTTATTTTTTCTTGTAATATGTACATATAACTGCGCAAAAATGCCTTGAAAGAAACAAAAATCGTTCCTTGAAACTTCCCTCG
>JAZSDT010000095.1:0-9007 GCA_045531285.1 Eubacteriales bacterium
TACGTTTCCAGAATAGAAAAGTCCGCGCTTGAAAAAATACACGAATATCTAATAGCACCAAAAAACTATATATAAGGAGATAAAATGGAAAAGGACTATCAATTATTAAGTAAAATTTATTCAGGTACTCACATAGGAAGCAAATCACTGAATGCAATGCTGCCGGGTATAAAAAACAATTCCTTAAGAAAAGCAGTGATAACACAAATTGGCGAATATGACAAAATCAACAGTGATGCAAAATGTCAAATTTCAAATCTCGGAAAAAAAGCTCAAACTCCTATTTTTACTTCTATGTCAGCGTCGATGGAAGCGAAAATGAACGTAGCAATGAATTCCTCGACCTCGCATTTAGCGGAAGTGATAATCAAAGGCTCAAATATGGGAATCATCTCAATTACCAAAGAGCTGAACAATTCACAGTTCTGTACACCTGAATCATACAATTTGGGACGTCGATTGGTTAAAACAGAAGAAAATAACGTATCAAGGATAAAAAGCTTTCTGTGAAATGCAAATCACGGCAGGGACTTCCCTGCCGTGAGGTCATTTTACCGTGTAAGGTGAAACGTATTCGTATTCGGGTGCATATTCAATCTCAGCAGACTCTATTTTGGCGTCAATTATCTCTGTAAATATCTGATTATACACAACGTCCTTAAGCTCATTCAAATCCGCTGTGTCTATGGGAAGCTTCTGTATAATATGATAACCGTGCGACGATTTTACAAGTCCCGATATCTCGCCTTCTGTCAAAGAATTGCAAGCCGAAACAAACTCCTCGGGCATTTCCGAATCGGTAAAATAATAGCCGTACGAAGGCATAGCATCATCCTTGCTGTATTCCTTTATCACCGAATCAAAGTCGTCGGTATTCTGAGCCTTTTCAAGAGCCGCGTTAAGATACTCCTCGTATTCGCTGTCAGACATAGTTGTATTGGGGTGGATAAGAACGTGCTTGGCATGAGTATAATTATCGTTAAGATACTGTTCCAATTCTTTATCCGTCATAGCCCGTTGGCCGTTTTCACCGAAATAATATTCAAACAAAGAATCGTAGAGCTGATATCCCTGAAGAACGTACTCGTACAGCTCATCACTCAAATAGTATGATGCAAGCCCCTCTCTGAACTCAGAAGATGACATCCCCTCTTTGTATTCCTTAATTTCTTCAGAAACCTTCTCATAATCGGGAGTGACACCGTTCTCAGCAGCCAAATCTCTTATTGAATAAATTTCAACAAGGATCTCTTCAACGTAATTCTTTAAAATATCAACGTATTCAGGGTAATCCGTCCACACCTTTTCGTTTCCGCCGTCAAGCTCTGCTTTTTGGTTAAGATAATAGTATCGGAATTCTGCCAGAGAAATACTGTTTTCATTAATTTTCATAATGTATTCAGGAACGATCTTCTCTTCGTCAACATAAAGATATCCGTCGGTCTTAAAGTTTTCGTTTTCGATTACCTCTGAGCAAGATGCAAGAGAAAAGGCAAGGAAAACAAGAAGGATTGAAGCTATTATTTTTTTCATATCTTATCTCCAAAAATTTTATTGTATATATGATATCACAAAACTTTCCTTTTATCAAGTAAATAATTTTAAAATTTCTTTGTATTTTGTTTGCTTTTCCTTCGGTTATGATGTATACTGGTTATATAATTGACACGGAGGTAGTTATGAGCGGATTTTCATGGACAAAAGAACAACAAGCAGCAATAGAATCGGAAGGAACCGATTTACTTGTAAGTGCGGCGGCAGGCAGTGGAAAAACGGCAGTTTTAACTCAACGCATTATCAGAAAACTCATCGATGTTAACAATCCCGTGGATGTAAGTGATTTCTTAATCGTTACATTCACAGTTTCTGCTACAACCGAGCTTCGCGAAAAGCTTTCTAATGCAATCAGAAAAACTTATAACGAAAACCGCTCGTTAAAAAGATTAAAAAAACAGATTCTTAACCTCCCTTCCGCAAAAATTCTCACAATCGATTCCTTTTGCAAGTTCATAGTAAACGAGTGTGCTAAGCAACTCGATATTCCTGCTGATTTTCAAACAGGCGAAGAAAACGAATTAAAGCGTCTTGCAGACGATACTGTGTCAGCTACGCTAGACGACTTTTTCGACGGCTATTCCACTAAGCCCCTTTTTGATACGTCGTATCTTCCGTCGGATGTAAAAAGAGGATTTCTGAGTGTAGTAGAAGCTTTTTCTACTCAAAAATCCTTCGACGCCTTAAACGAAACAATAATATACTTGTATGACAGGTTTATGAAATATCCTGAGCCAATGAACCGTGCAAGAGGCTATCTCCTTGAATATGATACAATATTGAGAGAGCATTATATCAACAAATCGCAAGTATCTTTCTTTGAAACCAAGTTGGGTAGAATCATAACGGCTGAAATTAGAGAAGCTGTTGCTGCCGCTTCAAAATACTTTGAGGAAGCAAGAGAAATAATTGCTCCTTTCGAAGAGATTTGCGCAAAGTATTCATCGGCAATAGACGAAGACTTTTTATACGCACAGCACATTCTTTCCACAGACGATGCAGACTTGGTAAACGCATTAAGTCTGTACACGCCGCAAAGACTTTCTTCATTCAAGCCCAAAAACGATCTTGAAAAGGAAACGCAGGAAAGGTTTAAAGACCTGAGAGATGCGGGAAAAGAGCTAATTTCAGATTTGAAAAAGAAATATCCCATCAAGGATGAAGAAAAGCTGTACATACAGATCGCTAACACTTTTTCTATTGCCAACGAGCTGTTTACAGTTGTTGAAGAGTTTTCAAAAAGGCTATGGGAAGCTAAACTCGAAATGAAGCTTTTCTCTTTCGAGGACATTGCTCAGCTTGCATATAAAGCACTGGTAAAGGAAGGTACATACAATAAGGAAACCAGAAGCTTTGAAAAGACGGACTATGCCGCGGAATTAAGCGAAAAGTTTAATGAGATTCTCATAGATGAGTATCAGGATGTAAACGAACTGCAAGACACGATATTTAGAGCTATTTCCAATTCCCACAACAGATTTATGGTAGGCGACCTCAAACAAAGTATTTACAAATTCAGAGGAGCGACACCCGAAATATTTTTTGAATACAGAAATACTTTCAAGCCAATTGAGTCGGACGGCAGCGAGCCGCGACTTATTTCACTTCAAAACAATTTCCGTTCCGACAAAGCAATAATAGATTTCGTAAATTCTTTGTTTGAAGTTGTAATGAACTATCAAAGTGAAGACGTGTACAGAAAAGACGATTTTTTAACATTTTCCAAAAGTGAAGACTTATGCATTCCCACCGAGATTTCAATTTTTGAAGAAGACGTTGAATACGAATATATTGCAGACAAAATTATTGAAATTACAAACACAGATCCTCGTTTTTCCTTTAACGATATATGTATTCTTTCAAGAAAGCACGACTGTCTGCAAAAGGCGCAAAAGGTTCTTAGCGAAAGAGGAATCCCTTCTGACTACACTCCTAACGAAAACTTTTTTAAAAGCTATGAAATACAGACAGCCCACTCTCTTTTGAAAGCTGTTGACAATCCGACAGACGACGTAGCTCTTTTATCTGTTCTCACCAGCCCTGTTTTTGCATTTACTCCGGGTGAGCTGCTTGAAATCAGAGAAGCTTCTCCCAGAGGAGAAATTTACTTCGCACTGCGTTCATACTGCGATAATGCAGCTCTTGAAAGAAAATGCAAAAATGCTGTTAATTTGCTGAAAAAGTGGAAAAACAAATCAAGAGCCGTTGGCAGTGACACTTTCATTTGGTGGCTATATTCTGAAACGCATTTGCTGTCATCGATTAAAAAGCTAGACAACTCAAAACAAAGATACGAAAACCTTATTACGTTTTATAATCTTGCCATAAAATACGAAGAAAGAGAATTTAAAGGAATAACAAAATTCTTGAACTATCTTGAATCCTTTATAAACGCAAAGAACAAACTGGGTAAAAAGAACGGATCAGAAAATTCTGTTCACTTGATGACGATTCACGATTCAAAAGGTTTGGAATTTCCTATTTGTTTTTATGCATCAGCGGGAGCACCTATCAGCCGTGCCGACGAGCGCAAGAAGATTATAATGAGCGAGCTGTTCGGTCCCACCTTCCCTGTTCCCGTTGGAAACCTTGGCGGAAAAATCAACACATATGCCGAAAAAGCCGCTGTCGCTGAGACAAGAGCATCGGTTATGGATGAAGAATTAAGACTCTTATACGTTGCACTTACCCGAGCAAAAAACAGCCTTATAATCACTGCTCGCACCTCTATTGCTTCGTATATCAAACGCTTAAAGCTTGACACATTGTGCAGGACGTCTTTTTCTCACTCCTTAAAGAATGCTACTACCATCCTCAAGGTTATAGGAATGGGAATGTGTAGTGAAAAGCTGTTCAAAAACGCTATAGAATGCTATAACGACAGCAATTTGTCTGTTTCAGAAAATCTGTTGACAATTAATCTGTTTTCGGAATATGAATCATCGAAATTAACGTATTCCGTAACTGCAGACAACAGCGAAGAAACATCAGCCGTTATCAAAAAAGAAGACGTTGAAAAAGCCCTGCTACCGCTCGGGAACGCTGTACTCACAGACACTCCTTACAAGCTCTCTGTATCGAATATAAGAGAGGGATTACTGGACGAGGGCGCAGTTGCAACTGTCTCCAGGGTAAAAAAATATCCTGAATTTATGTCTTTGGACAGTGATAACATTTCATCCTTTACAGGTACGGCAATGCACGTTTTTATGCAATTTTGTGACTTCGATAACTGCATAAAAAACGGAACTGAAAACGAAGCCGAAAGGCTTGTCAAGTATGGCTTCATCACCGAAATGCAAAAGCAGGTGCTTAATCACGTAACGCTTAGTGCATTCTTTTCTTCAAGCTGTTATAAAAACATTTGTAAAGCATTACGGGTAGAACGCGAAAAAAGATATACCTTGCTTTTACCGTCATCCGCATTCTTCTCGGATGAAAGCAAAAAACAGCAGCTTGACGTTTTAGACAAAAAAACTCTTATTCAAGGAGTTATTGACTGTTATCACATCAACGAAGACAACACTGTAACGTTGATTGATTTTAAAACGGATAACGTAAGTCAAAAGGACGGAGAGAAAGTGCTGATAGAAAGACACAAGCACCAAATGATGCTATATAAAGAAGCAATAGAAGAAATCGAAGGCTTGAAGGTTTCAAAAGCCATTATTTATTCCTTCTGTTTGTCAAAAGAAATTGAATTTTGATTGACAACATACACAATATGTGGTATAATATTTATTAAATTCGTGGAGGTACACGCAACAATGAGACATACATACACAACAAAAGGAACCTGCTCAAGACAAATTTCATTTGATCTTGAGGGTAACGTCGTTAAAAACGTTGAATTTATCGGCGGATGCAACGGAAACCTCAAAGCGATATCGTCACTCGTTAACGGACTTACCGTTGAAGAAATAGAAAATAGAGTAAGCGGAATCAGATGCGGATTTAAAACAACTTCATGTTCCGATCAGCTTGCAATTGCCGTAAGACAGGCATTTGAAAAGGAGAACGCATAGTTAGTGAATATATCTGTATTCTCACTTGCCGTAACAATTGCCGGCGCTTTTATTGGTGCCGGTTTTGTATCGGGTCAAGAGTTATGGCAATTTTTTGGCGCATTCGGTGCGATTGGAGTACCGGGATTTTTCATTGCAATCGCCCTGATTACAATCCTCAGCGCCATTACAGTAAGCTATGCATCTTCAAAAGGCAAAAACACCTTTGAAGACGTTATTTGCTCAAGTGATTCCGGATTATTAAAAAAATTCATATCAGTTTTTCAATACGTTTTTTATATCGGATTGTACATAATTATGACCTCTGGCGTCGAATCTCTTGTGTGCCACTATTTTGACGTAAGCAAGATTGCGGTAGGAGTTATGTTTTGCTCTTTGGTCAGCGCAGTGTCACTCCTGGGAATAAAAGGGATACTTTCTTCCTTTTCATTAACCATTCCCCTTCTGGTCACTTCTACTGTTATTATAGCATTTCTTACCCTTACGTCTGTACCTATCAGCTTTCGACTAACAAATAATAACAGCCTGATTTCAAATTGGTTTATTTCAGCTTTAGTCTTTGTATCGTACAATTTTTTCGCGGGAATCGGTGTTTTTGCAGCTATGTCAAAACACGTAAAAACCACCAAGAGACTGCTTCGGTCGTCGGTTTTAGGCTGTTTGTTTCTTTTGCTGATTGGAACCTCTGTTATTTTGACTGTTTCGGCAACAAAAACTGAAGTATTTGACATGCCTATGCTGGAAGCTGCTAGATTACTTCACCCATGGTTCAGTGTAGCATATGCCGTGCTTTTGATTTTTGCTATGTTCGGTGGTGCAATATCGTCTTTATTCCCGATAGTCGAAAGCATCAAAAGTAAACGGGCTTTCAATAAAAAAACAATAATTATCATTACAGTTCTTGTATCGTGTATAAGCGTAATACTGAGCTTATTTGGATTCAGCAATCTTATAAGTACGGTTTACCCTGTTTTCGGATACTTTGGTTTTGCTGTAATTGTTATAGTGATATACAATTTTGCAAAGCACAAATTTGGAGGAAGATAATGCTCAAAAGTATAGGGTATGTAAATTTTCTAAACGGAAATTTGCTAAAGAACATGGCGATATTTGCCATACCTCTTATGCTTACGTCAATCATTCAGCTTTTATTCAATGCCGCTGACATGATGGTAGTAGGCAAGTTTGGCAGTGCCGTTGCAATGGCTGCAGTAAGCTCTACTTCTTCTTTGATTCATTTGATTGTAAACTTCTTTGTTGGACTGTCGGTAGGTACCAACGTCGTTGTTGCTCGCGCAGTAGGTGCAAATAACGAAAACGACGCATCAAAAGCTGTCCATTCTGCTATTTTAATAGCTGTTATCGGAGGCCTGGTGGCAGGCATAGGCGGATTTTTTATTTCTGAGCCTGCTCTGAGATTGATGGATACCCCTGATGACGTTATAGGGCAAGCTACAAGTTACGTGAAAATATATTTTTTAGGTGCCCCGGGTTCTTTGATATACAATTTTGGTTCATCTGTTTTGCGTTCAATCGGTGACTCAAAGAGACCGATGTACTTTATGTCTATTTCAGGCGTAGTAAACATAATTCTTAACCTGATACTTGTAATACAGTTTAATCTTGATGCAGCAGGTGTTGCAATTGCTACAACAACATCAAACTACGTTGCCGCCATCTTGACACTGTGGTCACTGACTAAAATAGACGGTATGTGCCGTCTGCATTTTAAAATGTTGAAAATTGATAAAAAAAGCACAATTGAAATTATTCGTATCGGAATGCCTTCCGGTATTCAGTCGTGCTTATTCTCAGTATCAAACACACTGATTCAGTCATCGATCAACTCTTTCGGTTCTACTGTTATGTCGGGAAATGCTGTTTCACAAAACATAGAAGGCTTTGTGAGCATTTCTATCAATGCATCTGCACAGGCAGCTATGACCTTCACAAGTCAAAACCTCGGAGCAAAAAAACACGAAAGAATACGACCTATTTTCTACAATGCACTTATCCTTGCCACAATTATATGGGCGTTTATCGGAGGCTTGATTTTCCTTGCACGATTACCGATAATGTCCTTGTATACCAATTCATCCGACGTTGTGTCATTCGCTTTAATCAGATTTTTCATTATGACACCGGGTTACATAATCGGTGGTTTTATGGATGTATCTACCTGTTCCTTGAGAGGTTTGGGGTGTTCTATGCCTCCCATGATTGTTACCGTTCTTGGTGTTTGCGTATTACGTGTTGCGTGGATATATACGGTATTTGAACAAGTCGGAACCCTTGAGTCTATTTACATTTCGTACCCTATTTCTTGGGTGATCACCTTTGGCGTAAATACAGTATTGTACTTTGTGCTAAGTCGCAAAAAAATCAATTTATTAAAAAACGAAAGTCTTCTTTTAAATTAATGGAGTTATAAATGAACAGACATAAAAGAAAATTCAGATACGACCGACTGATCATTCTTCTGGCACTTTTAGCTATAGTCATTTTTTTAATATACTTTTTTATTAAAGGAATTATCTTTGCCTTCACGCTTATTTTTCAAAAAGAGCGTACCGTCCCCGAGGACATCAGAGTAATTGAAAATTACAATGAGCTACTGCCGGACTTACCTGTAGACCAGCCTCAAGTGCTTGAAGCTTACGATCCTCTTCCTTTGATTTATAACGAAAATAGCAAGCAACTTGGAGGAGCAATCAACAGCAAATACAGTATTCTGTACTGCGTTGATGACAGAAAGGTTCTCGCAAGAAAAGCGTCACAGGAAAGAATGTATCCTGCTTCTATGACAAAAATTATGTCACTGATCGTTGCTGTTGAAAACATAGAGGATCTTAACGATACCTTTACAATGACTTTTGAAATCATTAATCCACTTTATTTACAAAATGCAACCGTTACCGGATTATCCTCGGGTGAAACTGTACCTTTGATTGATTTACTTTACGGCATCATTCTTCCGTCAGGCGCAGATGCAACCGACGCGATAGCCCTTTACGTCAGCGGCAGTGAAGAAGGATTTGTTGAATTAATGAATAAAAAAGCCGAAGAAATCGGACTTTTAGATACACACTTTACCAACACAAGCGGGTTGCACGATAACAACCACTACACAACCGCATATGATATGGCCTTGATACTGGATTACGCTATACACAATGAGACCTGCAGACGAATTTTGTCCACCTACAAATACGTTACTACCCCCACAGAACAACATCCAAACGGAATTGAATTCTACAGTACGATGTTTAACAAAGTAAAAAGCGATCAAATAGACGGAATGGAGATAAGCGGCGGAAAAACAGGATATACTTATGAGGCTTACCACTGTCTTGCAAGCTTCGCTAAGAAAAACGGCAAAACCTACATTGCAGTTACCGGCTACGGAGAAAACAAGTACAGTCCTGTAT
>JAZSDT010000048.1:0-22290 GCA_045531285.1 Eubacteriales bacterium
TCATATTAAACGCTATACAAAAAGCTGTTTAAAAGCTCTGCAGAGCTTTTAAACAGCTTTTTGTATAGCGTTTAATATGAATTTTGAATTGTTTGAGCACGTGCATAGATTTGGATAAGCGAAAATTGCCGTCGGTGACTCGCTACTTTTTAACATATTATACTTTACAAAAAGAAACGTCTTTCCACACCTTCTCTTGCGGCAGGTGATACACCGAAAAATATGAGAGTGAGACCTATGAGCACAAGAGGAATCAGAGGATAAAGTGACCACCAAATGAAATTAAAGTCAAATGTGATAGACAAAAACAGCTCCATTAACGGCATATAGCAGCCTACGGCAATAAAAGCACCGCCGTATATAAACAGTCTGCCTCTTTTCAGATAGTGAGTCAATGCCACAAGCGCGGTAATTATCAATCCGATAATTCCTGCCGTGGGGAAAGCAAAGCTGAGAAACCAATCTCCGTGATTTATCAGATTGATAAACAAAACGTAGATGCCCGAGGTAACAAAAAACAAAGCTGTAAAAATAATCGGATTGGGCTTCTTGAACCAAAACGGCAGGACAAAGGAAACATATCCTACCAGAATGGCACCTATAACGTATGCAGACCAAGTGACAGCCGAATTAAGCTGAAGGTCGCACAGAAGCGTGATTACAATGGGAATTATCGCAACAACGGTAATTGCCGCCATTATTCCCATTCGGCTGACCTTTTTGGTCTTAGGGTATTTGTTTTTGGGATAAAGGCTGTCTGCTTCGGTACGCACCAAATCAGGATGATATGGAACCGTGCCGCAAAGAGGGCAGCTTTTTTCCGTATCGGAGAGCTTTACTCCGCAATTTATACAATACATTTTATTCCTTCCTCATTTTCTCGAATTACTCTCCACCTCTGCGTGAAGTCCAAGGGATTCGAGAGTCTTGTAAAAGTGGTATTCTACCTCAGGCTCACAGGTGTTGCGGATGAAATTGATATAAAGGGTATCCCCCCACGATACTACTCCGCAGTTGTTGGGAGCAGTTGCCTGTACTCCCAGAATAAAATCAAAGCGGTCGATGTATGGTGTCATTTCATCGGGCACTGCGACTCTTCCAAGATTTGACATAGTTATGCAGGATTTCTTCTCCCCCACTGCATCAAAAACCGCCTTCATCACGACATTCTTCAAAAACAGCGGCATTATCTTAACTATGAGTGCTTTTTCGCTGTTGACGTTGGTTGCTATTTTCGAGCTCATCACCTGTGGATTGATGTCAAGTCCCATGCGGTGATGAACAGCCATACAAATATCCCTGAAGCTGTATTCTCCCAATCTCGGGTCAATTTCAGGAGTTGTAAAGTATGCAAAGTTGCGCATTGTACGGCTCTTGAATATATTTCTTAGATTTACAGGAATAAGCACCTTGACAGGCTTAAGCCTTTTGGGATTGGTCACCTTTTTCTTTTGCAGGTCTGTCAGCGCGCTCATCATCACTGCAGCAAGAAACGCCGTAAGAGTGACGCCGTACTCGTGCGCCTTATCCACAGCCTCCTTTACAGGAAGCTTGAAGCAGGTTAGATTGAGAAAGCCTGCAGTTTCAACAGTACCCGACAGGTGCCATGCGTTGCTTTCTCGGCGGCTGGCATTGACCTTGCCGGAATACTTCTGGAAGCTGTCCTCCAGCTCCTCACTGTCGGGGTCCTCCAAGCGCGGTAATACTCCCCTCTCGGCAGTTATTGAAATGCCGTATTTTTGCTGAATATATTCTGCCACCAGCGTTTTTAAAAATATCAAAGCACCAGTTCCGTCGGTGAGCGAATGGAACAGCTCCACAGCTATTCTCTTTTTATAGACCAACACCCTGAACGCACAGGTTGAAATCTCTTTTTTAGACATTCTGGTAAGAGGAAAGCTGTTCTCCTCCATTATTTCGGGAGCCTTCGATATCTGCTCAAGATAGTACCAGAATGCACCCTTACGAAGTCTGGTTGCAATCGATGGGAAGCGTCGCACAGTCACGTCCAACGCCGATGAGAGCACTTCCGTATCTACGTCATCCTTCAAAGTTGCAGACAGGCGGAATACGTTACTCCAGTTCTGTCGGCGTGCGGCAGGATATATCTTTGCGGCATTGTCAAGCCTCATCCATCTGAGCTTATCAGCCTTCGCCATTACCTTATCCAAAAACGAATTTATTTCCTTTATATCGTCTCTGTCCTCGGCAAGAGCATACAGTATGTATGCGTGCCAACGGCAGGGCTTTACTGTTATATGGGAATGACAACCACAGCTTTTCAATCGCCCATGCATCATAACGGCATCGTCAAGCATTATCTCGTCGCCTCCTACAAAAATAAGAGACGGAGGCATTCCTGTCAAATCGGCATACAGAGGCGACACCAGCGGGTCTTCCCTGTTGCTTGCATACGAATCGGCATAGAAATCCAACACCTTCAAGGACATTGACGGGTCAACGTCGGCATTCTTTTTATATGAATCTCCCGTAGCCTTCAAATCCGTCCACGGAGAAATTGCAACGATGCCCGCAGGCAAAGGTTCGCCAAGCTCACGGAGCTTCAATACCAGTGAGTAGCAAAGTCCCCCTCCTGCACTTTCTCCAATGAGTGTTATTTTATCGTGAGAATATCCCTTTGATAGAAGGTATCTGTAGGCTTCTATTGAATCCTCAAGAGCTGCGGGAAAAGGATTTTCGGGAGCAAGACGGTAAGCGGGAGCAAAAACTCTCGTACCGGTTTCAACACCAAGCGTTGTACCCACGCCCTTTGTATAACCCAAGTCACCCGACGTATATCCGCCTCCGTGAAGATAGAGCAAAACACCCTGACGGCGCTGGTCTCGGGGCAATATCCAACAGGCTTTGAATTTTTCAAAGGAGTGTTCCTTTATAATGACCTTTCCTCTGTGAGCCATACGCATAAGAGAGCCTATTTTCTCCTGTCCCAAGCGCATCATATCAAGCTTACATGTATCAAGCAGCGGCTTTAACAATGACAACTGCTTGCGCATAGCCTTTGCGGATAACGGCATTATAACACTCCTTCCATTAATCAAGTAGGTTTATAATACCACACTTCATTCTTTTTTTCAATTACCAAACGGTAAATTTTTGTACTCAGTTTAAGAAAATATATTGCACGTTCCGCGAAAATGTGGTATATTCAATACAAAGGAGATGGACGTATGTCAAAGGACTTCAGAGGAGAAATATGGACAAATACCGACCCTCGCGTAATGGAAGCCATGATGAAGGCTAATGACGAGGAGGTTGACGGATGTGTGGGAGGCGACTCCTACAGTATAAAAGCTATAGCAGAGGTACAAAAATACTTCAAGGATGAAATATATGCAACCTACACCATAAACGGTACAGGTGCTAATATTATTGCCATGAAAGCAATGCTGGACAGCTATTCAGCCATTGTCTGTGCCAAGGAAACTCACATAAACGTATATGAAGCAGGAGCATTTGAGTACACGCTTGGAAACAAAATACTTGCCGCAGACAGTACCGACGGAAAGCTGACTCCGGATTCCGTAAGAAAACTGCTCAACAATAACAAAAAATACAAATATCATCCCAAGGTAGCGGTAATAACTCAGCCCACCGAATTCGGCACGGTATACACTATCCAAGAATTGAAAACTCTCTGTGATTTTCTCCACTCCATTGGAATGTACGTTTTTATTGACGGCGCAAGAATCGGAACGGCGCTGGTATCGCTGAACTGTACGCTGACCGAAATGATAGAGTATCCCGACGTGGACGCATTTACTCTTGGCGGTACGAAATCAGGTGCTATGTTCGGTGAGATGGTAGTATTCAGAAGAAAGGAATTTGCAACGGCACTTCCTTACATACAAAAGCAGTCCTTTCAGCATTTTGACCGCTCAAAGTTTATAGGCGCACAGTTCTGTGCACTGTTTGAAAACGGTCTGTGGCTGGAAAACGCAAAAAAAGCCAACGAGAGTGCAAAGCTGTTGGAGAAAAAATTTGCCGCAAAGGGCATCAAGCCCTATTATCCCGTTGAAGCAAATATGTTCTTCGGTGTGTTCACAAAGGAACAGCTTGAAAAGCTCACCTCGGAATTTGACCTTCACTACTGGAACGAAGAGACGAAAACGGTTCGCATTGCCGCCACCGCCTTTACGCCTCCTGCCGCTATAGACAGACTTGTGGGGTTGTTGGATAAGTAGAAAACAATATTTATTTCACATAAAAAGGAGGAAAAATGAACATTACAGTACTAAATCCCGGAGCTTTTGAAGCCCCGATAAAAGAACTTCTCAATGAAACGACAGCATCTTGGGGAGATGGCGGAGTTACAGTTACCCTGGAAAAGTGTGACGAAGGTGTAAGAGTGGTATCCGACGGCAGTAACGTGACCCTTTACTACTCCGACCTAACCTCTCTTTTCAGAGGAATCGGAACGATTGCAGTAAGAGAAGGTTCTTACGACGTTGTCGAAAAGCTGAAATACAGACAGCTCGGTAATATGATCGACTGCTCAAGAAATGCCGTGGCAAGAGTGGAAACCGTAAAGAGATTCTGTCGTATATCCGCCTTAATGGGCTTCAATATGCTCCAACTTTACACCGAGGACACTTATGAAATAGAGGGTGAGCCGTATTTTGGGCATCTGAGGGGCAGATACACGGGCGATGAGCTTCGGGAAATAGATGCATATGCTTCACAATTCGGAATAGAAGTTATTCCCTGTATACAGACCTTAGCGCATCTCAATGCCATTTTCCGTTGGAGAGAATATCAGCCCTTACGTGACACCGGTAACATACTGAACGTTGGTCTTGAGAGAACCTACGAGCTGATAGAAAAAATGCTCATCTCCATGAAAGGCAATCTCAGAAGCCGTCAGATAAATATCGGCATGGACGAGGCGCACGACCTTGGCAGAGGTAAGTACCTTGACAAATTCGGATACCGTGAGCGCGGTGAAATAATGAAAGAGCACCTTGACCGTGTGGTGAGTCTCTGTGAGAAGCACGGATATGAGCCTATGATGTGGTCGGATATGTTCTTCCGTATTTGCTCACCCAACGGCGGATACTTTGAAGAAAGCGCCGAGCTTACCGAAGAAGTAATAAACAGTGTGCCTAAAAACATTAATCTCATAATGTGGCAGTACTATTACGAGGAAAAGCTCTACAGCGTAATGTGCCGTGAGCACTTCAGGTTCAAAAATAAAATCTCATTTGCAGGCGGTGCAGCTTGCTGGTCCACCTTCGCTCCCTTCCAGGAATATGCTAAGGTTGTAGCAAAAGGAACTGTGAAAAAGATAGCGGAATATCCCTTCGACACAGTATTCTGTACAGAATGGGGTGACGGCGGCGCAGAGACCTCCTTCCTTACCACACTTCCCACAATGGCAATATTTGCCGAGGGCGGTTGGTCGGGTGACACAAGCGACGAGGCTTTAAGACTTTGTACCAAGCGAGTCAATGCCGACTATGACGATTTCAAATCACTTGATAAATTCTCCCTTATCCCAAAGGTAGCAAACAATTTCTCCTATGCTACAAGGTATTTGCTCTATGCAGACGTACTTCAAGGAAAGTGGGATATGCAAATTCCCGACGGATGTGATGAGCATTTTGCGGATACAGAAGCAGAGATGCGTAAGGCGTCGAAAAACAATCCAAAATGGAGCTACATCTTTGACTTTTACGCCGACTTTGCAAGGGTACTTGCAACAAAGTCCGAGCTTGGTAAAAAGCTTAAATCAGCCTATGACAGAGGCGACAAGGCAGAAATGCTCAATATGGCAAACACAGTTATACCAATGCTTGTTTCTGACGTTGAGGTATTTCTAAAGTCCTTTAAAAAACGTTGGGAGACCGACAGCAAGGACTTCGGATTCGACGTACAGGAAGTAAGAATAGGCGGTCTTATATACAGACTCAAAGGTGCATCCCAAAAGATACTGGATTACCTGGATGGCAAGATAGATAAAATTGAGGAGCTAGAAGCCCCGAGATTGCTTATGGACAAGAATCATCCTGCAGTGCCATACGGATACAGCATATCCTGGATAGATGCAGTATCGTCTTCAATTATTTTTTAAGGAGTAAGATCATGAATATTTTAGTTACAAACGCAAAAAAGCTTGAAGCACTCATCAAAGAAGTATTGACAGAAACAACAGCTACGTGGGGTGAGGGCGGTGTCTACGTTACTCTCGACAAATGCGACGAGGGCATCAGGATAGTTTCCGACGGCAAGGATATAACCCTTTATTATTCAACTCTCAACTCTCTTTTCAGAGGTATGGGCGTAATTATTTCAAAGGGTGAGACTGCTTACGAGACGGAAGAAAAGCTTTGCTACAAGAATTTCGGCTGTATGGTAGACTGTTCAAGAAACGCCGTATTGAATATAGCATCGGTAAAAAGATTTTTGAAGATATCGGCTTTACTTGGCTTTAATACAATTCAGCTTTACACAGAAGATACCTACGAAATTGAGACCGAGCCTTATTTCGGTCATCTCAGAGGCAGATACTCTGTAAAGGAATTACAGGAAATTGACGCTTATGCGGCGTCGCTTGGCATTGAAGCAGTACCCTGTATACAGACTCTTGCACATCTTGACGCCATCTTTGAGTGGGCTGATTACAAAAAGATAAGAGACAAGGCAAATATACTTAACGTAGGCATGGAAGAGACCTATACACTTATCGACAAGATGCTTGCCGCTTCAAAGAAGGCTTTTAAAACCAATAAGATAAACATCGGTATGGACGAGGCTCACGAGCTTGGCAGAGGTAAGTACCTTGATATGTTCGGCTACAAGGAAAAGAGCGTAATTATGAAGGAGCATCTTGCCAGAGTAATAGAGCTTTGCCGTAAGCACGGCTACGAGCCTATGATGTGGTCGGATATGTTCTTCCGTGTTTGTTCAAAGACAGGTGACTACTACGACAAGAACGTGGAGCTCACCGACGAGGTAATCAAATCTGTTCCCGAGGAAGTAAATCTTGTATTCTGGAACTATCACTTTACCAAGGCTGAGGACTACGAGCATATGCTTGATAACCATATGAAGTTCAATCGCAAGGTGTCCTTTGCAGGCGGTGTTTGGACCTGGCTGGGCTTTGCTCCCGCACAGAAATATGCCGTTAACGTAGCGCGTCACGCCACAGAATCTCTAAGAAAATACAACCTTGACACAGTACTTGTAACCATATGGGGTGACAACGGCGCCGAAGCGTCGGCATTCTCTCCCCTTCCCTCGTTGACAGCATACGCTGAGGGTGGCTGGTCGGGTGACACAAGCGATGAAGCCATTGAAAGTAAAATGGCTGTTCTCGGTGCTTCTTACCGCGACTTTTTGGAAATGGACCTTCTCCTGTACAAGCAGATGTGGTCTATCGTCCACAAGTATATGCTCTACGGCGACCCGTTGCTTGGCACTTGGGATTATCACATTCCCAACGACACCGACGAGTTTTTTGCCAATGCCGCCAACGTATTTGAAGGCTGTGCACAGCGCAATCCCAAGTGGGCATACATATTCAATTCCCTTGAAAAGCTCTCGAGCGTTCTGGCAACAAAAGCAAGCTTTGGCATAAAACTGAAAGCCGCATATGATAATAAGGATAAGACCGAGCTTGACATAATTGCAAATGAAACAGTACCATATCTGGTAGAAGAGATTAAGGACTTTATTTCAGCTCACCGCAGAAGATGGAGAGTTGACAACAAGAATTTCGGCTTTGACGTTCAGGACGTAAGACTGGGAGGTCTGATACAGCGCTTGGAAGCTACTGCCGAAACGGTAAACGCCTACCTCAACGGAGAGCTTGACGTAATCGAAGAGCTGGAGGTTCCCCGTCTTGCAGACGTGGGAGGTGCTGAATTAAGCCTTATCGAAGGCGGAACAGACAACAAGAAAGGCACTCTTGCCAACGCATACATCTGGAGTGAAATTTATTCAAAATCAAGAAAGTGAGAAAAGAAATGAAAATATTTGTCAACAATGCAGGTCAATGCGAAGAAGCCATAAAAGAGGCTCTGACAGAAACAGCCTATACCTGGGGTGAGGGTGGAATCAACGTTACTCTCGGTAAGTGTGACGAGGGTATCAAGATAGTTTCCGATGGCAAAAACGCAACTCTTCTCTACTCTACACTCAATTCTCTTTTCAGAGGTATCGGTGTAATTATTTCAAAGGGAGAGACTGCATACGAAACCGAGCAGAAGATGATGTTCCGTGAGCTTGGCTCTATGGTGGACTGCTCCAGAAACGGTGTAAGACGTGTGGAAAAGCTAAAGCAGTTTATCCGCATGACCTCCTTGCTTGGCTACAATATGCTCCAAGTTTATACAGAGGACACCTACGAAATCGAGGGTGAGCCGTATTTTGGACATCTCAGGGGCAGATACACTGTAGATGAGCTTCGCGAAATAGATGATTATGCCGACAAATTCGGTGTAGAGGTCATTCCCTGCATACAGACACTGGCTCACCTTGATGCAATATTTAACTGGCCCGAGTACGGCGCTGTAAGAGACACGGGTAACATCCTCAACGTAGGTCTTGAAAAGTCTCTGGAGCTTATTGAAAAAATGTTTGTCACCATGAAGAGTGCACTCCGTTCAAAGCAGATAAACGTAGGTATGGACGAGGCTCACTCTCTGGGACTTGGTAAGTACCTTGATATGTTTGGCTACAAGCAAAGAAGTCAGATAATGAAGGAGCATCTTGCCAAGGTTATGGAGCTTTGCCGTAAGTACGGCTACGAGCCTATGATGTGGTCGGATATGTTCTTCCGCGTTTGCTCTCCCACAGGCGGCTATTTTGACGTAAAAGAATTCACCCCCGAGGTGCTCAACTCCGTTCCCGAGGATATGACGATCGTATTCTGGGACTACTACAGAGACGACCCCGAATTCTATAAAGGAATGCTCGACCAGCATATGCTCTTCAACCGCAAGGTTGCATTTGCAGGAGGTGCTTCCACCTGGTACGGATTTGCTCCCATGCAGTGCTACTCTCTTGACAACGTAAGAGCTGTATTCAAGGTACTTGGCAACTATCCTCTCACCTCGGTATTTAATACCATGTGGGGTGACAACGGTGCTGAATGCTCCACGTTTGCAGCGCTTCCCACTATTGCGGCATACTCCGAGGGTACATGGACAGGAGATTTAAGTGACGAAGCCTTGACACGTGCAATGAGCATTTTCGAGGCAAGCTTCGACGACTTCCTCGAGATGAACGCATTCCACAAGACCGAAACAATGTGGGAGCCTTGGGCGGTAATGCATAAATATATGCTTTACGGGGATGCTTTACAGGGTACATGGGATTGGCACGTGCCCCTTGAAGCTAATGCCCACTTCGCAAAAGCCTCTGTAACTCTTGGCGAATGTGCAAAGCGCAATCCTCGTTGGGCATATTTGTTCGAGCCTCTTGCCGTGCTTGCCAAGGTGCTTTCAAACAAGGCTGAGCTTGGTATCAATCTCAAGGCTGCATATGACAAGGGCGACAAAGCAGAGCTGTCAAGATATGCAAACGAAGTTATTCCCGAAATTGTCAGCGACCTGAGAGTTTTTGCAAGACTTCACGCAAAGCGTTGGAGAATAGACAACAAGGATTTTGGATTTGAAGTGCAGGATGCAAGAATAGGCGGTCTTATGCTGAGACTTGAGCACACGGCGGAAATGTTAAACGAGTACGTTTCGGGTGAGAGAACACAGCTTCTTGAGCTTGAGGCGGACCGACTTCCCGAAGTGCCCGGTTGGGAGAAAAACAGACCCCTTTGCAGAAACACCTGGCAGGTTGCAATTACAAAGGGTAGATTATAATCAGGAGACGAATTTATGGTATTATGTGTTTACGGTGCGGCTAGCAGCAGGATCGACAATTCCTACATCGAAGCATCCCGTGAGCTTGGCTTCAAAATGGCAAAAAGAGGTCACAGCCTTGTATTTGGAGCCGGCAGAAGCGGTGTTATGGGTGCTGTTGCCCAGGGTGTAGCCGAAGGCGGCGGTAAAATTAAGGGAGTTATTCCTACGTTCTTTACCGACATGGACGTAGAAATTGTATCCAAGCAATGTGACGAGGTGGTATACACCAAGACCATGCGTGAGAGAAAACAGGAAATGGAGGATTCTGCCCATGCGTTTATTATGGCACCGGGCGGCATCGGTACATTTGAAGAGTTTTTCGAGATTCTCACGTCCAAACAGCTCTTACAACACAACAAGCCCATTGCGGTATACAACGTTAACGGATATTTTAACGAGCTTCAGCATATGATGAAGGTTGCAGTTGAGAAAAACTTTGTAAAAGAGGGCGTACTTACCCTTTATCGCTTCTTTGACAACGTTGATGAAATGCTTGATTTCATCGAAACCGACAAGGGCTCCGGACTTGGAATAGACGATTTGAAACGCGACTAGCAAAGAGCATTCTCGCACGCTTAAAACTTAACAAAGCGAAACAGCAAGGTTGATTTAATACAATTTCCTAGCATATAAAAAAGCTATGCATCTTGTGCATAGCTTTTTGTCTTTTAGAACTTAGCCTTGAGCCAATCCCAGATAGTAAAGTTGTCTGCAAAGGAGAAGGTTGCAATACCTATTATGAAAAGTGCGATGATGATAACGGGAAGAACGTACGTCATATACGGACGGATCCACTTGCCCAGCTTAACACCCTTACCTGAGTTTACTTCGGCAAGGAAGTTATCAAAGCCCCAACCCTTTTTTCTGGTTACGAACAATACGTAGCAGAGTGAGCCCAGAGGAAGTGCGCAGTTGGAAACAAGGAAGTCTTCAAGGTCAAGGAATGATGAACCCGAAGCGAAGGGAACAAAGCCTGACCAAAGGTTGAAGCCAAGTGCACAGGGCAGTGAAAGAATAAGTACGGCAACTCCGCAAATAACACAAGTCTTCTTTCTTGACCAGCCTGTTAACTCCATCACGCAAGCGAGGATATTCTCGAAAACTGCAATGATAGTGGACATAGCCGCAAAGGTCATAAAGAGGAAGAAGAGGGAGCCCCAAATTCTACCGCCTGCCATGTTATTGAACACCTTAGCCATAGCCACAAAGAGAAGGCTGGGACCTGCACCGGGTTCAACGTCGAATGTGAAGCAAGCGGGGAATATAATAAGACCTGCAAATATTGCAACAAATGTATCAAGTACAATGATGTTTACCGATTCACCAAGAAGTGAACGGTCCTTGTTAAGATAACTGCCAAAAATTGCCATAGAGCCTATACCAAGGCTGAGTGTGAAGAACGACTGGTTCATAGCACCGACTATAACGTTTCCGTTGATTTTTGAAAAATCGGGCTTGAGGTAGAAGGTAAGACCTTCCTTTGCTCCGTCAAGTGTGAAGGAGTGAACTGCAAGAACAATGATGAGTGCTAACAGAGCAAGCATCATATACTTGGTTACTCTTTCAAGTCCCTTCTGTACACCGAACGAAAGAATGAGGAAACCGAGAACAACAACGATAGCCATGAAGCCTACCATTATTGCAGGGTTCGACATCATATTGCCGAAAAGCTGAGAAGATTGCTCGTTTGTGATACCGGTCATATCACCCTTTACAAACGATACGAAGTAGTGAAGGATCCAACCGGTAACAGACGTATAGAACATCATAAGCAGGAAGTTTGCCACAAGCGACAAATATCCGTGAAGATGCCATTTCTGTCCGGGTTTTTCAAGCTTTTGATAAGCTTTTACAGGGCTTTGCTGACTTGCACGTCCTACGGCAAATTCAGTAAGCATAACGGGTATTCCGAGGATAACGAGGAAAAGAAGGTAAATAACGACGAAGGCTCCGCCGCCGTACTGACCTGCCATCCAAGGAAATTTCCACACGTTACCGCAGCCTATTGCACAGCCTGCGCTAAGAAGGATGAAGCCGAGACGGCTTCCTAAACGGTCTCTTTGCATAATTAAATCTCCTATTTTAAGTCGAAACTCGACTTTTGTGTTAAGAGTATTTTAACACATTTGTAGCATTATGTCAATATTTTTTAGTGGAGAGCCTCCACGGGCAATTCTCGCCTATCTTAACAATAGCTTTACACCAACAAAGCAAAACGGCGAGATTAATTTAGAATACTATTTTGGTGCAACACGAAGTGGAGAGCCTCCACGGGCAATTCTCGCCTATCTTAACATAGCTTTACACCAACAAAGCAAAACAAATTCAATTTTACTCTACGAAAAAGGAGCTGTAAGATTTACAGCTCCTTTATATTACGATAGCATTGCTCTATCACTGGTAAATTCCTTGCCGCTTGCCTTTGAAAACAGCTCCAGCAAGTCCTCGACCTTTAGATTTTTCTTTTCTTCACCCGATACGTCAACGATCACCTTGCCCTGATGCATCATTATCAGTCTGTTTCCGTGGTCGATAGCATCACGCATATTGTGAGTGATCATTACAGTCGTAAGCTTATTTTCGTTCAAACGCTTTTGTGTGAATCTTTATTATTCAATTTTGATGTATAAATCATTAGCACCGATGATTGAATTTGTCAAGTGGTTTTTTAAAAAAATCAAAATTATTTTGCAAAGCTGAATTTATCATCCTCGCTGAGTCCGAGAATATCAACCGAGCTGGCAAACTCATTCATTGCTCCGTCAAGCCCTGCAGGATGGTGTGCATCACTTCCCAGATAGAATTTACAGCCGCATTCCTTGGCTATCGTCATATGCTCGATATACAGCGCTTTCCTTTCCGCTGTCATATTCAAGGTACTCTCGTTTATCTCGATACCAAGGTTTTTCTTCTGTGCTCTTGTGTAGAGCTCGCGAAGGACCTTTTTGTCCATCTTTTCAAGCATTTCGTTACACTGTGCCAAATCCCTTGCCATAAGTGAGCAGGTAGGATGAGCAAGTCCCACCTTGCCAAAAGGCAGGTCGGAGCAAAGCACTCTGTCAAAGCGACGGTAGAACAGGTCTATTCTGCGCTGTGTTTCGTCGTCCTCTTCCCTTCTGGTAAAGGGAGTGAGATGAAGGTGATTTATAGGAACGATAATAAAATCGAAGGTGTCATACATCTTTTCCGAAAGACCTATCATATTCTGCCAATCCATTTCAGTCTCACAGCCGAAAAGGAATTCCACATCATCGTCCTCGGGAACAGGTAAAGCCTGTGATATCTTCTTGAAGCAGGATATCTGATAGCCCTCAAAGTCACAGGGCAGATTCTCATCCCACAAATGGTCTGTGAGACAAATCTTTTTCAGTCCGTTATCCTTGGCGTACTGCAATATTCTCGCATTGTTCTGCTCGGGGTCGGATGAGCAGTTTGAATACTGCGAGTGGATATGTAAATCGTGGTCAATTACAAATTTCATATTAAAACTCCTTGCATAAAGCTATTGCTTTTTTCTGTGCTTCTTCTATTCGCCTGTCTACCTCGTCGGCGCTGTTTACGTCGGTTCCCTGTACGGCAACGGTATCAACTCCACCTATCCCCCACAGCCAACATAATGCTTTAAGGTAGGATGAGCCTTGCTCCAAAGCTGAGCCTGTTTCTATCTCCATACCTCTTGTGGTAATATACAAAAGCCTTTCCGCCTTGCAATTTCCCCTTGTACTGCCGTCAGGGTTATTGCAAAAGGTAAGATCGGGAGCTGATATATGCTCTATAAAGGTTTTAAGAATCGAGGGTATGCCCATATCCCAAAAAGGTGCGGCAATGACGATTCTATTGGCTTCTGCAACAAGCTTGCCGTTTTTCAAATCCTCGTGGGACAGTCCGTTCTTACCTCTTTGGGTATAAAGCGGTAGTGTTACAGGAGTCAGCTCAGAGCGTGACAGCTTAATTTCTGATATATCATAACGCTTAGACAATTCCTCAAGTAATGGCTTTGCCAATTTCAACGTACGTGAATCGCCCTCTCTCACACAGGCGTTTATAAATGTTAACTTTTTCACTTTATCACTCCTTTTGTACAGTATAATATTTTACTTGCAAAAAGTCAATACGCAAGGTTGGTTTAATATACAAAAGAAGTCCTGTGCACAAGGCACAGGACTGAATATTACTTATTTGACTTAGAATTCTTAACTACAAGCTTATAAAGAGCTATCAAGGCAACTGCGTTGGGCAATACCATCAAATAGTTGAAGAAGTCTGTAAGCTCCCATACAAGATCGTTGGAAGCAAGTGTGCCAAGGAATATAAATACGATTGCAATAATTGAATAGATCACTGTTGCAACCTTTGAGTTCTTGAAGAGGTACTGGATATTAACCTTTCCAAAGAAGTTCCAACCGATAACGGTAGAATATGCAAAGAACAGGAGACAGATTGCAACAAACATATTACCGAAATCAGTACCGAACGCAGCTCCAACCGCCATCTGCATTGCACTGGTCTTCGATACAAGTGCCGCAGCACCCGATGTTGCCGCAGTGTAAGCACTGCCTGTAAGGCCGTTAAGGATCGCGTCATCCTTTGAGTAAAGCATTGTGATAACAACAAGCGCTGTCATTGTAAGTACAATGAAGGTGTCAATAAACACACCGATCATAGCAACAATACCCTGGTCATGAGGCTTTGCTACGTTAGCCTGTGCGTGAGCGTGAGGAGTTGAACCCATACCTGCTTCGTTAGAGAAGAGACCTCTCTTTGCGCCCTGGCTGATAGCAGTCTTAAGTGCATAACCGATACCGCCGCCGATAAGAGCATCGGGAGTAAAGGCATATTTGAAGATAAGTCCAATAGTTGTGGGTACGTACTTAATATTAGCAACAAGAACTGCAAGACCGCCTACAAAGAAAATACAAGCCATAACAGGAACCAATTTCTCTGTAACGGACGCTATTCTCTGAATACCGCCAAGGAAGATAAATGCAGAAACAAGTGCAAGAATAAGACCAACTATCCAACCGGGCACGCCGAACGCTGTGTTGCATGATTCGGCAATTGAGTTGGACTGTACCATTGCACCCATAAAGCCAAGTGCAAGAATGGTAGCGATTGAGAAGAACGCAGAGAGGAATTTTCCAAATCCGCCCTTGAACGCTCTCTTCATATAGTAAACGGGACCGCCGTGTACGTTTCCGTCAGCGTCGATCTCTCTTGTTTCCTGAGCGAGAACTGCTTCGGCATAGATAGTAGCCATACCGAGGAAAGCGATTACCCACATCCAGAAGATAGCGCCGGGACCGCCTACGAGGATAGCACCCGAAGCACCAACGATGTTACCTGTGCCGACCTGTGCGGCAATAGCTGTTGCAAGTGCCTGGAAGGAGCTGAGTCCTCCTGCCTGCTTACCGCCAAAAAGCTTAACGTTACCGAAAACCTTCTTCATACCTTCACCAAAGCATCTTATCTGAACAAAGCGTGTTTTGATGGTGAAGAAAAGACCTACGCCAACAAGGAGGATTATAAGAATGTAATCCGCCAGATAGGAGTTGGCTGTAGCCACAACATTTAAAATTTTGTCTTGCATTTCAAGACCTCCTTAAAAAAAATAAAGTTACTGTAAAACAGCAACTCCGGAAAACACACAATATGTTACACTTGTGTTTAACTCTATCCTTTTGCCTGAGAGATTCGGTAATTCACCTTGCACCTTCGGCACTCAAATAAATGAGCTTCTCCAGAGTTCCCTCGGTGTACGGTTCTTTTGTTCCGCACACTTCAGTGGGTATTAAATTTTACGTTCGATATTATATCATACATTTCGACAATATGCAATAGGTAAATGAATATTTTTTTATTTTTTTAATTGAAAGTCAATCCAATGCTAAAATATGTCATTTCTTACTCTTGTATTTTAAAAATCTTTATGCTATACTTTTTTTCAAAGGAGTTTATTTTTATGGATATGGAATATTTTTTCAAAAATGCTAAATGGGTAGGCATGGCTGATATAGCTCCCGAAAAATTCAGCGTTGTGCGAGGTCACTTTGACGCCTCCAATGCCTCGAAAGTAACTCTTAACGTAATAGGACTTGGTTTTTTCAAGTGCTATATAAACGGTAAATGTATCAACCCCGATACTTTTTTACCGCTTTCTTCTGAATATGAGTCGGGCTGTGACCCCAAGGATGAAATACTGTCAGGCAGACGTATTTACGTACCTCAATTCGATATTACAAGCTTTGTTCATGCCAACGATAACGTAATAGATATTCACTTCGGTGGAGGATGGTATACGTTCCCCTTCCGTACCTTCGGTACGCCAAAGGCTATTTACTCTATTGCCGTAGAAACCGACAACGGCACAAGCTACTACGGCTCCGACGAGAGCTGTCAGGTCAAAAATAGCTTTGTCACAGATTATCATTTTTTGAAATTTGAGGAGCACAACTACCTTGAGCAGGATGAAAAATGGGAATCGGCAGTATTGGCAAAGCCTCTTGAAACGGAATACTGTACCACAAATTGCCCGATTGACACCCTTATTACAACTCTCGCTGTCAAAAAGACAGCTCATGGTGTATATGACTGCGGAGTAAACACAACAGGATATCCTGTCTTTGAAATCACAGCCAAGAAGGGCGAGACCGTAACGGTAACCTTTTCAGAGGAAATTCTCCCTGACGGAAAGATAGACCCAACCTACATACACAATCAGCGATTTACAGTAATATCCGACGGAGAAAAGCGTCTGGTACAGCCAGAGTTTATCTGGTATGGCTTCCGCTTTTTTGAAGTGGAGGGTGATGCCGAGGTCAAGTGTGTCAAGGTAATACACGCTAATGTACCCGTAACCTCTAGCTTCGAGTGTGACAACGAGACGCTTAACTGGACTTACAAAACTTTTATTCATACAATGCTGTGCAATATGCACACAGGCCATCCCTCCGACTGTCCTCACCTGGAGAGACGCGGATATACAGGCGACGGTCAGCTCACCTGTCACGCCGTTCTTTCTGTTCTGGACGGCAAAGCTTTCTACGAAAAGTGGCTTCAAGACATTGCCGACTCTCAGGACACCCTCAGCGGACATATACAGTATACAGCTCCCTACGTGAGAAGCGGCGGTGGTCCCGGCGGTTGGGGCTGTGCAATTGTAGAGGTTGCATATCAGCTCTACCGTCATTACGGAGACAAAAAGATACTTGAAAAGTATTATCACAATATGCGAAGATATATTGACTATCTGGAAGAGCATTCGGAGTATGGACTTGTTACAAGTGACAAGAAGGGCGAATGGTGTCTTGGCGACTGGTGTACACCCATTATACTCTATCCCGGAAAGGATATAGGCAGGTATGCAAAGCAAGTCTTTCTTCCCGCTCCCTTTGTCAACACGTATTTCATGGTAAAGTCACTCGAGAAAATGTTGGAAATAGCCCGTATTATCGGCAAGGATGGTGATGTTGCCGAATACGAAGAAAAAATTAACTACCGCAAGGCTGTAATCAAATCGGCTTATTACGATCCTTATAACGGAAGCTACTTCGGTAATATAAATGCAGCAAATGCCTTTGCAATCGATATAGGTTTACAAGATAATAACAAAACATATGCATATATGAAGGATTATTATACGAAGCTTGGCTGTGTGGATACCGGCATTTTCGGTACTGATATACTCATCCGTACACTCTTTGAAAACGGTGATAGCGATCTTGCAGTAGATATGCTGACAGGAGACGGCGCTCAGGGCTTTGAGCAATGGCGCAAGAGGGGTGCTACCACGCTTCACGAATATTGGAACAGTGACAACAGCCGTTCTCACAATCACCCTATGTTCGGTGCACCTGTTGCCTATTTCTTTGAATACCTCTTGGGTATCAAACAAAAAGATGGTACTGCCGGCTACAACTCCCTTGTAATTGAGCCTCAGGCTACGTCTAGATTCAAGCGTATGTCGGGAAGTCTTACAACACCTAACGGCATGGTTGCCCTGTCCTACGAGAAAATTGACAGCAAAACGAAATTCACGGTTAATGTTCCGCGTAACACAGAGGCAGTATTCCGCTTTGAAGGAAAGGAATACTCTCTTCACGAGGGAAAGAACGAAATTTAGCGTGGAGTCTCCTCCGACAAATTTCATCTATCTCAATCTATGCACACATAAAAGGCGAAGTTGATTTAATGCAGTTTTTCGGTATATAAAGAACTGTCGCAAGCAGAAATGCTTGCGACAGTTCTTTTTAAAAGCTGCAATCCCTTTTGGTTACGTTCGTGCTGTTTTCTTCGCTGTAAAGTCCAAGCGTTACGTCGTCGGGCTTTACGATCCTTACGTTGTCAAAATGCATCGTATCTACGCCATCAACTTCAATGGCGTATTTACCTCTTTTTTCACGGGTGTAATCTGTCATTTCAAAGGTAGGCTCAGACAGCTCTATGTTTACGTCCCTGAGGGTGATATTACTTACAGCACCAACATCATCAGCCTTGAAAAGACATCTGCATTTTGCACTTGAGGTAAGATTCGTTATTGAAACGTTCTTTACGTAACAATCGTTATTTTCGTAAATGCTGATAGGTATTCCAACGTCATAAGCCACGATATTGCTTATCATTACGTTTTCAACGTTTATATGTCCCTTTCCGTTATACGCACTTGCAATATTGATTGCAGGAGAGCATTCACGGAAAACAATATTTGACATTGTTACATTTCTTATAGTACCCTTGCCAACAGAAATTCTCACTCCCGAAGAACGTGCGGCACATACACAGTTGGTTATCGTTATATTCTCGCACACATCAAGGTCTTCTCTTATACGGTAGCCTGCACATCTGATAGCGATAGCATCGTCGCCTGTGTCAATGATACAGTTGGAAACAGTAACGTTCTTACAGGCATCAATATCGATTCCGTCAGTGTTGGCGTGATAAGGTATATTTTTTACCTTTATGCCGCTGACCGTTACATCCTCACTTCCATGGATAAAGAAGCACCAGCTGGGTGAATCAACGATAGCCACGTCGCGAATAGTCACGTCACGGCATTCGACAATACACATAGTCTGTCCGGGACGGTAGGTTCCCTCCTTGCTGAATGCAATGCCGTATCTGAAGGTAAAGCCGGTGTAGAACATATTCTTGGGTTCTTCAAAAAACGCACTTCCCGATGCATCAATTACACCCTTGCCTGTAACCGAAACACCTGTCTGCTCAACAGCTAAGATAAAATGCTTTCCTATCCAGCCCTCAGGAGTAAAGCTGTAATTCTGTCGATATGCATCCTCGGCATTATAGTCATCCAAATTTTCAGAAGCCTTCAGCACAGCTCCGTTTTCGAAGTGAAGCTCTACATGACTTTTAAGCCATATTGTACCGCTTTTAAATGTGCCTGCAGGAATCACGACTTTTCCTCCGCCTGCCTCTGCTACTGCATCAATAGCTTTTTGTATTGAATTGGTATTTATCGTCAAACCGTCTGCTACTGCTCCGTAATTTAAAATATTTGCTTCCATGATACAATAACCTTTCTAAAAATTGCAATCTTTCTTTGTGATATTAATAGAGTTTTCTTCGCTATAAAGCCTCATATCTATATCACTTGGAACTTTCACTCTTACGTTATCAAAGTACGCCTCGTCAACACCGTTTAATTCAAATGCATATACCCCTCGTTCAACATGATTGTTATCTCCGTGTTCAAAATTCGGCTTGACATACTCAATATTCACATCACGAAGCTGTATATTTTTAATATTTCCTACTTCTTCTGCCACAAGCTTGCATTGACACATAACTCTTCCCAAAAATCCGCAGATTTTTATATTACGAATAATGCAGTTGTTGCTTTCACTGATTGTTATAGGACGTCCCACGTCGTCGGCAATGATATTACTTATCATCACGTTTTCAATATTCACTTTGCCATGCTTCATATAAGCGGAGGCAAGAAGTATTGCAGGACTGGATTCTTTGAAAATAATATTTGACATTGTCACATTTCTGATAGTACCTGTTCCAACGCACACTCTCACTCCGCAAGAACGCGAAGTGCACACGCAATTAGTGATTGTGATATTCTCACATACGTCAAGATCTTCACGAATACGTTTTCCCACACACCTGATTGCAATAGCATCGTCACCTGTATCAATGATACAATCGGAAACCGTAACATTTTTTGAAGCGTCAATATCAATTCCATCGGTATTTGCATGCCAAGGACAGTTTTTAGCTCTTATTCCGCTAATATTTACATTCTCGCATCCGTGAATAAAGAAGCACCAAGACGGAGAATCAACAATTGAGACATCCGAAATTTTTACATCCCGACAATCAACTATTGCTACCGTTTGACCGGGACGTAAAATACCTTTCTTATTAAAAACTATTCCGTAACGCCATGCATAACCTGTATTCAAGGGATTGGGATTATCGGCGAAGAAAGCCTCTCCCCTTCCATCAATAACACCTTTGCCTGTCAAAGATATATCCTTTTCACCGACAGCAATTATAAGATGCTTTCCATTCCATCCTTCCGAAGCACATCCCCAATTTTGAGGGTATGCATCCTCGGCGTTATAATCGTCAAGGTTTTCACTTGCCTTCAGCACTGCACCGTTTTCAAGGTGAAGCTCCACGTGGCTTTTAAGCCAGATAGTACCGCTGAGAAAGGTGCCTGCAGGTACTGTTACTCTGCCGCCGCCTGCCAGCGCTACTGCGTCAATAGCCTTTTGTATGGATTCGGTATTAAGAGTTATGCCGTCAGCAACGGCACCGTAGTTTAAAATATTCGTTTCCATATTTCCTCCTATTTACTGCAATAAATTGCAATTGCTCTGCTCATATATTCGGCTGTGCCTTTACCGAAAACGTCAATTTTCGGAGCAAAATCATCCCCTGCGTACATCTTCCCAAGCGCCTCAAGCAGCTCGTCTGTACATCCGTTGTCATAATAGTTTTTATTCATAAAACGCTGATACTTTGTTACCAGCTTCATTACGTCGGGATGATCGGGCGGGAGAGTATCCTTGTATTCGGCGAACCTGTACATAAGCTGGGCAAGTCCGTCGTCATATCCGTGATTATCCATTTTATCTCCTTTCATACAACTGCACTCTGGCTGTTGTAAAGCTGTGTGTAAAATCCGTTTTTAGCCAACAGCTCTCTATGGCTTCCCGATTCTACCACCTTGCCGTCACGCATAACCAGTATTATATCCGCTTCTCTTATGGTGGAAAGACGGTGTGCCACAATAAAGCTTGTTTTACCCTGCATAAGCTTTGCAAAGGCGTCCTGTATCTTCTTTTCGGTTCTTGTATCAATGGATGAGGTTGCCTCGTCCAGTATAAGCATCGGCGGAAGTGCAAGCATTACACGGCTGATACAAAGTAGCTGTCTTTGGCCCTGAGACAGACCGCCCTCGGTTTCGGATATTACCGTATCATAGCCATTGGGCAATCTCTTAATAAAGTTATGTGCGTGAGACGCTTTTGCCGCCGCAATTATTTCGTCCCTTGTTGCATCGGGCTTCCCCATTGCAATATTTTCGGCAACGCTTCCCTTCTTTATCCAGGTGTCCTGAAGCACCATACCAAAGCTTGAACGAAGATTGTGACGTGTGAGACGCGACGTGCTGATTTGGTCAACGCTTATCACACCGCCGTCAATATCGTAAAATCGCATTATAAGATTTATAAGAGTAGTTTTACCGCATCCCGTAGGTCCGACAATAGCAACACGCTGTCCCTGTTTTACTTTTAGGTTAAAGTTTTCAATAAGCTTTACCTCCTTATTGTAGGAGAAAGCTACGTCTTCAAATTCCACGTCCCCCTTGGGAGCTGTGAGCACAGCATCGGCACTATCTGTAACACCGGGCGTATTGATAAACTCAAAAACACGTGCGGCACAGGCAAGAGAATTTTGCAATTCGGTAACCACACCCGATATCTCATTGAAGGGCTTTGTGTACTGCCCCGCATAGCTGAGGAAGCACGAAAGACCGCCAACCGTCATGGATGCACCGATAACCGCATATGCACCAAATCCTCCGACAAAGGCATAAACAACGCTGTTCACAAAACGGGTACAAGGATTGGTAAGGGAAGAAAAGAATATTGCCCGAAGAGAATGCTTTTCAAGACGTGCATTCACGTCGTCAAATTTAGCCTGTGACCTGTCCTCATATCCAAAGGCACGGACAACCTTCTGACCGCCTATCATTTCGTCAATGATGCCTGTCATTTCACCCCTGGTCTCACTCTGCTTTTTAAACATATTGTAGGTGTTTTTGGCAATAAACGATGCCACGAAAAGCGATAAAGGTGTAAGAAGCACTACAATAAGCGCTATCTTATAATTTATTCTCACCATAAAAAAGATAGTTCCGAGAATAGTAACCACACCTGTAAAG
>JAZSDT010000113.1:0-10686 GCA_045531285.1 Eubacteriales bacterium
TTTGAAAATTTCATTTTCTTCGCGGGTTGCTCGGACTGCCGTACTTTTAAGTACGCGACGCCTTGATTCCTTAAAAATTTCGTTCAATACTTTGTCAACTGCAAACAGGTCTTCGTCAACTTACCAAAGTAAGTTTTCCTCCACCTGTTCTTGTTTCCTCGTCTTGCGCTAAATTTTGTCGGAATCGGGAGAAAATGTTTTTTGGCACGGTGTGATTTTTGAATTTTTTCGTATTTTTCCTCAATACTTAGCATTCTCTCGACTCGCTCTCGTCACTTTACAAAAAAATGAAAGGTTAATAGACTATAATTGCTTTTCAGGGGTGTTTTTTGCTAAAAAACACCCCTGAAGATATAAAAAAGCAAGACGGTTATTCGCTTTGAGACGACCGGGGTTTTCTTATTCTGTTGAGTCTTCTGTTAAGGGTAAGAAGCTCATCCTTTGTAAAGTTAACATCCATCATTGCCACCATCGACGTGAGACGAAGCAGAGTAAACGAGCCGAGCATCTTCATCATTTCCGCGCCCATGCCCTGTGTTTTTGTGGGGAGCGCCTCCTGAATCTTGGCAAAAAATTCCGCCATCACTCTTGCACCGTCGTGGCTTGACAAAATTACCTCTACCTTATCATTGAGACTGAGACAGCCCTCGGGCTCGGTAATATCGAACCAATTGAGCAAGGCACCCTTTTCCTTGAGTGTGTACTCATCGTTAAAGGTATCTACCTTGCGAATAACAGCCTTGTCCCGACAACTTCCCGCCACGGCTTCAAGCTGAGTTTCACCCACGTTTGGCACGTCAAATCTGAAAAATCGGTCGGCTGCCTTTTTCTTTCCAAGACTTTTTCCGTTGGCAAAAAGCTCCACTGTGTCAAGATTTGAATACACCGTCACAACAGTCACGTCCTCTACCCTGTCAACGTAGCGTTTGCCCGCAATATGAACAAAGGGAACGCTTGACAAATGTGCCTTGTAGGCATAGAAGGAGTCCTTCTTATACTTTCTGTCAAAGGTGACAAGGCCCTTGTGATTCTGTCCGTTTTCGCCGCCTTCGGCTCTTGCATCGGCACCGAAATCGAACATATTCCATACATAAGTTGCCCATATATATTTGCGTGAGAAAAGCTGTTTTATCAGCTCCTCGTGATAGTATGCCTGATATTCCTCGGTATAGTCGCCCTGTGTGGGCTTGGAGGTGTGCCAGTTCAGAGCCTCTGCTCCGTACTCCGACACAGCTATGGGACACAGAGGATAGTCCTTGTGGAATTTATCAAACCACTCACCGTTCATCGAGGTATCGCCCCCGTACCAGCCGTAATAATGGTTGTAGGCAATAAGGTCGGGGATTCTGAGATAAGCATCGTCGGTTGAGCACATTGTCAATGCCGCAACGGTAGTATATCTTGTGGGGTCCAGCTTGTGTGCAAGGTCGTTGAGTATTCTGTGGTTTTCAAGAAGCTCTTCCTTGTCGTAGCCGCCCATTGTTATTTCATTGGACAATCCCCAAAAGCAAATTGAAGGGTGATTGTAGTTTTGTACTATAAGCTCCTTCATCTGAGAAACGGTATTCTCTGTACCTGCCGACAGATGATTTGAAATATAGGGTATCTCTGCCCATATTACCATACCGTACTCGTCGCAAAGGTCGTAAAAGAATTGGTCGTGCTGATAGTGTGCAAGACGTATGGTGTTTGCACCCACCTCGCTTATCAACTCCATATCCTGACGGTGATGCTCCTTCGTGAGAGCATTGCCAACGCCCCATCTGTCCTGGTGACGCGACACACCGTGGAGTGCATATTCTCTGCCGTTGAGCAAAAAGCCTCTCTTTGGGCTCACCTCAAAGGTTCGGCAGCCAAAACGTGTTTCAAGAGTATCGTAGGTTTCGTTAGTGTCAAACAAGCTTACCCTTGCCGTATAGAGATATGGGTCAAAAACGCCGTCCCACAGATGTACCTCTTTGAGTGTCAGGGTACATTTTTTCATTACTGCTTCAACAGTCTCACTTGCCACGCTGTTTCCGTCGGCATCGTATATTTCAAAAAGCAGGTGCTTGTCCTTGGTGTCCTCCAGATATACGTTTATCTCCACGTCGGCGTTTTTGCCCAAAATCTTGGGAGTGACCGCAATACCGGGAGCACCCACGTAGCCCAGGTCAAAATGACAGCTCGGCACGGAAATCACCTTGACGTCACGGTAGATTCCTCCGTAGAAGGTGAAGTCCGCCATTTGAGGATACACCGTATCGTTGGCAGAGTTGTCAACCGAGACCGCCAAAACGTTATCGGCTTCCAGATAGGGAGTAATATTAACACGAAACGCAGAATAACCGCCGTGGTGGTGCCCTGCTTCCTTTCCGTTTATATATACTCTTGCACTTGAATTTGCGCCGTCAAACTGGAGCCACAGCTCGTCACCCGAATAGCTTGACGCTGAAAGGGGCTTGAAATACCAGCACTCGCCCCTGTAGTAATCGTTTCCGCCATCCTGACCGTCCTCGGCATTCCAGGTGTGCGGAAGGTTCACCTTTTCGCCTTGGGGAATGCTGTTCAGGTCCTCGGGCTTTTTCTTTGTAAATATCCAATTGTCATTGATGTTGAAAATTTTTCTCATTTTTCACTCCGTATTATACTATTTTTTGTTATCTCCGTCAAGTGTAGTTTAACCTAAAACAGTGTATTTATATTACATTTTTGATATTTTTTCTGTATTTTTTATGCTTAACGGGGAATTTATAACATTGAAAACTTTTTTGAAAGGACAATGTTATGAATAATATAAAGCCCTTTGGTATCCGTGACAAGATCGGATATCTATTCGGGGATTTCGGAAATGATTTTACCTTCCTTATATCCTCGTCTTTTTTATTGAAATTTTACACAGACGTTATGGGCATCGACGGTTATATCGTCGGCATCGTTATGATGATAGCCCGATTTGTAGATGCCTTTACCGATATATTTATGGGTAGGATATGCGACAGAAGCCGTACCACCAAGGTAGGCAAGTTCAAGCCCTGGATAAGACGTATGTGCGCGCCCGTGGCAATCGCATCCTTTTTGATATATCAAAGTGCTTTTGCATCCTATTCCACTGCATTCAAGGTGGGCTGGCTCTTTGTTACCTATATTCTGTGGGGCTCTATTTTCTATACGTCAATAAATATTCCCTACGGCTCTATGGCATCAGCCATTTCCCCCGAGCCCTCCGACAGACAAAGCCTTTCCACCTTCAGAACCATGGGAGGTACCTTGGCAGGACTTATCGTTGGTGCAGGTATACCTCTTTTCGCCTACCGTGACGTTGACGGAAAAAGCGTTATGGACGGCGGCAGATTTACTCTTATAGCGGGAATATTCTCGGTTCTTGCCGTAGTGTGCTATCTTATTTGCTATGCTCTTACAACCGAGCGTGTCAAAAGCGACAACAGCGAAAGCCAACAGCCCGATTCCGTTATAACGCTTCTCAAAAAAGCTGTCTCAAACAAGGCTCTGATATCTATCATTGCCGCATCCGTCGTAATGCTTATGGCTCAGCTCACAATGCAGTCAATGGCAAATTATATCTACCCGAATTATTACGGCAACGCCCGAATGCAAACGGTATCTACAGTTATGATGCTCATAGGTATGGTGGTTGCCGCCGCAACAGCAAAGCCCTTGGCTAAGCGTTTTGGCAAGGCTGAAATAAGTGCAGTTGCCAACTTTTTTGCCGCCGCTGTGTGTATATTCCTCTTTTTCGTAAGGCCCGCAAACGTGTGGGTTTACGTTTCCATCGCATTGGTAATATGGATTGGCTTGGGTGTTTTCGCAATGGTTACCTGGGCGCTGATAACCGACGTTATCGACTACTCGGAAATCAAAAACGGAAAGCGTGAGGATGGCTCGATTTATGCCCTTTATTCCTTTGCAAGAAAGCTGGGACAGGCTGCCGCCGCAGGACTTTCGGGCTTTCTTCTGACTGCTATCGGCTACAACGAAAGCACTGCATTTGACCCCGACGTTTTGGACGGTATATTCAATATAGCCACTCTCGTACCTGCCGCAGGCTTCATTCTGCTTGCTCTCATTTTGTGGCTGTGGTATCCTCTTCACAAAAAGACAGTTGAAGAAAACGTAAGAATTCTAAAGGCTAAGCACCAAGGCAAATCTTAATTCAATCGGGGCAAGGATAAACAGTCCTTGCCCCGATTAACTTGACAAATACATAAAACTGTGTTATACTCAGCACACAGTGTGCTGAAAGGTGGTGAAGCAGTGGAGCTTATACGGGATGAAATGTCGGAAGCCATAATAGACGCGGCGGAAAAAATCGCATTTGCCGAAGGGGCTGAGGGCTTGAGCGTAAGAAGAATTCTGCAAGCACTGGGAATAACCAACAGAGTATTTTACAACCGTTTTAGAAACGTAGACGAGATATTGGAAATAATTTATGAAAAAACGGTTATGAAAATACGCCAGAGCCTCAACACCGCATATGATCCCAACAAGGATTTTTTCGAGGCGGTAATCGACATAGTTACGGGCACTCTTGTCATGTCCTACAAAAACAAGATGAACTTTAACCAATACGTTTTCGACAACGATTCGCGTTCACAGAAAAATTACGAATGGTGGAAGGCAGAAATTGAAAAAATAATTGAGTACGCAAAACAGCAAAAAATCATAAAGGACCTTGACACTCACATTATGAGCTATTCCATATGGTGCTTTATCCGTGGCTACAACGCAGATGCTCTGGGAAGAAAAATACCTCTTGAGGAAGCAATAAACAATTTCAGATACAGCTTCTCGGTTCTTCTGGACGGAATGAAAGCATAATAAAATATGAAAAGGATATAATTATGAAAAATCAGATATTACACGATAAATTGGAATTTTCCACAATGCGCGACCTTGTGGAATGGGCAGGCGAGGAGCACGGCGACAAGTGTGCGTATTCCTTCCGCCAGTCGCCCTCGTCAAAGGATATAACAAAGGTGAGCTTCAATCAGCTCAGACAGAACGTACGTGACCTTGCAAGCGAGCTTATTTCAATGGGCTGTGCGGGCAAGCACTGTGCAGTAATAGGTAAGCTGTCTTTTGAATGGGCACTTATGTATTTTGCTACCCTTTCCATTGGCGCTGTGCTCGTCCCTCTGGATAAGGACTGGCACGCAGAGGATCTGGCGGACACGGCAAAAAAAGCAAATGCGTCCTTCCTTTTCTGCGACGAGGACGTTGCCGACAAGGTTGACCTCATTGCAAAGGAATGCTCCCTTGAAGCCGAGCCCGTATTTATGCTCGCCAAGGAAAATCCCAGAAACGTCCGCACGCTTCTTGCTCTGGGACATATGAAATATGCAAAGGATGCCTCCTTGTACACTAATGCTCAAATAGACCCCGAAGCTCTTGCTCTTATGGTATTCACATCGGGTACGACCGGAAAGGGCAAGGGAGTTATGCTTTCGCAAAAAAACATTCTTTCGGATATCAGCTCGATAATTCCCTATATTGATTTCGGAGCCAAGACCATCGGTGTTCTTCCGCCCCATCATACCTACGGCTCTACGGTTATGTTTGCAGGACACTCCATTATCGGAGCAGAGGTATATATATCCTCGGGACTCAGATATATCACCAAAGAGCTCAAGGAGCAAAAGCCCGAGCATCTGGTGCTGGTACCGCTCTATCTGGAATCCTTCTACCGAAAGATACTTGCAACGGTCAAGGAACAGGGCAAGGACGAGATCCTCAACAACACAATCAAGCTGAGCAATGCACTTCGTAAGACGGGAATAGATATGAGGAAGAAGCTGTTTTCCTCCGTACGCGCGGCATTCGGCGGTGAGATAAAGACGGTAATATCCGGCGGTGCGCCTATCAATCCCGACATAATTGCTTTCTTTGACGCCATCGGTATTTCCACACTCAACGGCTACGGAATCACGGAATGCTCACCTATCGTAGCGGTTAACAGAAGCCGCAATATCGTTGCAGGCAGTGTGGGAAACGTATTGGATATTGATACGGTCAAGATAGACCAGCCAAATGAAGACGGAGAGGGCGAGATTCTTGTAAAAGGTCCAAACGTTATGCTGGGCTACTACAATGACCCCGAGGCAACTAAAGAAGCCTTTGACGAAGAGGGCTTTTTCAGAACAGGAGACTACGGAAAGCTCGACGAAAACAACGTGCTCTATATCACAGGAAGAAAGAAGAATCTCATAATTCTGTCAAACGGCAAAAACGTTTATCCCGAAGAAATAGAAAACGAGCTTATCTCTGTGCCCGGAATACTGGAAATAGTTGTGTATGAGGGACAGAGCAAGCGAGGACTTGAACGCAACGAAATAGTAGCCGAAATATATCCCGACAAGGAATACTGTGAAAAGAACGGAATAACCGACGTCAAGGCACACCTTAAGGAGTATATTGACAACTATAACAAGACCGCCGTTTCATATAAAAAGATTACTCTTATCCGTGTGCGCAAGGAGGAGTTCCCCAAAAATACTCTCAGAAAGATACAAAGATTCAAGCTTGACACCACCATAGACTGACCCACTTTAACACAGTGCCGTTTAAAACTCACCACAGAGCTTTAAACGGCACCTTATTTGTTGTTATATACTATTGATTTTTTGCTTTTCGTGTGCTAAAATTAATACATATTAAATACAAAAGAGGAATAAGACTATGATCACAATAAAAAACGAATACATTACCGCCGGCTTTAACACAATGGGAGCGGAGCTGAAAAGTCTGGTATGCAACGGCAGAGAATACATATGGCAGGCTGACCCTGCGTGGTGGGGAAAGGCTTGCCCCGTAATGTTCCCCATATGCGGAGGACTTTTTGACGATGAATTTATCTTCGAGGGCAAGACCTATCAGCTTGACAAGCACGGCTTTGCGTGGGTAACGGAGTTTGAAGTAGAAGCCTGTACCGAATCCTCGGTCACATTCCTGTTGAAGAGCAACGAAGAAACACTGTCTCACTACCCCTTTGAGTTTGAGCTTCGCATAATATACACTCTTGTAGGCAAACAGCTTCAGGTAAGAAACGAAGTAAAGAACGTAGGAAAGGGTACAATGTACTTCTCCATTGGCTCTCACGAGGGATATGCTCTTCCCGAGGGAGTGGAAGAGTACGAGGTGCTTTTCCCTCAGAAAGAAACTCTTTACGCCTGCGGTCTTGACGGCAATTTTATAACGGATGAAAGAACTCTGATAGTTGACAACTCTGACAGACTTGCTTTGAAAAAAGAGCATTTTGCAATTGATGCGCTTATATTCCCCGAGGTAGTTTCACGCTCGGTAATTCTTCAAAAGAAGGACGGCTCGCGAGCTATCCGCGTGGAGTTCGACGGATTCTTTAACCTGATGTTCTGGCAGGCTTGCGGTGCGCCCTATATTTGCATCGAGCCCTGGAACGGACTCCCCGACGTCGTAGGAGAGGGCAAGGACTTCACTAAGAAAATAGGAATACAGCAGGTGGGCGAAGGAAGAACGTACGTGCGCACACACAACATTGAGATACTTAAGTAGGAGAAAAAATATGACACAGCAGGAACTTACCGTGCTTAATTTAGGTCAGAGCCTTGACGACCTTGCAAATCTGGACCCCAGAGGCTACGGCGTGTGCAAGATACTTTACAAGGCATCCAGGGAATACACAGGTGCGCCCCTTTGTATGAACAGTGCAAAAAAGCTCATTGACACTGTAAAGGAAGGCGACTTTGTTTACGTTATGACAGGCTTTGTACTCCGTCCTTACAAAAAGGCTGAAATGGACGGTATTGTCAGCTCTCTGCTTTTGTGCCGTGCTCTTGTAAAGGCGTTTGGGGCAAAGCCGATAATTATCTGTCCCGAGGACAATCTTGAGGCAGTAAAGAACCTGTCTGCCTGTGTGGGACTTCATCTTTTCGAGGACATTGAGACTCTCAAGGAAATTCCTGTTTCCATGGGAGTTATCACATTTACAAAGGATGCCGACAAAGCGGCGGAGCAGGCAGATGACATAATCGCCAAGGCTGCCCCATCGGCTGTAATAAGCATAGAATGTCCGGGTGCAAACGAGCTTGGATACTATCACAACGCAGTAGGACTTGACGTAACCGAGCTTGAAGCAAAGCAGGACGTACTCTTTGAAAAGCTGCAGGCTATGGGAGTTTTAAATATTGCAATCGGTGACCTTGGCAACGAAATAGGTATGGGTACTATTTCTCACACTCTTGAAAAATACATCCCCTACGCAAGAAAGGGAGCCTGTAATTGCGGCTGTCAAGGCGGTATTGCGGTAAAGACGAAGGCTGACAATATTATAACGGCAACGGTATCTGATTGGGGCTGTTATGCCATGATAGCCTCACTTGCATTTCTTAAGGAGGATATTGATATAATGCACTCCTCCGAGCTTGAAAAGGAAGCAATGATATGTGCCAGCAGAAGCGGTATGATAGATATGTACGGATGGCTGATTCCCGCAATTGACGGCTTCGGTACGGAAATTACACTTCCCATAGTTTCGCTTATGCGTGAAATGGTAATAAGTGCACTTAAATTAAGAAACACCTGTAAGACCTGGTTTGAAAAGGTGGAGGAGCTGCATTATTTTGGCTGATATAAGATTTTTAAGCTGTGGCGATTCCGCTCTGACGGTGGAGTTTTCAAAGGAAATGAACGAGGCGACCAACCGAAAAATACGGCATCTTGCCACAAGGCTTGTTAACATACGCGGAGTGGGTGAATGCGTACCCACGTTTTGCAGTATGACGGTTTATTTCGACCCTTTTGTTATATCAAGAAACAGACTCGAAAAAAAGATAGCAAAAATAGTTGAAGCATACAAAGAGAGCGCAGTACAAAGTAAGCGTGTTTTTCTCATTCCCGTGTGCTATGAGGGTGAATTTGCGCCCGATATGGAGGATGTGAGCTCACTGACAGGGCTTGACCGTGAAGAAGTAATAAAAATACATACCTCTGTTGACTATCTCATATATATGCTGGGATTTCTTCCGGGCTTCCCCTATCTTGGCGGTATGGACAAAAGAATAGAAGCGCCCAGACTCGATACCCCGCGCACCTCCATTCCCGCAGGAGCTGTGGGAATCGGAGGAAAGCAGACAGGCATATATCCTCTTGCTTCGCCGGGGGGCTGGAGACTTATCGGTCAGACACCTGTGAAGGTTTACGACCCCGACAGAGAAGAGCCCATTCTCTACAGAGCAGGAGATTATATACGCTTTTATCCAATTTCCCAAGAAGAGTTTCGCGCTCACACGGGAGAAGTAGAGATAAGGGAGGAATGCTGATATGAATATAACGGTTCTTTCCTCGGGTCCCCTGTCCACTATTCAGGACAGCGGACGCTTCGGCTATATGGACACGGGCTTTTCTCCAAACGGTGCAATGGACCTGTACTCTATGAGGATCGCCAACATCCTGACAGGCAATGCCCCTAATGACGGCGTTATAGAAATGACGCTTATGGGTATGACGTTAACGTTTGACGGTACTTCGGTGATTGCACTGACAGGTGCCGATATGTGCCCAAAGCTTAACGGCACCGAAATTCCCACGTACACAGCCGTCGAAGTACACAGCGGTGACGTTCTGGAGCTTGGAATGGCAAAAAGCGGTATGAGGTCATACCTTGCCGTTGCAGGCGGTTTTGACGTACCCAGCGTAATGGGAAGTATGTCCACCAATTTAAAATGCGGTATTGGCGGTTTTCACGGCAGAAAGCTACGTGCAGGAGACGTGATCGGGCTCAGGCACACCATTCCCCTGTCTCTTATCGGAAGAAGGAGTACCGCTGCAAAAAACAGTTACGGCGACAGTATTGTGCTCAGGGTCATATTAGGTCCTCAGGACGACTACTTCACCAAAAAGGGAATTGATACCTTTTTAAGCTCCCAATACACTGTTTCGGACAAGTCCGACAGGATGGGTATAAGGCTTGAAGGCGACGTAATAGAAAACAAAAACGGCGTTGACATTATTTCCGACGGAATTGCCACAGGCTCGGTTCAAATACCTGCCTCGGGTACTCCCATAATTATGATGTCCGACCGACAGACAACCGGCGGTTATGCCAAAATTGCAACCGTTATCTCTACCGACCTGAAGCAGATAGCTCAGGCTCGGGCAGGTACAAGGGTTCGTTTTGAAGCCGTGACCGAAAAGGCGGCACTGTCCTTGAAAAAGAAAGAAGAGTGCGAATTGAAGTTTTTGCAATACAGATTCAATTTCGCTGTATATAAGGAGCAATAAAATGGATTATTCAAAAGCATCTCCAAAAGAAGTAAGACAGCTCATTCGAGAGGGAAAAATCACAACACAAACCTCGGGAATGTGTGATGGCTATGCTCAAGGCAACCTTTTGATCATTCCCAAGGAGCACGCTTACGATTTTTTGCTTTTTACCCAGCGCAACCCCAAGCCCTGTCCCATTCTTGAGGTAGGCGACGTTGGAAGCAGACTGGTAAAGACAATGGCAGACAATGCCGACATTGCAACAGATATACCGAAATACAGAGTATGGGAATACGGAGAGCTTAAGGGCGAGTACACCGACGTATCTCATTTGTGGCGTGATGATTTCGTGTACTTTTTGATTGGATGCTCCTTCTCCTTTGAAGGTGAGCTTCTTGCATCAAATGTCCCTGTACGGCATATTGAAGAGGGCAGAAATGTGCCCATGTA
>JAZSDT010000022.1:0-10505 GCA_045531285.1 Eubacteriales bacterium
CAAACCAATATGGATATATATATGGGTCTGTATCATATATTAGTTTTGCTATTTCCTCATAATTATCATCTTTTGTTGCTCTACGGAAGTAAATTAAATCATTTTCTACTAAATAACTATTTTTCATTATTTTTGAATTCGGATGTATTGACAAAGAACAACGCGCTATTTGCAGATTTATTACCAGTTTATCTAATGATAATTAATAGGCTATATGATTCATATCGTGAATTTGACGAAAATGATGATAGTAGTGTAAATCATAGTATAGATGAATTTTTGGAGAAGATATTAGAAAAATCGCCATTAAAAATTGGATTTGATAATTTGCAATTTTATTCAGATAAGTTGATTAGCAATTTGAATAAATACTATCTTACCGATTATGTCTCTAAATCAATCGTTTCTAAATTGTGAATTTTCGAAAAGAAATACCACCCAAGCCGATTAAGGCTTAGGTGGTATTTCTTCTGTAAAGGCAAAGACGTTCTTTATGATGTAAAGAGTTCGTCTTTGCGTGTTTTGGTGACCCGTACGGGAATCGAACCCATGTTACAGCCGTGAAAGGGCCGTGTCTTAACCGCTTGACCAACGGGCCATTTTGTTCAGCGGAACTGGTAGCGGAAGTCGGACTTGAACCAACGACCTGTCGGGTATGAACCGAATGCTCTAGCCAACTGAGCTATTCCGCCAAATATAGTGCTCTCAAAGAGTGCTTGTATATATTAGCATATGAAACGAAAAATGTCAAGAGTTTTTTTGAAAAAATTTATTTTTTTATGTATTTAGTATTGCTTAGTTTTAAAAAATAATGTATGATTAACCTTGAAGGAAGTGATAATATTGAAAACTGCCATAGTAACAGGTGCGTCAAGTGGTCTCGGTGTAGAGTTTATCAAAGCACTGGTATCAAACGGATTCGACTGCATCTGGATAATAGCAAGAAGAGCCCAGCGACTTGAAGAACTGAAGTCCAACTTTCCCGACAAAAATATTGTCCCACTGGCTCTTGACGTAACCTCTCAGGAGGATTTGAAAAAATTACAAACAAAACTGGAAAACGAAAAGCCCTGTGTGGCAATGCTGATAAATAACGCCGGGAAAGGCTTGCTGTCCGAATTTGCCAACGCCTCACCCGTTACCTTGGGTGACTCCGTGGACCTTAACTGCAAGGCACTTACCCTTGTAACAAAGGCGGTTCTGCCTTATATGAACAGCGGTTCTGCCATATTGAACGTTTCGTCGATAGCATCCTTTGCGCCCACAGCACGCATGAGCGTCTACTGTGCAACAAAATCCTACGTAACAGCCTTCTCACGAGCGCTAAGAGAAGAATTAAAGCCGAAAAACATAAATGTTACTGCAGTTTGTCCCGGTCCCATGGACACCGAATTTCTGTCTGTAGCAAATATAGAAAAAGGTAAATCGGGTGCTTTTGATACTCTCCCCTACTGCGACCCGCAGCAAGTAGCAATAAAATCGGTAAAAGCTGCACTCAGCGGTAAAGGAATCTATACCCCCACAGCTTTCTATAAGTTTTATCGCGTGTTGGCAAAAATACTACCTCACGCAATTGTAATGAAATTTTCAAAGACATAAAAGTGGCTAGCAGCCACTGGCAATGCTCGCCTATCCCAAGCTTTGCATACATTCAAAAAAGCGAACCGGCGAGGGCGTAATAATCGAGAAATTTCCTATTAAGTAAAAAAGCGGCAAGCCTCCGCCAGCAATTCTCGCCTATCCCCTATAAATTGGGAGCTGTTTAAAAACAGCTCCTTTTATTATAATTTATACTCTATGATATCAGAAGCATCGCATTTGAGAACGTAACAAATCCGTGCCAGAATGTCAAGGTCTATTTTCTCCAAATTTCCATTGTACCAACGGTCAATCACTTCAAACCGAACGTTGATGCTTCTGGCAAGATTATTTCGACTTATACCCTTTTTATCCATCAATTCCTTCAAATGCAAACATATACATCCATAGTCCTTGGTAATTACAATTGAATTTTCATTTAACATTTTTTCACCCTCGTTTATACTATATTAAAAGTTACCTCTTGACAATTCACTTTTTATGTGTTACTATATTTGCAGTTACTATGTAAATAGTAATATTAATACTAAAGGAGTGAAAAAAAATGTCAAACGAAACAATTTCAACAAAAGCCAAGGGCATTACTTTCTGCATCTGTCTGTTTTTGGGATACTTGGGAATACACAGATTTTACGTAGGTAAAATTGGAACAGGAATCTTATGGCTCTGTACAGGAGGTCTGTGCGGTTTAGGTTGGCTTGTTGACTTGATAATGATTCTCTGCGGAAAGTTTTCTGACAAAGAAGGCGCATTAATCAAATAAGCAAAAAAGGTTGCAGAGCTTTCTGCAACCTTTTTTAACTACTGTAAAACCGTCTTACTAATACATTTTGATGGCAACAAGATTACAATAGACAAAATTTGTCAGCGGAAGCAATCCGCTTTTAAGGAGTTCTTATGAAATACGGAATAGTATTATCGGGAGGAATGGCAAAAGGAGCTTTGCAGGTAGGGGCTCTTTATGCAATAAACGAGTTTATTCCTAAAATTGACGTCATCAGTGGCTGTTCGGTCGGCATATTGAATGGCTATGCATATGCTACAGGAAAACTGGATATAGCAAAGAAAATGTGGCTTGAACTTTGCGACGTAAACGCAAGGATTTTTGTTGGAGATTTATTAAAAAGCTGTCTTTTGCAAAAAGATATAATGAATCTCTGTTCTTGCTCCGATACTTTTACTTGCGACCTTCTTGCCACACTCTTTGATTCTGCCAGCCGTTCAGTTGTTTACAAAAACCTTCTATCTGCTGACAAGAATAATATCGTCGATTACGTAAAAGCTTCTGTTTCTGTTCCAATATATAATCGCGGAACCATAATCGGAAACAGCTGCTATTACGATGGTGGTATTCTTGATAACATTCCGGTGAATCCTTTGTTAGAGAAAGAACTTGACGTTATTATATGTATTTATTTTGACAATATATGCTACACCTTTGAAAATTCAGAGTTTGATAAAAAGATCATCAAAATCACCTTTCCTGCAAATAACCTAGTCAAAGAAAGTGCTGTTTTTGAAAAAAGCCGTATAGAAAGCATGATTGACGAGGGCTATGAAACGGCAAAAAACATTCTTTCCTTTGTTTTAGGAAATAATTCAAGCGGTCCTGAAAAAATTTATTCTCGAATAGCTTTTTTAAATAGCTTAACCAAAACCAAAAAAACGCGAATTACAGGTGACGTCTTCGTTACAAATTTAAACAGAATAACCAAAAGGCTTGTGCAAAAGAAAATTATTTTTTAGGAGATTAAAATGAGAACTACACTTAAATTTATAATATCAATAACAGCTCTTATTTCTGCCGTTTCAACAGCTGTTTTGTTTCTGAGCTATTTTGACAGTATTGTCGAATTATTTGGAAATGCAATAAGAAAAATCTCTGCAAAAGTTAACGCAAATACACTCAAAAATAAAAACGATTAGGCTGTCAAGCATACTGCGGCTAGCAGCCGCTGGCAATGCTCGCCTATCGTAACCATTGGGTATAACCCTACAATGTAAAACGGCGAGGTTGATTTAATGCAAATTCCTAGCATATAAAAAAGCGGCAAGCCTCCGCCAGCAATGCTCGCCTATCGTAACTTTTGAGTATAGCCCTACAACGTAAAACGGCGAGTTGATTTAATGCAATTTCCTAGTATATAAAAAAGGTATTGTGACGTTTTTCGTCGCAATACCTTTTTTATGGGATTACTTCGCTATACTACTTAGTTCTCATTTCTGCACCGATATTCTTGGTGAGGAACTTAATAACCGTATTAGCACAGGACTCAATTTCGTTGGAAGTGAGAGTCTTTTCGTTTGAGCCGAGAACAAGTCTCATTGTAACGGACTTCTTACCTTCGGGCACCTGAGCTCCCTTATACTCGTCAACAAAGTCAACGTCCTGAAGGAAGCTGTCGCTGTTTTTCTTTTTAAGAACAGTCGCCTTAATATCTTCCCACTTGGTGTTAACGTCAAAGAGCATTGAAACGTCATACTCAATAGTAGGATATTCCGCAATGTGAGTAAAGGTGTTTGTTCTTGAAGTGAAGGGCTTAAGTGAATCTGTATCTATTTCAAAAAGCACAACACTGAGATTCTTGATACCGCAAGCAAGAGACGCCTTCTTTGAAAGAAGAGCCATATTACCGATAATTGCATCACCAAGCTTGATATTCAGCCAAACTACGTCATCTGCCCACACAGGCTTGTTATCACGTGTAAAGGCAAAGCCCTCCATATGCGTATAGCGTGACATATTCTCAACAATACCTCTCGCCTTACGGAAGAGTGTGGGAACAGTATCCGAAGGTGCGGCAAAAGCACCTGCAATATTTCTGCGCTGTGAGGGAAGCTTTTCCTTTTCGTCATAAGGAGAGGTATAGTTCTCATCCTTGAATATCTGCGCTTCCTCGAATATAGCAAATTCGTTGTAGAAACGCTCGTTCTTTACTACCGCTTTGCAAAGATTGGGAAGAAGTGATGAACGTATATAGCTTTCATCGGGTGACGGAGGTGTTGAAAGCTTGAGTATACCGTCGGTATTTTGAAGGATAGCCTCAACAAACGAATCTGTCATCCAGGGGTACGTAAACACCTCTTGCATACCGCAACGGATAGCAAGGTACTCCTTTATCTTGCGCACAAGGTCAACGTCAAGCTGATTTATAGCACCCTCAAAGCTTGTTACAATTGGGGTAGGCTCGAAATTCTCGTATCCGTACATACGGGCTACTTCTTCCATAATATCAGCCTTAATGGAAACGTCACCGGTTGAACGCCAGGTAGGAACAACAATGTGCATATGAGTATCCGTGAAGGTAACGTCATAGCCCATAAGTCCAAGCTTCTTCGAGATATCCTCGTTGGGAATTCTCTTTCCAAGACGTCTGTCCAGCCAGCTAAGCTCAACGTCAATCTCTTTTCTTACAAGCTTGTTGGGATATACGTCATTAAAGGCAATAACCTTCATTTCGGGATAAAGCTCGGCAAAGAGCTTCATTGTCAACGAAAGAGCAAGATCGCATCTTTCGGGGTCTACAGCCTTTTCGTATCTTGACGAAGCCTCTGTTCTGTTATCGTAACGAAGTGCAGTTCTTCTGACACCTGTTGACTCAAAGTTTGCAACCTCAAGGATTACCTTTTCGGTTTTGGGAAGAATAGAGTCCTTAGCACCGCCCATGACGCCGGCAAGAGCAACTGCGCCCTCGGAATCGGCAATTACAAGGTCGTCGCCGGAAAGCTCCAGCTCCTTATCGTTGAGAAGGAGAAGCTTTTCTCCTGCATTTGCACGGCGCACTGTAATGTGATCGGAAATATTGTCTGCATCAAAAACGTGTGTGGGCTGACCCAAAGCCATCATAACGTAATTCGTAACGTCAACAAGGGCGTTGATCGGTCTCTGACCTACTCTCCAAAGACGGCTCTGCATCTGGAAGGGAGCAGGCTTTACAGAAAGTCCTTCCATCTTCACACCCATGTATCTGGGACAACGCTCTGTGTCAACGATCTCAAGAGGCAACGTCTGAGCATCGCCGGCATTGAAGGGCTCAAGCTTTGCAAGAGGAAGATCGTAAAGAGCGGAAATCTCACGGGCAATACCGTAGTGACCCCAAAGGTCAGGGCGGTTTGTCATGGATTTGTTATCTATTTCAAGTATGATATCGTCAAGGTCAAGAGCCTTTGCAAGAGGAGTACCTGCAGGAATACCAAATGAGGTAACGTCCATAATTTCGTGCTCTTCTTCCGAGGGGAACAGGTCATCAAGTCCCACCTCCACTGCCGCACAAATCATACCAAAGCTTGCAACGCCGCGGAGCTTGGTATTCTTTATTTCAACAGGCTCGCCCTCTCCGTGCCAACGCACCATTGCACCGGGACAAGCAACAACAACGCTCATACCTGCTTCAAGGTTTGAACCGCCGCAAACGATGTCATGAATCTCACCGTCGGCAATATCCACCTTACATACACGAAGCTTATCCGCGTTGGGATGAGGCTGAACCTCCTTTATTTCACCTACAACGATACCGTCGAAACGGCGTGCAAGCTCTTCTGCACCCTCTACCTCAACGGTGGACATAGTAAGGTCGAAAGCCAACTGCTTCAGGTCCATATCGTCGGGTATTTTTACATAGTCCTTTATCCAATTCAAAGATAATTTCATTTTTATTCCCTCCTTAATGGAACTGCTCTAAAAATCTCAGGTCTGTGCTGTGGAACAAACGTACGTCGTCAACACCGTAGCGCATCATAACAAGACGGTCAAGACCTATGTTTACGTAAAATCCTGTGTATTCGTCGGGGTCAAGACCTGCCGCACGAAGAACGTTTGGATGAGGTGTACCGCCGGGCATAATTTCGATCCAGCCTACGTGCTTACATACGCTGCAGCCCTTTCCTCCGCAAACAAGACAGCCCATATCAATTTCAAAGCCGGGTTCAACAAAGGGGAAGAAGCCTGCTCTCATACGAACGGGAACGTCTCTGCCAAACACCTTTGAAAGAATGCTCTTTATCATTACCTTACCTGCGGTAAACGTAAAGTCCTTATCCACGATAAGCGCTTCGTACTGGAAGAAAGCTCTTTCGTGACGTGCATCCGTAGTTTCGTTACGGTAAACACGGCCGGGGTAAACGAAACGGTAGGGAGGCTTGTGTGTCTGCATATATCTTACAGAGCCGCCGGTAAGGTGAGGTCTGAGACAAAGCTTGTCCTCAGGCTTACCTGTATCGTGTCCCTCGATCCAATAGGTATCCATGCTCTCGCGGGCAGGGTGATTGGGAGGGAAATTAAGGTTATCAAACGCGTAATATTCGGTTGTAATATCGTCCTCCTGGAATATTTCAAAGCCCATTGAACGAAATGCGTCGTCAAGGTCATAGCGCATCTGTGTAATGGGGTGAAGTCCTCCTGCAGGGGGAAGTGTACCGGGAAGTGTGTAGTCGAAATCGGCAGGAATTTCAGAAGCCTTAAGGCGTATTTCCTCACGGCGTGCCTCAATGATCTCCGTAAGCTTATTCTTTACCTCATTCACCGATTTGCCCATTTCGGGGCGAAGAGCGGGGTCGAGCTTGGGAAGCTCCTTAAGTATCTCAGTAAGAGAGCCCTGCTTACCAAGGACTGCAACCTTGACCTCCTGAAGCTGTGCTTCGGTCTTGGCTTCAAGAATCTTAGCTTCTGCATCCTGTTGTATCTGCATCAACTTTTCTTTCATTTTCATTTCCTCTTTTCGTAAAAATAAAATCCGCCCCTGTAATACAGAGGCGGATGACCGCGTTACCACTCAAATTTATAACTCTTGGTCCTGTAACGGAGACTTCCGTGCAAGGCTACTGCTGTTTCACCAAGCCCGCTCCCGAGTGAAATGCCTTTACCGAAAGGACGGGTATTTCCACCATCTACCCTCTCTTGTGACCTTTTTGCCGATATGGCTGACTCGTTCATAGCGTTTACCGAATAATTGTAACACACAAAGTCTTAATTGTCAAGGGTTTTGTTTTCGGGAGCCTGTCTCTTTATCTTATTTGTAGTAGTCTTTACAAATTCGTTCTTTCTTACGATTACCTTTGCAACCTGCTTGTAGATAGGCAGGGGTGCGCAAGCCTCCTTGATATCAGCCTTAAGCTTTGCGGCAATATCAATGCCCTCGCCCAGCTCTTCCACAGCCTTCTTGTCAAGGAATACCTCGGCACAGAGACCTACCTCCTGACCGTTTTCCTCGATAGCGTATACCATTATCTCCTTGATGTAAGGAACTGAGGCAATGTAGTTTTCTATTTCTTCGGGGTAAATGTTCTTACCGTTTTTAAGTACGATAAGGTTCTTCTTACGTCCTGTAATAAGGAGCTGACCCTTATCGTTTATTGCGCCGTAGTCACCTGTGTGGAACCATCCGTCAGGCTCAAGAACCTTATTTGTCTCTTCCTCGTTCTTGTAGTATCCCAGCATTACAGTGTCGCCCTTAACGCATATTTCACCGTTGCCGTCCTCGTTTACGTCGTCAAACTTTACTTCGATACAAGGAAGTATAACGCCTACTGTTGCAGGGTCGTTAAAGTCCTTCTGGTTTACACTTACAAGGGGTGAGCACTCTGTGATTCCATAACCGTTGAGCACGTAAATACCGATAGCGTCAAAGAACTCAGCAACCTCAGCTCTGAGGGGTGCGCCGCCGCAAACTATCTGTCTCAATTCTCCGCCAAAAGCGTCGTGAATAGACTTGAAGAGCTTACGTCTTACGTCAATACCAACCTTTCTCAAGCCGTTAGACACCTTAATAGCCGCCTTGATGGTTTCGGTCTTGCCCTTTGCCTCAATGCTCTCCCAAACCTTCTTGTAGAACACGTCAACGAAGGCAGGCACAAGACAAATGTGCTCAGGCTTGTAAAGCTGCATATTCTTAAGAGTTGCCGCACGTGACTCGTTGATACAAATAGTTACAGACTCTCTGAGCTCAACAAGGATACCGGGTATTGCCTCATATGTATGGTGGTAAGGAAGCACCGAAAGAGTCTTGTCGCAATAATAAGCAACCTGTAAGCCATGCTTGATACAAGCAACGATATTATGTTCGGAAAGCATAACGCCCTTTGACATACCTGTGGTACCTGAGGTAAATGACAAAAGCTTCAGAGCGTACTCGTCGCGTGTTTCTTCCATAAACTGTGTTGAGCCTTCTGCAAGGAGCTGTCTTCCCTCTTCAACAAGTGCGTTGAAGGAAAGGTATCTTCCGTCGTGCTCATCGGCGTCAAAGCAGATGAAATACTTGATATTTTCAAGCTGGTTTTCGCTTTCTCTGAATCTTGTTTCAAACTTCTTTGAGCAGAAGCAAAGAGTAGCGTCACCCTCTTCGAGAATGTGCTCAACGTCCTTCTGAGGAAGCTCGGCATCAATGGGAATATAAACGCCCTTGGACTGAAGTACTGTAAGGAAGGTTACTATCCAGTTGTAGCTGTTTTCACCAACGCAAGCCAGATGTCCGTCGGTAAGTCCTCTGTGAGAAAGAGCTGTGCCAAGTGCCTTGGTATGCTCATAAAATTCGGTGTAGGTCACCTGATTGACCTCACCGTTTTTCTTGTACATAAATGCTATTTTATCGGGAGTCTTAGCAACCGACTCCTGCATAAGCTGCTTGATTGAAGAAAAGTCATTAAGCGGTCTGTAAACTATCTTGTGTGCCATTTTGCGTATCTCCATTTCTTAAATTACTTTTGCTTGTTTTCAATACTATGTTACCACAAAAACAACGTAATGTCAAGTTTTTCACAAAAATTTAAAATAACTTGACGGCAATTTCAATCTGTGTTATACTTGTAAAAACGACATATAATAGAGGAACAAAAATGAAAACAAGAGAAGAATATCTGAACTATCACTGTCCCAGATGGGATGAGTTTCCCGACGTGGAGTTATATGCGGACCAGGTGCTGTCGGTTATACAAAGGCACGTATCCTTTTTTGAGGCAAACGTAGAAATGACCTTTACCTCGAATATGATAAACAACTACGTAAAGCAAAAGATTGTAAAGCCTCCGATAAACAAGAAGTATGACAGGGTGCATCTCGCGTACTTCACGGTGGTATGCTTGCTTAAGAATTTGTTTTCTATATCCGAAATATGCCGAGGTATTGAGTATTTAATGAAATCAGGAAGTGTAAAAGAGCTTTACGACGTATTCTGTCTGGAGCTTGAAGTGGCAATACGCACCACCTTTGACCCTGTGAAATTTCCTCACAAAGCTCAGGAAAACACATCAAAGGAGCTGGAAATTATCCGTGCCGCCTGCTTTTCATTTGCAAATCTTGTACTGACCAAGCAGGTAATAAATGAGGCAAGTAACTAGCGGTCAGCGACCGCGGGCAAAGCTCGCCTATCCTAAGCTTTGCATATGTTAAAAAAAGCAAAACGGCGAGATTGATTAGTGCAATCTCCCGGTATATAAAAAGCGGTCAGCGACCGCGGGCAATGCTCGCCTATCCTAAGCTTTGCATATGTTCAAAAAAGCAAAACGGCGAAGTTGATTAGTGCAATCTCCCGGTATATAAAAAGCGGTCAGCGACCGTGGGCAATGCTCGCCTATCCTAAGCTTTGCATATGTTCAAAAAGCAAAACGGCGAAGTTGATTTCTTGAATAGCTTTTCGAGGGAGCACAAGGGAGTGCTTTTGCTAAAAAGCATTCCCTCGTAAAAAACGACAAAGGTAGATTAATGCAAATCATTGATATATAAAAAGCGGAGAGTCTCCGCTTTTTTTCGTTTAATACGATAAAACACAAAAAAGCGGCTAGCAGCCGCTGGCAATGCTCGCCTATCGTAACTTTTGAGTATAGCCCTACAACGTAAAACGGCGAGGTTGATTTAATGCAATTTCCTAGTATACAAAAAAGCGGCTAGCAGCCGCTGGCAATGCTCGCCTATC
>JAZSDT010000140.1:0-8338 GCA_045531285.1 Eubacteriales bacterium
CAACAATCATAACTACCGGTTAAGCCGGTAGTTTGCTCTGCGGCTGTAAGCCGCTAATACTGCCAGGGCTGAAAGCCCTCCGAAATATCTGCCAACCGCAACCGCACTCAAGCTACCGCTAAAGCGGTTGGCTAGACCTGCTTGCATTATATCATAGAAGGTGTTTTTGTTCAACGGCATAAGCCTCTTTGGAACCTCCTGCTTAGCAGGTGGTTTCATATACCAAAAAAAGCAAAGCCGACATTTCTGTCGGCTTTGCGTTTAAGTTAAATCCTCAACTACAATTGTTCTTACTGAATTGGGGTCATTGGCTTTCTCTGTCTTGTCGCGATTTTCAGCAAACTTGGTATAAACCTGAGGGAACAGAGCGTAGCTAAGTACATCTTCTTCTGACTTAACAATATCCTTAGCCTCATCACGATATTTTGCCAATTCAGGCTCAATGAGATCTGCAGGTCTTACCGTAATAACGTCAGCATCGCCAATGGCTTTCTTACGCACCTCTTCGTTAACGGGTGCAGGAAGAGCTCCGTACTCTCCTCTCAGTAAGCCCTTTGACTCCTTAGTTATCATCTTATATCTCTCGCCCTGAAGTACGTTCAGTACAGCCTGTGTACCAACGATCTGGCTGGTAGGAGTTACAAGAGGAGGATATCCAAAGTCTTTTCTTACGCGAGGTATTTCTTCAAGAACCTCATAATACTTATCAGACGCATTAGCCTGTTTCAACTGTGAAATAAGGTTTGAAAGCATACCGCCGGGAACCTGGTAAAGAAGAGTATTTGTATCAACGTTAAGAACCTTAGGATCAAGACTTCCCTGCTCTTTAAGCTTTGCTGCAATACTTCTGAAATGAACTGCCGCATCACTGAGGAGCTTAAGGTCCAGTCCTGTATCTCTTTCGGTTCCCTTGAGGGTTGCTACAAGAGACTCTGTGGTGGGCTGTGACGTACCGTTGCTCAAAGGAGACAAAGCGCAGTCAACTATATCAACACCCGCCTGAACAGCCATCAAGTTAGTCATATCACCAGTACCGGAAGTGTTATGTGTGTGAAGATGAATAGGCACAGAAACACGTTCTTTAAGCTTTTTAACAAGGCTATATGCATCCATAGGAAGAAGCAGATTTGCCATATCCTTGATGCATATGCTGTCAGCACCCATCTCCTCAAGCTTCATAGCAAGAGTAACGAAGTATTCTTCGTTATGAACAGGGCTGGTAGTATAGCTAAGCGCTGCTTCACAGTGTCCGCCGTACGTCTTAATCGACTTAATAGCTTTCTCAAGGTTTCTTGTATCGTTAAGCGCATCAAACACACGAACAACGTCTATACCGTTTTCAATTGATTTCTGGCAAAACGCCTCAACCACGTCATCAGCATAGTGCTTGTATCCAAGAATGTTCTGACCTCTGAAAAGCATCTGAAGCTTTGTGTTAGGCATCGCCTTCTTGAGAGCGCGAAGTCTTTCCCAGGGGTCCTCGTTCAAGAAACGCATACAAGAATCGAACGTAGCGCCGCCCCAACATTCCAATGACCAATATCCTATTTTATCAAGAGCCTGGCAGGCAGGAAGCATATCCTCGGTTTTCATTCGGGTAGCAGCCTGAGACTGATGAGCATCGCGGAGAATAGTATCAGTTATATATAACTTTTTTTCCATAGTTTAATCTCCTTTCAATTAACCAAACAGCGCAATCAAAACGCCTGCAGCAATAGCTGAACCAATAACACCGGCAACGTTAGGACCCATAGCATGCATGAGAAGGAAGTTTGAAGGATTCTCCTTCTGGCCTACAACCTGGGAAACACGCGCTGCCATAGGAACAGCCGATACACCTGCAGAGCCAATCAGCGGGTTTATCTTCTTCTTAAGGAAGAGATTCATAAACTTTGCAAGAAGCAAACCGCCTGCCGTTCCAAGACCGAAGGCAACAACACCAAGAACGATAATCTTGATGGTACCCAAAGAAAGGAAAGTAGTGGCTGTGGCAGTTGCACCAACCGTAATTCCAAGGAATATAGTTACGATGTTCATAAGTTCGTTCTGAGCAGTCTTATTAAGTCTCTCGACAACTCCGCATTCCTTGAAGATATTTCCCAACATAAGAGAACCAACAAGAGGAGCCGCAGAGGGAACAATCATTGCAACAATCAACGTAACGAGGAACGGGAAGAGAATTTTTTCCTTCTTTGAAACGGGACGAAGCTCGGTCATGACGATTGAACGTTCAGCCTTGGTTGTAAGAAGCTTCATAATCGGAGGCTGAATTACAGGCACAAGCGCCATATAAGAATATGCCGCAACTGCTATAGGACCAAGAAGATGAGGCGCCAGCTTTGAAGTTACAAAGATAGCTGTAGGACCGTCCGCACCGCCTATAATACCAATAGAAGCAGCTTCAAATCCTTCAAATCCCATAAAGGTTGCTCCAACGTATGTAGCAAATATACCGAGCTGGGCAGCCGCTCCGAGAAGAAGGCTCTTGGGGTTGGCAATCAGAGGACCAAAATCGGTCATTGCGCCTACTCCCATGAAGATCAAGCAAGGGTAAATTCCAAGCTTTACGCCGAGGTAGAGATAGTCGAGAAGTCCGGCAGAAACAACTGCGACAGGAGAATATCCGTCCGCTAATACAACTGCAAGTAAATCACTGAGCTTATCACCGATGTTTAATTCTCCAACAATATCTGCAAATTCGGCAGAGCTTAAAATCTCCACGAATTCTTTTGTTGCATACGGTTTAAGAACGTCAATGCTTACACCGTCCTTAAAAAGTTCAACGAGAAACTCTGTTGTAATGGGTTCTCCTCCAAAAAGCTCCCAATGAACGTGTCCACCTGCATACAAAATCTCATGGAACATATCTGCACCGGGAAGATTGGTCAAAAACATACCGAAAGCAATCGGTAAAAGAAGCATAGGTTCAAATTTTTTCACAATAGCGAGGTATGACAAAAAGAATGCAATCGCTATCATGACAAGTGAAAGCAGATTATCTTTCACAAGACAGAAACCTGTTTGTTGTAAAAAATCTAAAATTGCTGACATAACTCTTAAAGCCTCCGAGCATTAAGCGATAGTACAAAGAACTGAGCCTGTTTCAACAGACTGCCCCTTTGTTACACTAACAGCACCGATCGTACCGTCGCAAGGAGCAAAAATTTCATTCTCCATCTTCATAGCTTCAAGAACGAAAATAAGATCGCCTGCCTTAACAGTTTGACCCGCTGTTACTTTAACGTCAAGAATGTTACCGGGCATAGGAGCCTTTACACTTTCACCGCCTGCAGGAGCAGCTGAAGAAACAGGTGCCGCAGGAGCGGGAGCTGTTGCAGGCTTGGGAGCTGGAGCAACGCTTGCACTTGCAGAGTCCATTGCTTCGAGTTCAACTTCGTAGGATACGCCGTTTACAACTACATGATACTTTTTCATAATTACACCTCATATATTTTAATTTATTTTTGAACTTTTCTAAATATCCTCGAAATTTTCTGCACAAAATATTGCATTTCAAAGATATATGTGATAAAATTTGTATAATGATTATGTAATAATTTCATAATACAAAATAAAAATTAAAAGGAAAGAAAAAATGTTTGAAGGAACACGTATACTGTTGATAGAAGACGAAACCAAAACAGTAAACTTTATTTCGATGGCTCTGCGCGCAAAAGGATACAAAGTAATAAGTGCGCAAACAGGTCAGTCAGGTATTCTCAGTTTTTGTACTTCTAACCCTGATATTATTCTTCTCGGTCTCGGTCTGCCTGATATGGACGGCACAAAAGTGCTCGAAGAAATAAGGAAAGTATCAGATATACCGATAATGATCGTATCATCAAGAAAATCCGAATCCGACATAATTTCATCACTCGATGCAGGAGCTAACGACTATATGACAAAGCCGTTCAGCATGGGAGAGCTTCTTGCCAGAGTTAGAGTAATGGAAAGATACATATCACGTGAGCCGATTGCTAAGCCAGAAACAGTCTTGAATTTCGACGGTATGACAATAGACACCGAAAAGCGAAGAATTTATATCGACGGCTGTGACGTGCACCTTACACCGCTGGAATATAAGCTACTTGTAATACTGGCTTCAAATCCGGGAAAAGTCATCACCCATCATCAAATATCCAGAGACGTGTGGGGATATCGCGAAAACTCAGATGCCAAAAGCATCCGCGTATGTATGGCAAGCTTGAGAAAGAAGATCAAAGACAACTCTCCTGAACCAAGATACATATTCACAGAAATCGGCGTCGGTTACCGATTTGCAGACAAATAGTTGTCGCTAAATATTAACCAAATGCCCAAATTACGACATCTTATAATATTCGGTTATATTATATATCATACCGCATAAGATTAGTGTTTATTATGTCAAAACCGTGTTAAAAAAGCGTAATGTTTTGCTTTTAATGTTAACGCTTTTATAACGCAATTATCAAAACTTTGTACCCCTTTTTAATACCGTTTGTTATATAATTTAGCTTAGATTATATAGAAGTTATTTGGAGGTAAAAGATGTATTCTACTGCTTTCGTTGTATTGCTTGGCTTGGGCACTGTATTTGCCGGACTTATAGTTATCATTTTGCTTTGTAAGCTTATGAGCTTTTTTGTTGGAATGACAGAAAACAAAGAAACACAAACACCGGTTCCAGTTGCAGCAGCTCCTCAAAATGTTTCTGCGCCAAAAGAAATTCCTGATAAGCAGTCTTTGATCGCAGCGATTTCTGCGGTTGTTGCCGAAGAAACAGGAACTGATATTACGAATATAAGAATTCACTCAATTAAGAGAGTGTAAAATAAAAGAAGGTCTGAGTAAGACCTTCTTTTATTTTACGAAAACAGTTTCAATACTTCTATTATACTTTTTACTGTTACTACTTCAAAATCACCGGGGAGCTCTGGCAAAGTTTTAGGAAGTGAAGATTTTGGTATTATTATTCTCTTATACCCCAATCTTGCCGCTTCTTTTATTCTCGATTCTGTAAAGCTAACAGATCTTACCTCTCCCAAAAGTCCCACCTCCCCAAGCACGACTGTCTTATCGTCGATTTCTACGTTTCTATAGGCAGATATAACCGCCATAACGATAGCAAGATCGGACGATGGTTCGTCAAGCCGTAATCCTCCGATTACGTTCAAGTAAACGTCTTGGGTAGAAAGGTAGATACCTAGCCTTTTTTCAATAACTGCAAGAAGAATAGAAACTCTGTTAAAATCCAGACCTGTTACTACTCTTTTGGGCGCAGGAAATACAGTTTTTGACACAAGTGCTTGTATCTCAGCAAGTATAGGTCTTGTACCTTCGTGGACGCAAACGGTACAGCTACCCGACACATTTTTAGGCTTTTCAGAAAGCAGAGCTCTGCTTGGATCTGTAACCTCTATTAATCCTCTATCCCCCATTTCAAAGACACCGATTTCGTTGGTAGAACCAAATCTATTCTTTGAAGCGCGAATAAGCCTATAAAATTGAGTACGTTCCCCCTCGAAGCTCAGCACAACGTCAACCATATGTTCAAGCACTTTTGGTCCCGCAATACCGCCGTCTTTATTTACGTGTCCTACTATCACTGTAGCCACCGAGGTTTCTTTCGTTTTTCTAATCAAAGACAACGCACACTGTTTGACCTGAGTTACACTTCCAGGAATAGAATCAACATCAGGAGAATACACCGTTTGAATTGAGTCTATAATCAACAAATCGGGATTAATTTTGTCAACATACGAAATAACCGCATCAACGTTAGTTTCACACAAAAGGTATACATTATTTCCTACAACGCCAAGTCTTTCAGCTCGCATCTTAATCTGAGTTGCAGATTCCTCTCCAGAAACGTAAAGTATTTTTCGCTGTTGCGGAAGACTTTTACATATCTGCAACAGTATAGTACTCTTACCAATACCGGGCTCACCGCTGATTAAAACCACCGAGCCCTTCACAATTCCTCCGCCAAGCGTCCTGTCAAACTCGGATATTCCCGTCTCCATTCTTACCTCTTCTCTTTGACTGAGAGAAATGTCAGAGATCAGCTCGGCATCAGTAGTAGAAACCACACCAAATGATTTAACAAGCTTATTAGGTTCGGGAACGGATACTTCTTCTTCAAGAGAATCCCAGGCTCCGCATTCCTTGCACTTCCCTCCCCATTTTGAGTGAACAAATCCACATTCACTGCATACGAATACAGTTTTTAAATCTTTCTTTGCCATATTGTAACATCCTATAATTTTATATATTCAATAATTGAATTAGCGATAACAAAAGCCAATTTGTTTTGATACTCCGAATCGGTAAGCTTGGATAAATCTTCAAAATTAGATAAAAAGCCGCACTCTATAAGAATAGCAGGACATTGCAGTCTATCCAAAACGTATATAGAATCTGTTGCTTTTTTAACATTTCTCGTATTCTGTGGGTCAAGTAATTCTTTATTGTTACTTTGAACTACCAGTGCCAACGCTTCACTGTGGTGATTATTCGGAGAATAAAACACTTGCAAGCCTCTATATTTACTTTCAGCAAATTTGTTCATATGAATACTGATAAACAATGGATCGTCAAATTTTTTAACAAATTTAACCCTGTTAAGTAAATCTTCGCGTTTTTTGTGCTTAGAACTATCTTGACAAAGTAATTTGTCGTCTTCACGCGTCAAGAAAACGTCTACGTCATAAAGCTTGAGAAAATCAGCAATTTTCTTTGACACTTCTAAATTCAGGGCTTTTTCACTGACGTTATCAACTGAAGCTCCGGGATCATTTCCACCGTGTCCCGCATCAATAACAACACAAATTCTATCGTTAACTGCAATGGCTTCATTGGATTTTGTGTCATATAATGTCCTTCCCAACCAAAAGAAAACAAAGGAAGTTAAAGCAACTAAAATAGAAACAAGAATAATTTTTAATATAACTAAACGCTTTTCGATTTGCATACGGCATACCTCCACGATACACTGTATGCGATATAAAATTTAAATATTAATAATTGTTTTTAATCTTTTCTTTTTCCTCGTTATATTTTATCCCAAGCAAGCTTCTAATTCTGTAACTTTTGGTTCCAAAAAAATATGCGAGCGACCCGACTGCAAGCCCAGGCAACAAAGATACCAGATACAAAAACGCAGGTGTGTTAGCAACTCCGTCAAACAGTGAGGAAAACAATCCAGAATACATACACTGAGTAAAAAACACGTTAATATAAAAAAGTACTCTATAAGCTACGTCAATTGTTCTTTCTGCAAACTCACTATTAGTAGCAAATGCAGAAAATACGGTGCAAAGAACAATCGTTATATAATAAGGTAAAGAACCTACAATCATAACCAGTATTCCGTCTGTTGGATAAATGCTTTGTGAACCGGTACCTACAGCACGCTTTGCACCGGCCTCCCACATAAAACTGTAGACTAAATAGAGGTAAAAAGCAATCGAAATAATACTTCCTATCAATTGAAATTTGCCTTCGGCTATAATTGTGAAAAACACAAACAAAATAAGCGAGTAAACACCTGATACAAAATGATTGATCAATAGTTTAATAATGTATTGTGCGTTACTTTTTATTACGTTCATACTAACCTCCAACTATATATACACTATTTCTATTGTATATTAAATTAAGTTTTTAATCAATAGCAAAATAAAATATTTACAAAAAATCAAATAAAAAACAGAGTGTCTACACCAATATCTCGCATATATAAAATCCCCCTGCACAAAGCGCAGGGGGGATCAACGTATACGTTGTTAGTTATTTTCTGCCGAAAACACATTATGACACGAAGGGCATATAACGCTTGAAGGGTCAATGCTGTTGTCAAGATAGACTTGATCGCCGCATGATGGACAAATTACCTTAAAAAAATCATAGGCACCATCCGAATCACACATATCGCAATCATCATCACAGACACATTCGTCGCAATTACCATCGCATTCAAAGTCATCATAACTATCATCACAGCAACATTCACTGTCCAAATCATCATAAACGACTTCTTCAAGATATCCCAGATCTTCGTCTATCTCTTCAATATAATCTCTGAGTGTTTCATTCTCTTCGTTAAGAGAAGTAATCTCGTGAGCCATATCGTCAACAAGATCTATAAGAAGCTCTATTATCTTTCCTTCTGTTGATTCGGTATCAAAAGATTTTCCGTAAACAACGCCTTTGATATAAGCGACTTTCTCTGTCAATGACATAAACAGCCTCCTTTTCGTTATACTCTTTCGAGATACTCACCTGTACGTGTATCGATCTTGATTACGTCTCCTTCATCAATGAAAAGAGGAACCTTGATTTCTGCACCTGTTTCAAG
>JAZSDT010000128.1:0-12663 GCA_045531285.1 Eubacteriales bacterium
TAGAGGAATATATTTTGTTGGAAAAAATTCTTTGACGACATCTTCTTTCCCTTCAGCTATTAATCTGTCTACTCCTCAAACAATTCGTTTATTGTGTCACCAAGCTTTATTTCATACACTCCCCTGAAGCCTTCATGCACAGAATCAAAGGTGATACTGCTACCGCTTCTGCCCCATCTGGGATGAAGGTCGCATCTAACGTCTGTACATACGTTCTCAAGCTCACGGAAGTATCCGAGAGTTACGCAGGTCTCCTTTTCGGGGCTGTACATTCTCAGCCTCTTGTATCTTTCGAGATTGGGGTAGGTATCGGAGAGCATAATACTTCCGTCGGGCGAGAAGCTCATATGGGTATCGATATCAAAAAACCCGTCGGCATACATATATCCATCGTGAGTCTTGTCCTTGAATACATAGGTATTGTACCAGCCTCGACAGGCATCAAGCTCCTTGCCGTCGCTGAAGAATATAACCTCATCGTTGTTCATCCACCAATAGTGAGACTGGAGACCGTAGTCGGAAAGGAGATAGATATCGCTTCCGTCGCGGTTTGCGGTGATGAGGGCTGTTTTGTGGGGTACACCCTTTTCGGGGAAATTACGTACAAGTGCTATAAAACGGCTTCCCTCGGGGTTAAAGGTTATATGATTGATTATTATCTTCTCGTCCTTGCCAAAGAAGCTGCCCGAAAACTCCCAAATATCGTCAAGGGAAAGCACAAGCCTTGCCTTGCCCGTTTCCATATCTATGAGATATACGCCGTCGTCCTTTGAATGATTTTTATGGAAAAATTCATCGGTAGGCCATGCGTAGCCGTAACCGGGTCTGAAATCATAAAGGCGCGACATATTTACAGAGAGGGCATATTTGCCGTCTCTTGAAACATTTGCTATGGGTTTGTCAAGAAATCTCTGCTTACCGTTGTATATGTCCGTAACAACTCCATGATACTCACCGTCATGAACTGTGTTGTATATTACCTCACGGTCGGGTGAAAGACTGTTCCATTGCAACATTGCGCCCTGTTGAAAATTCCAGGCAAAGGTAGTATCTATTCTCTCGTACTTACCTGTTGCCAAATCAACAAAGCCTACCTCAGTGCTGTCGCCCTTTTCCTGTAATTTGTTTCGAAACGATGCCTTATGAGTAAGATGCAAGGTTTCACTTTTGTTATATGGCTGGAGGTCATAATATCCAAAGAAATACTGTCCGTCATCGGGAGTTATTCTTTTTATTGGCAAATTCTTTGAAACGGTTTTCATATCAACACCACCTAAATCAAATGTTTTTTGGATTGTAACACATGCCTTTGAGTTTGTCAATCAGTTTATCTCAGTTATAAACCATATTACAAAAAATATAATCTATTTTACAAATTTATTGTTTCGCCCGACTCTATTTTATACCCTTTTCCGTTTACTGTAAACCAAATGGTTATAAGTGTAGGATTATACACCTTCGTGCCGTCAGCCGACCAGATAAGGGAATTATATGCCCTTGCCACGCAATCGAGCCCGTTTTGTTACGCAGTCCGCTACGCATCAAGTCTTGAGTTAAGAAAAAGTACCATTGGAACCGCACAGGTTCGCAATGGTACGATATTTAAAAGTTGTTAAATTCGTCTAAAATATGATGTCTTGGTGTGGCGCAGTTTGGTAGCGCGCTACCTTGGGGTGGTAGGGACAAACGGAGAAAAACAATCCGGTGAATTGTTTTTGTTCGTTTGGTAACGAAAATAGGGAGTTCTTGAAGCAAATCTATGATTTGCGCACAAGGCGACTTATTTTCGGAAGGGACGCGCAGAGTTCAAGTATTATAGAGCTTTGTAGTCTCCTTTTATAGATAAATTTAGAGCATTTTGGTTATTTTCCCAAAATGCTCTTTTCTCTTCCCTGCTACGCAGGTAAATGGTGTGTGTTACGCAATTTGCTGTGCAAGAGTATGTTACGCTTGTTTTTAGATAAATAAAATTCAAAGTAAAAACACCGACAGCGGAATAATACCGATAAATACATCTGCAATGAAATTCCCTCCGCTAAGTCAAAAACCGTCGCATTTGCGACGGTTTTAGTTTTTTATTACATAGAAAATTACATAAAGGCAGCGACAGAGCCGCATATGCATTGTTTAAAATTACACAGAGTAAATGTGGTGATCATCGCACTTACTTGCTTCACTCACAGCGTTAGAAGTCACTGACCGCTTTTTACTTCAGCAAAAACGCTCTGTAGCCTAAGAAATCGCCTGTTTCGAATAACGTTCTGCCGTTTTCAATTCGGCTGTCTGTCTTTTTCATTTCCGGTAGCAGATATACCTCGTATTCACCATCAACGGAAACGGGAGTGCTCTTCATATATACGTGCTCCTCAATTATACCGCGGCTCATCTTGTGCTCGGGGTAAGTAGCCTTAACGTGAAGGACGGTGTGCTCGGCATTTTTGGTAAGAGCGACGGTTGCCGTTTTGGGCATAAGCGGTGCTTCTACCAATTTACTCGGCAGCAGCGAATCGATAAGACTCTTTATCAAGTCTCTGTGCTCAATCAAGAAATTGTCGGCATATGCCTTGAATACGTTAAAGCACACACAAGCAACATTATCCTTAACGACAGCGGCACTATACTTGGTAGCCTCTCCCTGAGGTCTGTAATAGCAGGACTGTCTGCCATCCCAAGTGAAATTCAAAACGTTGCTGACATAACGGGCAACCTCCGTACCATTTTGATTTTTAATTACCTTGGAGGGATCGTACATCGCCCAACGCATATCGCTTCCATCTACCGTGTAGTAAGCATTATCGCGTGGATCGTTACCTACCAGCTCAATAAAATCAAGAAGTCCGAGCTCTTTACCAAGCTCAATCGCGTTGCCTGTAAAAATCACGCGTCCGCCCTTAGCACAAAAATCAAGTAATCGTGCTTTGAATACGTCACCGTAGTCCGCCATATCCTCAAGAATCAGCAGCTTGACGTTGTCATCCTCAAAGTGTCCGTTTTCGTCATATATGTTATAGGTGAGCTTCAACTCCTTAAGCATACGCACTGCGCCCTTGGTAAAATACGGAACTCCACGGTTAAAGTCATTCGAGCGTACGATCACGCCTATTTCAACCGCGTTGTCGGAATCCTCGGTATAGGGCTCATAGGCAATCTTTTCCTCCATAACCTGCTTGATTCGTGATGCCACCTCATTCTCGAATCCGTCCACGGGATGCAGATGGTCACCGTAGGAGATGGCGAAGCTGTTCATCATTGCATCGTAAAGATCGTTTTGCATTGAGGTAAGTGTTTTTATTCCGCCAAAATCTCCCCAGGAATTTTGGAATCTGCCGCTCATATAGACACGGTCCTCATACATTGTCCTTGAATATGCCGCCAGTGAATCGAAGCAATCAAAGCCCCAAGACGGTGAACTGGTAAGACACTCTATTTCGGCGTGAGTCTGGATATCAAGAGTCCAAGACATACTGTTAAAATAGAATTTAATTTTTCCCTTCTTGTCCCCTGCCGCATCGTATATCTCGTTTGCAAATTCAATGCGCACCTTATTCTGATATTCAAGCACTGCGGCATTGTCCTGAACATTTACACCGTGCTTTGCCATATCCGCCATGCATACCGGACAAAAGCACTCGCTCAGCTGAAAGCAATCGCAAAATATACCGTCGATATCATACTGACATATCTCTCGAATTTCCTCCAAAAAGTGGGCTCTGTAAGGTGAATTATAGCACATCATACGGAAGAAATTGCTCTTCTTGTTATCTGCATAAATTCGTCCGTCACGGCTTACCTTAAGCCATCCGAGGTTGTCTGCGGCAAAATCGTGATCAAGGCTGACGTTAATATAGGCAGTCACGCCGATTCCTCGCTTATGACAAGCCTTTATCATTTCATCAAAGACGTCACGGTTGCCAAGTCCCGGATACTTCTTTCCGACCTTTGTGTTATAGTAGCTAAATCCCATATTGCATCGAGCAGCCAGATTCACATATTCCACATGTGAGTCAGCCATCTGTTTCGCAAAATGCTCTGCATCAAAATTTTCAAGAATGTTTTCGATACCGGGTGAAGTATGAAAGTCAAAATGTAATGCTCTTCTGAATTTCCTTCCTACTGTTTTTATCATTTAAGTTTCTCCTTTTGTTCTGTCTCAAATTGTTTAGTAATAAATATAATACACTTAAAGTGTATCATAACAAGATATAAATATCAACAATCTTAATTAAAATTGGTGAAGGAGGGAATCAAGTTCCCCTCAACATCCACCGATGTATTGTATTTACACAATACAAATATTAGCGGTTCACCGCTGGTTTTGAGCGCAGCAAACTCGGCAAATATCTCCATCATGCCATAATTCGCCTCTGTCCACTTCTCTTTTGTATAATTTTTAGTCTTTTGTTCGTGCTCACGGTAAGCATCGGTGTTGCCCCAGCGTGCGCGAGTTTCATTATCATATTTTTTCATTTATATTCCTCGCAAATCTTTGCAAGTATTTCTTCATCCGCATGGCTTATTATCGTCTCATATAAAGGGCTGCTTCTGTTATTTTCGTTATTTTTTCAGAAGCTTTACTGCAATTTTTGCACATTCTTCTTCAAGATCCGGTGAGAAGTTGGATGAGCCTGCTTCATATCCGCCCTCTTCAAATGCTTCTTTGATAGGAAGATAGCCCTCACCGCCATTGGTACAGCAAGATGCGATAATAAATCTGTCGGAACAAGCATTTCTCACGTTTTCGGCATATCTTGTAAAGGGCTCACCGCCAAATCCTACAAAGCCAATTTCGCCAAGGTTTATAACGGAAATGGGTACCCTTTGGTAGATTGGTGCGTTCTTAAGATTTTTGATCCTTGTAGCCTCTCCGAGAAGAGTGTAGTTGATATCCTTGATTCTTCCCGAATAGTGATCGTCGAGAAGCTTTATTGCTTCCTCAAGCTTTTCTTCTCCATCGGTGCGGGTTCTGTTATAGAGGACCTCAATATGTGAGTTAAGAGAGTCTGCTCTCTTTTTCTCGGTATCGTTCCACATTTTAACAACAGTATCGGCAATGACTCTGCCCATATGCTGACAATGCTCGTATCCGTCCTTATACTGAGGAATAGTGAAGTCGCAGTGATTGGAGTCACCCTGAACGCCAACGGTAACAATGCAGTGAACGTTTTCAATATCCTCTTCTACAAACCTTCTTGCAAAGCCCGGCCAATCTGCTGAGTTCAGATGCTTATGTATAACGTCGGCGTGAGTGGAAAAGTTGACAAGAGCAATATCCTTCCCCTCTGCCCTCTCGAATTTCAAGAGTCTTACGTTGTTATCGGCATCGTAGTAGGGTCTGTCGACCTCAAGATATCTTCCAATGGGATTTGTTTCTATCTGACCGTTCTTCATGTAATAACGGCGTATAAAAGCAATCTGCTCATCGGTCTCTCTAACACCAGCCGAGAGCTTTGCTTCCTTCAGGTCATCGAAAGCCATAACGGCAACGTCACCGAACTTGCGGTAAAGGAGGTTCATATAGGCGTGGTCTTCAAGCACGTTATTTCCGGGGCCCTCACCGAGTCTTATGGATGAGTGCTGATGGAGTGAGCAGAGCATTACGTTTTCTGCTGGGATATCCACCCTCTTTGAGACAAGCTCTCGTATGATGTCAGCATATTTCATCCTTATATAAAGGAAATCGCAGGCGATGATGACCGCCTTTTCTCCGTCTACATCAAGAGCAAGCGCATTAAGGTAAAGGGGGTCAAGCACTGTTTTTGAATATCTTGCACTGAAGTCGCCGGCTACAAAGGTGCCAAGGGGCGGTGTTACGTCAACTCTTGAAAATCCTACTTTTAACATTTCTGTTTCTCCTTTAATTACGTTTTATTAAAGCATACCACAAGCAGATACAAATATCAACAGTATTTGGAAATTTGTTTTTTAAGCTATTGAGATTTTGTAACTTCTATGTTATTTTAGTAGCCAAGTGTTTTTTTCTATAAGATTCAGGAGACGTACCGACCGCCTTTCTGAATGTGTAAAGGAATCCCGAAAGCGAGCCAAAGCCTGATTCAAAGCAAGCCTCAGTCACTGTTCTTCCGTCCTCTAAAAGCATCTTAGCGCAGTTAAGCTTACATCTGTTAAGATAAGAAACGTAGGTCTCACCTGTGGTGCTTTTGAAAAGATTACCAAAATACGCTGTGCTCAGTCCTACCTCTCTTGCCGTCCTCTCCAGTGAGGGACTCTCTCTGAAATACGTCTCTATAAAGATCACGGCGCGGCGGATATGTCCCGTCTCGATGCTCTTCCCGTCTGGCAATATAAACCCAAGGAGGTACTCGAAAAGAGGTGCTACCCTTTCTCTGTCATCCGTTTCATCGGCAAGAACGGAAATGACTCTGTCAGCTCTTGTGGTCTCCTCCTCAGTAAGCTGACGAAGCTTGTCATTTAAAGAAAACACCTTTTCCTTGATATCAGCCGACAGTAAACTGCCGTCAAAGGCGAGATTCCACACTGTGTTTTCTTCGCTTATATTTACTCTGTGAAAGTCGGACGGCGTCAGCAGATAAAGGCTTCCACGGTCGATTTTGTACTCTTTTCCGTTGAGTATCTGCGTTCCGTTTCCCTCCAACACCAGCTCAAGCTCAAAGTAATCGTGTGAGTGCAGCGGAAAGGCTACTGCTCTCTTTTTTTCTGCAAAAAAATGCTCTCTGCTTCTTAAAAAATGCTTGGCTGAAAGCTTGGGGTAGGCTTGGCTCATTCTTATCACCTCGACCTATTTTACCATAGTATTTAAATATTATCAATAAATATCTTTAAATATTGCGTCAAATTATAAAAATATTCGTTGTATTGAGCTCTGCTTCTGTTGTACTATAAGGAAAAGGAGCGATACTATGGAAAAGATACCGAAAAGCCGGATGCTTGCCATTGTAAAAAACGAGAATGACAACGATGCCACCTGTGTCAAGGTGTTAGTTAACAGCAATTTGAGGTTAGAATCCCTCCCCGACGAAAAGGGACATTTCTACGTTATAGAATGGAGCGGGGATGAAAATGGTAAAAACCATTTTGTCACGTCAATCGGAGAATGGCTTGAGCTTGACATATATAAAAAGAACCTTGAAGTCTTGGAGGAAATATGATAGGCTTTGATATAGGAGGCACAAAATGTGCCGTAAGCGTGGGAGAGATCACAGAGGAAGGTATAAAGATAACCAACAAAACAGTGACACCTACCGACTTTTCCGTCTCTCCCGAAAGTATGATAGATAAAATGTGTACTCTAGCCGAGGAAATGACAGATGATTTTTCTAAGATCGGCATTTCCTGCGGCGGACCGCTTGACTCGAAAAGCGGAGTTATTCTCTCCCCTCCCAATCTGAGAGGATGGGACAACGTTGAAATAGTAAGGATACTCACCGACCGATATAATGGAAGCGTGAAGCTTTGTAACGATGCCGATGCCTGCGCCTTGGCAGAATGGCGCTACGGAGCAGGCCGCGGGTGCGAAAATATGATATTTCTCACCTTTGGAACGGGGCTCGGTGCAGGGCTTATAATAAACGGACGGCTGTACTCGGGCTCTCACGGAATGGCGGGTGAAGTGGGACACATACGACTTGCGGGATACGGACCCGTCGGATACGGTAAGTCAGGCTCATTCGAGGGCTTTGCCTCGGGTGGAGGAATTGCGGGGCTCGGCAGAATAAGAGCAGAAGAGGCAAAGCAGCGCGGTAAAACGGTTTCCTGGGAAAGCGACTGTACTGCAAAGGGGATCGCAGAGTGCGCTAAGTCAGGGGACTCAGATGCGATTGAGCTCTATCGGGAATCAGGCAGAAAACTGGGCGAAGGCTTGTCTGTTCTCATGGACATACTCGACCCGGACAAAATAGTTATCGGCGGAATCTTCCCGAAAGCAGAGTCGCTTCTCCGAGAGGCAATGGAGGAAGCGGTGGCAAGAGAGGCGTTGAATCAATGTCCTATAGTGCCCGCCGAACTTGGAGAAAACATAGGAGATATAGCCGCACTTTGTGTGGCAATGGAGGCGTAAATGGAGCTTATTAAAAGATATCCGCAGCTGAAAGAATGCGCGGAAAGTATAGGAAAAGCACTTGATCTGATAATAGATACCTATGAAAACGGCGGTAAAATTCTGCTTTGCGGAAACGGAGGCTCGGCAGCCGATTGCGAGCATATAGCAGGTGAATTGCTGAAGGGCTTTATGCTGAAAAGAGAGGTTAACGACGAAAGAATTCCCGTGGAGCTTCGCGAGAAGCTTCAGGTAGGCTTACCTGCAATCTCACTTGTGAGTCAATCGGCAATACTTACGGCTTTTGCAAACGACGTTGATCCTACTATGATATATGCACAGCTTGTATATGCATACGCAAAAGAAAATGACTTGCTTATAGCCCTTTCCACCTCGGGAAATTCAAAAAACGTTGTCAACGCTGTGAAAGTAGCAAAGGCTATGGGAATAAAAACTCTGTCTATGACAGGAGAAAGTGACAGCCTTATGTCAGAGTTGTCAGACGTAACGGTAAGAGTACCCGAGTGCGAGACATACAAGGTACAGGAGCTGCATCTGCCCATATACCATTATCTGTGCGCCGAAACAGAAAAGTATTTCTTCGGAAAGTAAATATGTAAAAAAAGTGCTACGGCGAGATTGATCTAATGCAATTTCCCAGCATATAAAAAAACATGACTACAGGCTAATCCGGTAGTCATATTTTTTGCAATAAATACATTTGAAAGTGTTTATTTCTTTTTCTTAGGCTCAGGAAGCTCTTCATGCATAGCATCAAAAAGCTTTTTCAAAAGTTCTCTATCTTCGATATCTTCTACAAGAAGCATTTCCTTTGCGCCGTCATAAGGCAGTTCTCTTGATGCGTTTGGCATCAATGCAACTGCCGATTTCGTAGGTTTTACAAGCAGACGGTTATCGTAAACACCGCCAACTATCTTACCTCCGTAATATAGCACGAATTCACCCATCATAGCACGAGCTGAAAGACCGCTACATTGATCCAAAACAAATTCTACGTATTCCTTGCTGCTTGCCATAAGTACCTCGCAAAATTAAAATTATTAAACTATTGTGTTTGAAGTCGATACCAAATTTTCTTGCCCGATTGGAAGTTTTCAAAAATCAAGTTTGTAGTCTGCGCTCTTTTGATTAAATCGGCTATATACTGCAATATTCGGCCTGGTAGTTATTATATCATAAGCTTTGATTTTATGGACTTTATATACGCTGACGGAGATTGGTTCTCATATTGCTTAAATATTCTTGAAAAGTAGTGTATAGATGAAAAGCCTACCATAGAAGATATCTGTGTAAGATTGTATTTACCTTCTCTTAGTAATCTCTTTGCTTCTTTGATTTTCAGTACGTTTATATAGTTTATTATCGTTGAGCCGTAAGTATCCTTGAAGCCGTTGCAAAGTGACGTTTTATTGGTTCCGTAGAGAAAGCACAGCTCGTCCAGACTTATTTTCTCGCGAAAGTTTTCCTCAATATAGTGAAGTACTTCCTGCATTTTAACGTCCCCCGGTGACACGTCGCTGACACTGGCACCTGTTTCTCGGCTTCTTACCAGCTCTATGAAAAAAGCCTCAAGTTTGATCTGTATCAATTGATCTGCACCGAATGGATAATCTCTGCGCTTTTTCATATCTCGGAGATTTGGCACGTCGTACGGAGGCAAAAATACGTTTCTCCCCTCTTTTATAATATCGGTTAAAAGCCTTTGTAATTCAGGTGTCAGTGGAGTTGGTTGCTTTGCAAAAACATCAAGTTCTTTGGTGTGACACTCGAAGCCTATTATTATAACGTTCGGTGCATCATCCAGAGGGCATGATATAGAGTGTGTTTCATTTTCTTTGTGTACTATAAGCTCACCCTCGTTAACAATACCAACGTAATCTTCTGCTTCCACCTCAATATAACCGCTGTCAACGTAAATCAACTCGCGAAATTCATGTCTGTCTTTTTTGGTGTGAAATTCTCTGGTAAATTCAAAATAATGTATATTGGCTATTCTGTTTATTTCTATAACCTGTTCAAATCGCTTAAGTTTATATTCCAAATCCATATCACCTCGCAGCTAGTATACCATACTTTTTTTGTTTATGCAATATTAAAAGTATTTAATATTGTGCAAAAATAACTTAAAATATTCTAAATACAAATATAGATGTATTATGTATAATTAAGGTGTGTAAGTAAAAACGCATTTTGGTGCGTTTCAATAAAAATAAAAAAGGAGATTGATTATGTCAAGAATTTGTATCCCCGATTATGAGTACAAAGAAAGAATTGCCAAAGCGGCAAAAATGGTAAGAGACAGAGGACTTGACGTTATGCTCGTTGTCAGCACAGAGTCTGACTATGCTAACGCAAGATACTTCAGCGGCTTCTGGCCCCTCTTCGAGAGAGCCGGCGTAGCTATCTCAGCTAACGGTGACGCTTGTCTTCTCGTTGGTCCTGAATCCCCCATCTTCGCAAGAGACGTTGCAGCTAACTCCAGTAAGATTGAAAAGATCTTCGTTCTTAAGGAATTCCGTGAGTCTGCTGACCCCTCATACCCCGAGCTTGTTCCCAACACATTCCCCGAAGCATTCAAGGCTATCGGCGTAACAGGTGAAAACATCAAGATCGGTCTCGGAAGCTACGTTGAGTGCACACTTCCCATCCTTGACGGTCTTCGCGACAACTTCCCCAAGGCTGAGATTTCAGTTTGCAACGATATCATGGTTGAGCTCAGAAAGATCAAGAGTGAAAACGAGCTTGCTTGTATTCAGGAAGGCTTCAGAATCGTTGACCTTGCCACAGAAGAAGTTATCAAGAATCTTCGTCCCGGTGTAACAGAGCTTGCTATGGTTGGTGTAGCTCAGAGAGTTATCTACGAAAACGGTGCAGAATACGAAGGTCTTCCTATGTACGTATTCAGCGAAAAGTCAACCAGTCACGCTATTTCACGTCCCAGCTACAGAGTAATCGAGAAGGGTGACGTTGTTCAGCTCAACCTTTCTGCTAAGATCGACGGTTATTCACCTGCAACAGGTCTTCCCGTTATTATGGGCAAGCTTGATGCAGAGAGAAGAAAGTACATAGACTTCTGCTACGAGATGCACAACTGGACATGCCAGAACCTCAAGGCAGGTATTCCTTCAAACAAGGTTCCCCTTGAATTCCTTCAGATGTTCAAGGACAGAGGCTTTGAAAAGAACTACGTATACGGTCCTTGCCACGGAACAGGTATGATCGAGGTTGAAGCTCCTTGTATGGAAACTTCATCAGACTGGATACTTGAAGAAAATATGACATTCCAGGTTGATACATTCATTTCAGCTCCTACCTTCGGCACAAGATGGGAGAAGGGTGTTGTTATCACTAAGGATGGCTGCAAGTCAATGACCAACATTCTCGAAAAGGGTCTTATTGAGCTTGACTTCTAATTAACAAAAAGACGAAGTAATAAAGTAATTACCTATCAAAGCAAAAGACGGCACTTGTTGCCGTCTTTTTCCAAAAAAGGAGAATATTATGAGAATTAATCTTCAAAAATACTTCTTCACCGACAAAGAAACAGTAATTGCCGAGGAAGGTGCTCTCAAGGCAACTGCTTTCCGTTTCTCTACAGGTGTAGAAGCACTCAAAATTGAAAACGAGCAAGGCTACTTTGTTATCCTTCCTTATATGGGACAGCAGCTTTGGGATTTCAACTTCGGCGGAAAAGACCTTAAGATGAAAACAACAGTAAAGGAACCCGTTCCCGGTGTCAAGTACCTTATGACATACGGAGGCTTCCTCTATCACTGCGGTATAAATTCTTTTGGTGCTCCCGATGCCGAACATCCTCAGCACGGTGAGATTCCAAACGTTGAATACAGATATGCTTACCTTGAAACAGGCAGCGACGAAAATGGCACATATTTTGCAGTTGGCGGAACATATGCTTATGACGTTGCCTTCACAAAGAAATATGATTTCTCCCCTGAGTGCCGTCTCTATGCAGGCGCAAACAAGGTAAAAATCAACGTAAAGCTCGAAAATAAGAGAGCTGAGCCAATGGAATATATGTACCTTTGTCATATCAATTTCCACCCCTTCGACGGCGCCAGACTTATTTACAGTGTTCCCCGCGATCTTGACCATATAATGATACACAAGATAGTTCCCGATTCACTTCCCGAAGCAGCTCAGAAGAAGCTTTCCGGATATATGGAAAAGCTTGAAGGAGACATTTCGGTAATGGACAAGGTTGGTAATGAAGACGAGTGCTACATTCCAGAAATATGCTTCAGAATGACATACGTTCCCGATGAGAACGGAAGAGGCTATACTATGCAGTACATTGAGGGAGAGGGTGCTTGCTACGTAAGTCATCCCGTTGATGCACTCCCCCACCCTGTTCGTTGGATTTCAAGAACTCCCACAGAGGATGCAATGGGCATGATACTTCCCGCAACGTCTGAGCATCTGGGATATGAGGATTCAAAGAAGAAGGGCTATATCAAGTACCTTAACGGATTTGAAACTCTTGAATTCTATATGGAAGTAGGCTTCATTACGGACGCTGAAGCCAAGGCTGTAGAAGCAAAGATAAACAAACTTATATAATCCGCAAAACCACGCATTGCCAGCGGCTAGCAGCCGCTGGCAATGCTCGC
>JAZSDT010000056.1:0-5393 GCA_045531285.1 Eubacteriales bacterium
ATGGTAAATAAGGAGGATTTTTTATGAAAAAACTTTTAGCACTTTTACTTATGGCAGTTATGTCATTTACACTTTTAACAGGTTGTGGTTCAGATCCCCTTTATGATGATTTGGAAAACTTCTTAAATGTTGAAATGAAAGAAGTTACTGAAAATTATACAAAAATCACGACAGTGGTTGGAACTTGGGAAACACTTGAAGATGATGCTGCTATCAAGAAAAGTATTGACGATACACTTCTTCCTCTTGTAAACGGTTCACTTGAAAAACTCAAGGACATTACCCCTGAAACAGAAGAAGTTAAAGCAATAAAGGATAAGTACGTTAAGGTGATCGAAACTTATAAGACAGGCTTTGAAGCTCTCTCTGAAGGTTGTGAAACTCAGGAGGAAGCAACAATAAATGCAGGAAGCCAAAAGCTTGAAGAAGCTGTTGAACTTCTTGACGAATATAACAAAGCATTAGAAGAACTTGCTAAAGAGCACGGCTCAGAAGTTGAGTATTAATAGCAGAACAGTGTATTGAGAAAAATCGAATGCAAAAAACTACCAGGGCACTCCAAACGGAGTGCCTTTGGTGTATCTGACGATATGATGATAGCAAGAAATAATTTGCCTAAATTGGAATACAGTAGAAATAATTAAATTAAATGTATTTTTGGCCAATGAATTAATTATAAAGAATCCACAAATATCAGAAATAGTTCCCACAATTATAAAAGAACGTATTAAAAAAATAGATATCGTGTAATTAAATTTTTATGTTCAATGTTATGTTTTTTGGATATTAGTATCTGTGAGACTCTAAAATTAGCCTATATTCCTTTGGGTCATTCGTCGGAAAGCTCGTCGGTTTTTGGCTTTCTTCACCTGTCCTGACGACCCGGGCGATATAGTCTCGTAGTTCATTGGGACCCCTCATAACCCGGAGGTCAGGGGACAAAAGGAAAAAAACGATCTGGTGAATCGTTTTTATCCTTTTGGTAACGAAAATAGGGAGTCTTGAAGTAAGGCTATGCCTTATGCACAAGGCGACTTATTTTCGGAAGGACCTTTCAAATCCCACCCCTGCAACCAGTGGGGTATCGCGTAAATTATCGGGAAATCAAGAAGGTATAGTCAAGGATGAGCTCACATTAAATTCTTGAGAAATGTGCACTATTATGGAAAACATAAAGTTATATATCCCCTTAGAGCAGATCCTTGGAATTACTAAAACATTTCAAGACTACTCTAAGGGGATTGCTTATGCTCAACATATCGAATCTAAGATGAATTTTAAAATTGGCTTATATGTGTGTTATTTCGTGCAACGAAATTAGAACTATATAATATTAAAGTGAATGCTTTCGGGATTATTTCCATTTACATTACTCTTTATTGATGCTATAATTCCAGTTAGGAGGGCGGTAATATGAATCACACAGTTTTATTTGATAACGCAGAAAACCATTGGGATAACGCTTTACCTCTCGGTAATGGAACTTTTGGATGTATGCTTTTCTTTGAAAAAAGAAAACTACACATGCCGATGAATCATTATGAGGTTTATTATAATATATCTGACCCTTTGCTTCCCTCGGATAAGCTTGCGGCAATGCCCAAAGTCGAACGTATTGGCGAGGAGCATAGACTAAAGCGCTCTATAGCGGATGAAAGCGTACCCGGAGAAGATGGACTCTACTGTCTTTTCAGATCGTCGAGAAAATCTGTAATAAACAATAAAAGCTACGGTATTTTTAAGTTTTCAGAAACCTTTCCTCAGACAGGAGAGCTTATATTCTCTTTTAAAAAAGGAATAGAAAAGAAGCATTCTCTTTGCCTTAACCTCGAAGATGCTTACGTTACACTTGACCTTGGCAACGAAAATGACTCCTTGAGCCTTCGCACATTTGTATCAAGAAGTGACCTTATTATAAATTCAGTATCACAAACAAAAAGCGGACTTTTAAAAAGTATCGAGATTTCATTTCCTGACTACCGTGATTCCACACCGCCAATTGTCACGTATACGGCAGTTGACAGCAGTACTGTTATGTATAATGTAAAACGAACTGTCAGTGACAAAAAAGAAGCTGTATTTACGGGTGTTTTGCGGTTTGTTGGAGCAGAGGTTTCAATCGCCGGTGAAAGCGGTAATAGTGCCGTAATTAAAATAGAAAAAAGTAAAAAGAACTTTAGTGTCCTTACTGGTATTTTTACCGATTGGCGCTTTACGAATACCGATTCTGCCGCCAAAGACGGTATAAACAGCTTTGAAAAAGAACTTGATGCGCTTATTGTAAACCACCGAGAGTATTGGAAGGAATTCTTTTCGCGTTCAACTATTTCGCTGCCCGATAAGTTTCTTGAAAAAATATATCTTATAAATCAATATGCCCTTGATTGCTGCAGTGGTAAGGATGGGATTATGAAGCATCAAGCCTGTGGACTCAATGGTCTTTGGGCAATAAGACATCCTAACCTTTGGGGCTCAAAATGGTATTGGGACGTAAATATACAAGCAGCATTTGCGGGGGTGTTCTCGTCAAATCGTCTCGATCTTGCTAAGGTATTCTCGGACGGACTTTTAACCTATGCCGAAAGTGCTAAGCGGCATGCAAGAGATATTCACGGGATGACGGGAATGTCAATCGATTATCCATATGACTTTTACTATTCTTGCTTTGTGTGGTGTGCACAATACATGTGGTATCTCTATGAATACAGTCTTGACAGGGACTATCTCAAAAACGAAGCATACCCAATTTTTTTACAGCTCTGCGAATTTTCACTTTCTCTCTTTGAGTATGATGAAAAAACGGACACTTACTTTGTATATCCCGATGTTTCGCCTGAACAAGGACCTCTCACTCACAACAGCGTTATAACTGTGTCCTGTGTGAAATATCTGTTTGACTTTACCCTTAAGGCAGCCCAAATTCTAAACGATTCTACTCCACTCTTGAAAAATATTGAGGAAATGAAAAAGAAGCTTCCTGTATATCCAACAAGTGGTATGGGCGCATACGGTGTTCATTTGAAAGACTCTGACGATGCTCCGGATAACCTATTTATCCGCCATCCAAGTATGTTGATGCCGGTATTTCCCATAGGTGAAATAAATCTTGACAGCGATGAAAAAACAAAGCAAATATTAATTAACACAATAAGCTATCTTAAGGACAGATGTGAAATTGGTATTTTCGGTTGCTCTTGGATTGCAGCAGCAGCAGCTAGGCTTGGACTTGGAAACACTGCACTTCGTTTTCTTTATGAACGCGGAATTGATCATTTGCTCCGTTCAAACGGACTTACTGCAGAGGAAACTGACCACTTTATAAACTATTGCCTTATCGCACGCCAGCCTTTGTATTATCCTTGTATGATGGAATTTTCCGGTGAAATGCTGGCGGCTGTCAACGAGATGCTTATCCAGTCCCATGGTGGTATAATAAGACTTTTTCCTGCTATACCCGACGGTAAACCGGATTATGAGGAATACAGACGCCGAGGTATGTCCATAGGCGAATACCTTGCTACAAAAAAAGATTATCCCGCTTGGCGTGACGTAAGCTTTTCAAAACTTCTTGCAAAGGGAGCTTTTGAGGTGTCTGCCGAGCTTTGCTCCGGTGTTATCAAAGGAGTTTCGGTGTTTAGTAAAATGGGCGGCACACTCAAAATAGCCTCGGAATTTTTTGAAACGAACACAAAAATATATTGTGACGGCGATGAGATTCCATTTGTGCACGAGGGAAACACCTTTACACTCAACACAGAGGCAGGGAAGACGTATATCTTCAACTCACTTCCGTCAGTTTGCGAAATCAATGACAGTGGCATAACCACTCATATAACCTATACCAAGCGTACGCTTTCCATAGGTGACAACAGTGAAACTCTTTTTCAAAAGAAACTTGATTCAGCGATGCGTGATTGGTACTATGGAAATGTGAGAATGTCAAATCACACAGTATATAAATTTGACTTTACCAAGGAAAAAGAAAAGGATTATGCCGCAACTATCCCATTGCAGAGAATCGAAAGCGGCGATATTGTGATGAGTGGCATGGACTTTGTACGCACCGGCGGAGAAACGTTTTCCGCTAAGAAGGGTTACGGCTTCAACAAGGAAGTTGATATTGTGAAGCGTGACTTCCATGATGCGCTGAGATGCGACTTTGCGGAAGGTAATGACGAAACTGAATTTATTATAGAAGCGCCGAGAGGTCAGTACGAATTGCTTTTAATTTCCGGCGATGCTGCCGAGGATAGTGTTACCATTGTCTCCGGAGAAAACAGCCGAAAGGTTGGAGGTACGGTCGTCTTAGCAGGTGAATTTCAATGCGAGCTTATCCCGATAATACAAGCCTATGATGAACCGATCGTTCTCAAGTTCTCGACTAAAAAAGGGTATAAGTGGAAGCTTTGCGGAATCATTATGAATACAGTAAAGGGATATTAGCACCTTATGTGTTCTTTCAAATACTATCATGCAAAAGGCAGGAACTAAAACGTGAATATTAAGGATGAATTGAAAAAAAGAGCATTGCCGGATATACTTGTAATGAATGACGGCAGTACTGTTACTGAAAAAAACTGGATGCAAAGAAAACAAGAGTTACTCGGTATTTTATCTGAAAACTTATTTGGCTATACCCCGAAAAAACCCAATAAGGTTGAAGGACTCGAGGGTAAGGCAAACAGATTCAAGCATTTTGGCGGAAAAGCCGTGACAGAAACACGCATAATAACTTTTGATACTCCCAAGGGAGATTACGGAATTCCGGTTGAAATAACAATTCCAGTTGAGATAAAAAAGCCGCCGGTCATATTATATCTGAGCTTTGGACCGAATTATCCTTTTCCCGAAGAGGAAATTATCGACAGAGGCTTTGGAGTGGTTACCGTTAATTATGAAGACATTACTCCCGACACTGTGTTCGGAGATTTCAAAAGCGGACTTGCGGGAATGTATATTGGAGACAGAGATAGAAATCTAAGTGAATGGGGGCTTGTTGGCATCTGGGCGTACGGAGCAAGTCGCATTATGGACTACCTTGTGACAAGAAACGACATAAACACAGAAAGAATCGCTATTGCCGGACACTCAAGGCTTGGTAAAACAGCGCTTTGGTGCAGAGCACAGGACTCGAGATTTTATATAGCCTACGGAAACAACTGTAATTACGGAGGTTGTGGCATTATCCGAGGTCACGTAGGAGAAGACGTTCCGGCATTTTTAAGGGTAGGAAGTTATAATTTCTTTTGTGAAAAATTCAAAACCTTTGAAAATGTATCGCATGGTGATCTGCCTTACGATATGCACTATTTGATGGCATGTCAGGCACCCGGATGCGTGTTTGTGACCGGAGCTACAAATGATAACGGGATGGATCCTATGTCGGAATATTT
>JAZSDT010000064.1:0-7674 GCA_045531285.1 Eubacteriales bacterium
GGATTTTTTTGAATCTTTGGGAGTTCCTCTCAAAAATGAAAGAGGCGGAAGAATTTTCCCTCAATCCGATAAAGCTGTCGACGTAAGAAATGCTCTTACTGCCAGAATCAAAGATTTTGGAATTAACATCATATACGAAAACGTCTTAAGCGTTTCTAAGATTGACCAAGTGTTTTCCGTCACTTCTGAAAAAGGAACGTATATTTTTGATAAAGTGATTATTGCAACAGGCGGTGTTTCATACCCTTTGACAGGCTCTACAGGAGACGGATATAAGTTTGCTAACAAGTTTTCTCATACCGTTGTTTCGCCAAAGCCTTCGTTGGTGCCGCTGGTGTGCAAAGAGAAGTGGTGTGCCGAGCTTATGGGCTTGAGCTTAAAAAACACTGCGTTGAAGATAACCGATACCAGAACGAACAAAACAGTGTATCAGGATTTTGGCGAAATGCTGTTTACCCATTATGGAATCAGCGGTCCAATGGTTCTGAGTGCTTCTTCACATTTAAGAGATATTTCTGAGGCAAGAGACGTGTATCTTGCACACATAGACCTAAAGCCTGCCTTGGATAACGATAAATTGAACAAACGTATTTTGTCGGATTTTGATAAAAACAAGAATAAAGATTTTCTGAATTCGCTTAACGAACTTCTTCCAACGAAGCTTATCCCCGTAATAGTCCGACTTAGTGGAATAGAAGGACGGAAAAAGGTTAACGAAGTTACAAAAGAAGAGAGAGTACGCCTGGTTGAACTGCTAAAAAACTTTACTCTCACGATACATTCAGCTAGACCTATAAGCGAAGCAATTATTACCTCGGGTGGAGTATCTACGTCTGAAATTAACCCCAAAACTATGGAGTCAAAGCTAGTGCAAGGTTTGTATTTTATCGGCGAGGTAATAGACGTGGACGCGTATACGGGTGGTTTTAATTTGCAGATAGCATTTTCTACCGCAAGAGCAGCAATAAATGCAGCGCAAGAATAAACGATTTAAGAAAGAGGATTATTATGAGAAAAATAAACATTGCTATAGACGGTCCTTCCGGTGCCGGTAAAAGCTCGATTGCAAAAAGAATAGCAAAGGAGCTGGGAATAATATACGTTGACACCGGTGCACTTTACAGAGCTATTGGACTTTTTGCAAAGAACAGTAATATCGGGTTAAATGACGTAAAAACAATTGTTGATTACCTTGACAACCTATCTGTTGACCTTTGCTACGAAAATGGCGTACAAAAGGTTATGCTTAATAACGAGGACGTGTCGATGTACATAAGAACACCCGAGATTTCAATGTATGCGTCTGCCGTTTCTGCAGTTCCCGAAGTAAGGACGTTTTTACTGGGAACCCAGCAAAACATTGCAAAGGAGCGCTCCGTTGTTATGGACGGCAGAGATATAGCTACTGTTGTGCTTCCTGACGCCGACGTAAAGATATACCTTACTGCTTCTCCTGAAAAGAGAGCAGAAAGACGCTATCAGGAATTGAAATTAAAAGACGATAAAATCACCTACGAAGAAGTATATAACGATATGGTGTTGCGCGACAAAAACGATTCCACAAGAACCGTGGCGCCTGCTGTTAAGGCTGAAGACGCAACTCTGCTTGATAATACTTTGTTAAGCGAGGATGAAACGCTTGCAGCTGCACTTAATATTATAAATGAAAAGGCTGGAATATAATGAAACTATACAGATTTGCTATAAAGGTACTTACTCCTTTGGTTAAATTCTTTTTGCGTATTAAGGTAATTGACCTCCGAAAAGACAAAGAAGTTCCGGAAAAGACAATCATATGTGCTAACCATTTGTCCAATTGGGACCCTGTAATAACAGTTATTACTACGGGAATGCCGATAAACTTTATGGCAAAAGAAAGCTTGTTCAAAGTTCCTGTGTTAAGTAGCATTATTAAGAGATTTGGTGCATTTCCTGTTAATAGGGGAGGGCACGATATGACGGCAATAAAAAAATCAATCGATATTATTAAAAACGGTGGTTGCTTTTCTCTGTTTCCGCAAGGAAAGAGATTGCACGTTACCCCGGAAGCAGACCAGGCTAAAAAAGGTGTAGGTTTTATCTGTGCCAAATCAGGTGCGGGCGTTCTTCCTGTTGGGATTTACACTAAGAACTATAAAATTAAGCTTTTTCGAAAAATCGTTGTAACTATCGGAGATATTATACCTAACGAAAAGATAGATTTCGGACCGGAAGGAGACGACTATTTGTTGGCATCACAAAGTATTTTTGCTGTGATTTGTGAGCTTGCAAAGCCGAATAACAAATGATAATAACAGTTTCAAAATATGCCGGATTTTGTTTTGGAGTAAAGCGTGCCGCAGATTTGATAGAATCTACTATTGGGACTACCTCTAAGGTCGTTACTACTTTGGGAGACTTGATCCATAACGATGATTATATCAAGTATCTTGAGTCACAAGGTGTCAAGAGACTTGACGAATCTGCCGACCTTAGTAAAATAGATAAACAAAAATCATTGGTATTTATAAGAGCACACGGTGCTTTAAAGTCAACCTATGAAGAGCTTGACTCCATTGGATTGGACTACATTGATACTACATGCCCTTTTGTCAAAAAGATATGGCAGATCGTTGAAAACGAGAATGCCAAGGATTCGCCTTTTTTTATTGTAGTAGGGAATAAGGAGCATCCTGAAATTAAAGGAATATGCAGCTATATTTGTCAAAATGAAGATAATGACAAATATATAATTGTTAATGATTCCAAAGAGTTGGAAGAAAAGGTTGTTTTAATTCCGAATGATTCACAAAAACGCAAGGTAGTTATTGCACAAACTACCCAAAATATTAACGAATGGAAAATTTGTGTTAAATTTCTTGAAAAACTATATACAAATTTAACTTTTTTTGATACAATATGCAATGTTACACAAAATCGTCAGGAAGATGCCAAAAAAATAGCATCTCAATCAGACCTGATGGTTATAATCGGCGGAAAAAACAGCTCTAATACAAAAAAGCTGTATGACATTTCTTCCGAAATTTGTGACTCCGTCTGGGTGCAGAATGCTGATGGCATCACTGCTGATTTGTTGGACGGAAAAAATAAAATTGGTATTACTGCCGGTGCATCGACACCCGACAGAATTATACAGGAGGTTATAAACAAAATGTCAGAAATCACAAACACAGAAAACACAGCCGTAGAGGCAAAGGATGCAACAATTAGCGATAGCATGAGCTTCGCTGAAATGCTTGAGAAGTCATTCAAAACTTTAAATACAGGAGAAAAGGTTACAGGCGTTATCACATCGGTTTCACCTGCGGAGATTCATGTTGATCTCGGAATTAAGCATACCGGAATACTTGCTTTTGACGAGATTACAGACGATCCTTCTTTGGACGTTATGTCAGAATTCCACGTTGGCGATGAGATTACAGTGCTTCTTATGAAGTTCAACGACCCCGAAGGAACTGTTCAGGTTTCTAAGAAGAAGGTTGATTACTTCTCTAAGTGGGTTAAAGTTGAAGAAGTTTACAACGCAAACGAAGTTCTTGAAGGTAAGGTTATCGAGGTCGTTCGCGGCGGCGTTGTAGTAATTTGGAACGGTGTAAGAATATTTATTCCCGCTTCTCAGACAAACGTTCCTATGGGCGGCGATCTTGCTCAGCTCAACGGTACAACCGTTAAGTTCAAGCTTATCGAAGCAGATCAGCAGAAGAGAAGAGCAGTTGGTTCTATCCGTGTTGTTGTACGCGAAGAAAGACGCGCTCTTGCTGAAAAGTTCTGGTCAGAAATCGAAGAAGGCAAGGTATATACAGGTAAGGTTAAGTCAATAACAAACTTTGGTGCATTCGTTGACCTTGGCGGTGTAGACGGTATGGTACATATTACCGAGCTTTCATGGCTTCGTCTCAAGCATCCCTCTGAGGTTGTAAGCATTGGAGATGAGCTTACAGTTTTCGTCAAGGAGTTTGACAAGGAAAACAACCGCATTTCTCTTGGCTACAAGACAGATGCAACAAATCCTTGGAAGATCTTCAATGATACTTACAAGACAGGCGATACAGCTCACGTAAGAATCGTAAATCTTATGCCCTTTGGCGCTTTTGCAGAAATCGTTCCCGGTGTTGACGGTCTTATCCACATTTCTCAGATTGCTAACACCAAGATTTCTAAGCCCGAGGATGTTCTTAAGGTTGGCGAAGAGGTTGATGTTAAGATTACCGAAGTTGATGACGAGGCAAAGAAGGTTAGCCTTTCTATAAGAGCTCTTCTTCCTGATGCAGAGGAAGCTGTTGAAGAAACAACCGAGTCTACCGAAGAAGTAAGCGAATAATTGTTAATATCTATGCCCGTGTGTCAAGCACGGGCATACTTTTTGTTTGGAGGAAAATTATGTCTGCAAAAAGAAGATTGAGAGTATTTCCTGTAGTATGCGTAGCTGTAGTTATTGCAGTTTTAATTTGGGCAATTATACTTATTGTTGGAAGCATTGATAATGATGAAACGGAAGAACCCAAAACACTTGAAACCGTGACGCCGGTTGACCTCGGGGACGGTAGTGAATCGTCTACAGAAACGCCTGATGTAAGCGTTCCTACAGAAGACGAGCCTGTTGCTCCGGAGATTCCCGATGAGGACAAAACCGTTTTAACCGTTGAAGCGCCTAAGCCTGTTTACACTCACGCTCAGCTTCTTGAAATGTATCCCGAAGCTGTTCTTAATAAAAGCGATGATGCCGGTTGGGAATATATTAATAATACAATTTTCATTGGTGATTCTACTACTCATGGTATGGCTTTCTATGCGGTTCTTGATGGCGGCAAAGAAACCAAGCAAGTGTGGACTCCAAAAAGCGGAACGCTTGCTATGTGGAATTTATTGTCAGAAAATATAGTTTATCCCGATGATGACAGTGAAATGCTTATAGCTGATGCTATTGCAATAAAGCAACCCGAGAAGGTAGTGCTTACCTTGGGAGTAAACGGCGTTTCAAGCTTGTCTGAACAGGATTTTAAAAAGTATTATCAAGGACTTATTGATGCAATTAAAAAAGAATCACCGAATACTAAAATAATACTTCAGTCAATTTATCCTGTTTGTGATTATTATCAGTACGTAGAATCAATCAGCATGGAAAAAATAAATCGTGCTAATTCGTGGATAGCACAGCTTGCAAGTGATAATAACATTTATTACCTCAACACAATTACCGCTCTTATTAACGAGAACGGATATCTTAACGAAGATTATTGCAACGGTGACGGTATTCACATTTCAAAGGAAGGCTTTAACGTTATACTTGATTACATCAGAACTCATGCAATAGACTAGTAAAAAACCTACATACCTTTGCTTAATTGGTATGTAGGTTTTCTTATATAAAAAAGCGGTCAGCGACCGCTGGCAATTCTCGCCTATCCAAAGCTTTGCATACGTTCAAAAAAGCGAAACGGCGAGGTTGATTTAATGCAATTTCCTAGCATATAAAAAATATGCGGACATTTCTGTCCGCATATGAAATATAAATATGTATTAGTTGCACTCTGCTGTGAGAGGACCTGCAAGTTCCTTGAGGTATACGATAACACCGGGGAGAGTAGGCATAAACGAAGAGGGGATCCATGTGCAAGGACCGTATCTGAGTGTTGTCCAAAGAGACATACCCTGCCACTGCATTCCTCTTGAAAGAGCACCGTCGCATCCGCCGATGATCTTGTCAGACTGAAGGAAGAGACCGGGGCCGATTGTGTTTGCACGGCAAGGAACAAGAGTTGTACGGCTCTTGAAGCTTGTTATAGCATTCTGCTCGATTGTGAGAGGATGAAGCTTAGCACCGATACGGTAGTAGTTGTTCTTCCACTCTTCTACTGTATTGAATTCAGCTGCAAAGTGAGGCTCCCAGAAAGCGATGTGCATCATACGACCGATACCGAAAACAGTAACGAGCTTAGCACCCTCAGACTTAAGAGCTGCAATCTTTTCGGGATATGTAGGAAGGTTTGTTTTTGTAGCAAAGTTTCTCTGATTAACGGGAACTGTAAGCTCACCGAGAGGTCCGTAGAAAGCACCTTCCATAGCGTTCTGGAATGAACCTTCGTTCTTGGGATCAAGTGTATTGCCTTCGCCGTCAGCCCATTCGTCCATGTTGAAGCCGTAAACGTGGTCGCACTTAACGTTCCACTCTTTGAGGAAATATACAGCCCATCTGTACATACCCATAGGACCAACAGGAAGTATCATAGCAAGCTTTCTGCCTTCGTCGCGGCAGTTCTTGATTTCAAGAGCAATCTCGTGACCGAGGATCATATCAAACTCGTATACGTTCTCAGCGCACTTAAGTCCAAAATCCTTGTGCCAGAAGTCCTGTCTTTCTTCGATTGATTCAGGGGGGTTAGAACAGCATGCATCGATTTTAGCCATATCCCATCCTGCAGGATAGAAGCCTTCGAGCAATGAGCCGTCAACTGTAGATAAAAAGTTCATAGCAATCTCCTTTGTAAAATTAATTTTGCTTACTACTTGATTTTAGCACCAATTTTAGTAAAAATCAATAGTTTTTAAATAAATATTTTTTAATACAGAGAAATAATTGACAACCGAATGAAATTGTGATAAAATTGTATGAAAATACGGTAAGAACTGTATGACAAATAAATGTTTTCGGGGAATTGCAATTGTTAGTGAAAAAATATGTAACTTCATCTCCTTATGAGACTGAAAAAGTTGGAAAAGAATTGATGGATACTATAGGGTATCCGGCATTTGTTGCCTTATACGGCGACTTGGGAGCCGGCAAAACTGCTTTTGTCAGAGGTATGGTATCATATTTTGACAGTGAAGCGGTGGTTACAAGTCCGACGTATAACATAGTTAATAATTATTCCTTTGAAAGCAAAAAACTTTATCACTTTGATATGTATCGTGTCACGGATGATGACGATCTTTATTCGGTTGGCTTTTACGATTATCTTGACACAGGGATTATAGTCACCGAATGGAGCGAAAATATTCCTTATGCATTGCCTGACAGCTACTGGAAGGTGACAATATTGAAGCGCGATGACGATAATCAAAGAGAACTCACAGTGGAGTTGATAAAATGATAATACTTTCGCTTGACACAACTGCTGTAACGGCGAGTGTAGCTTTGCTTGACGATGAGTGTGTAATTGCCTCGTCAAATGTGCATAATAAGCTTACACACAGTGAAAAAATACTTCCTATGATTGATGAGATGTTGAAAAACTCGGGTTATTCGGTTGATGATATTGAACTTATCGCTGTGTCAAAAGGACCGGGTTCTTTTACCGGGGTAAGAATAGGGATAGCTACAGCCAAGGGATTGGCATACGCTAAAAAACTGCCTATAGTTGGTGTTTCGGCGCTCGAAGCTCTTGCGGAAAATTTCAGAGCACTTACGCCTGATACATTTGATAAGGTTATTCTTGCTCCTTCTATGGATGCACGCAGAAATGAGCTTTATAATGCCTTATTTGCATATGACGGAAAAGAACTTTTACGTCTCACTGACGACCGACCGATATCCTGCGAAGAGCTGGAAGAAGAGATAAAAGACCGCGGCATCAAGCTGTTGATAAACGGTGACGGTGCAGAGAAGCTTCACGAATATCTTCGAAGTCGCGAGTGCGGTATAGATTCAGTACTTGCTCCGCAGTTGCTTTTGAG
>JAZSDT010000075.1:0-24740 GCA_045531285.1 Eubacteriales bacterium
ATTACGGCGTGCTTGATGCGGCTGACGTACTGATGCCTCTTTCAGAGGCACTGGGATATAAGCCTGAATTTGCCGTTAACGATTATACTGTACATATCGGCGACCTCGATGTTTATTATCTCCCCGGATTTGACGTTCTTCCGAAAAACACTCTTCTTTGTATAAGATACCCCGTCAAGCTTACAAAGAGCGAAAAAGAGGTTGAAGAACGCAAGGAATGGAATTTAAAGGTGTTCAGGGATATGTTCAGCTACGTATATCCCGACAAACCTAAGGCTGAGGAAAAGGTCCCCCGTGTCATGACACTTGAAGAATTTAAAGAAGTCTTTGCTGATTACGTTCAAAAGAGAGGGCTGAATTTCTCAGAGGGTGCCATAGAATCCGCAACCGAAATCTCCCCTGAAGGCTTCTATGAAGAAACGGGAGCAAACGTGTTCCGTGTAGGAAATGCTACTTATCTTGCCATTTACGGAAAACTGTACGCACTCGGAAAATACATCGGCGGTACCGGACTTTATGATATAGCTGTCGGCAATATGGACGATACCGAGCAAAAGGATATCATCTTCACATATTCCTACAAAAACGGCAACAGAGTTGAAAACTCGGTTTCGGTATTTAACCTGACTACCATGAAGGAAACATTTTTGAATATCGGATATCAATCGTCAATTTCAATCGTTAAGATAAGCGACACCTTGTTTGAGCTTCACGGCGACGGAAGCCTCCTTGGTACGGTTGAAGTAAAGGACGGAAAATTTGAAATAACTTTTAAGGATGTGTAATTATCAGAATACTTGCAATTGACTACGGAGATGCACGCGTTGGCTTTGCTACATGCGATAAAAACGAAATAATAGCCACAGGACTCCGTACAGAAAAGGTACGCGGAATGCGCGGAGCAGCTGAAATTTCAGCTAAAATAGCACAAGAAGAAGGAGCTGAAATGATAGTTGTGGGTCTCCCCTTAAATATGGATGGGACAAGAGGTTTCAGAGTTGAAAATACACTGGCTTTTTGCCAGATACTCAAAACCCTTACCCCTTTACCAATTGAAACCTGCGACGAAAGATGTACAACGGTATCGGCTTACGGTTATATGTTGGCAACAAACACAAAGAAAACAAAAAAGCGCGACATTGTGGATACTGTATCCGCTGAGATCATTTTACAAACGTTTATAGACAAACGAAAGAACAAGTGAGGTAACGGTGATGGATATCAAAGAAAAAATTGAAGAAATTGTAGAAAAGGTGAAAAGCAATAAGGATATTGCAGAACGATTCAAGAAGGAGCCTGTCAAGGTCGTAGAAGAGCTTGTTGGAGTTGACCTTCCGGATGATGTCATTCAAAAAATCATCGACGGGGTAAAGGCAAAAATATCAGTGGATGACATAAAATCAAAGCTTGGCGGTATTGGTAAGTTATTTAAATAAAAAAGCGGCTAGCAGCCGCTGGCAAAGCTCGCCTATCGCAACCTTTAAATATACCCCTGCAATGAAAAACGGCGAGGTTGATTTAATGCAATTTCCTAGTATATAAATAAGAGCTGATAAAAACTCTATTTGAGTTTTTTATCAGCTCTATTTTTAATTAACCAACCTAGCCGCTTATTTGAGAGTTCTCCGAGCTCTGTTCAAGCGGCGCAAACGCTCTTCGCGTTCAAGAAGCAAACGTTGTTTTTTTCTGTAATAATGGACTATAAAAGCAATAACCGACGAAAACAAGGTCAGTGAAAGTAGAAGTAAAATAGCAGACTTCACACTTTCTCTTGCAAAAAAGCTTCTGATATTTCCCGACACAAACGAAAAATAATCACGCTTAATATTACCCATTGTTACCAGAGGAACTGTAGTTACAAGCTCGCCTTGATAGTACACGTTATAGCTTCCCATCTCCGTACCTTTTTTTACAGGTGCAACACATTCTTCGCCAACTACTATAAAGTCTGTTGTAATGTCAGAATCAAGTGCATCATTGGGCAATAAGGCAGTTACTTCGCTTTGTGTGGCTAAAAGCACGTGGTCCGTATCCTTGCCGTAAAGCACCTTCATATCAAATACAGGTTCGTCACGGGACACCAGTTTTTTGTATTCATAGCTTACAGCAGTGTAATCAATCAGGGCGACAGCTTCGTTGAAATAGTGATAGTCCCATCCGTCAATCTTTCCGCCAACAATAATAACTATATTTGTCTGTCCATCGTTATTATATGCGGTAGCAAGGGTATATCCCGCCTGCTGTGTCATACCTGCATTCATACCCGAAGTGCCCGCTTTATAGTGTCTGAGCCAGTGCTTTGGGTCAAGTAACAAATTTGAATTGGTAAAAATCCTTTCTTTTGAAACGTTTGTCGCAGGCATTGTATATGAAACCTCGGATGAAAGCTTCATAAATTCAGTGTTTTTATTAGCCCATGCACATATCTTTGCAAAATCCGTCAACGTAGTGTACATCTTTGGAGAATGATATCCGGTGGGATTGTCAAACTGCGTATTTACAGCGCCAAGCTCAGCGGCTTTTTCATTCATCTTTTCCACAAACTTGTCAACGGAACCTGCTACAGTTTCCGCCAAAACAAGAGCGGCATCGTTAGCTCCGCCTACAGCAACAGCTGCTATGAGGTCATAAAGCGATACTATCTCCCCTGCTTTCAGCTTTACGTTATTTCCCTTCAAGGTTTCAAGAGCAGATTCGGTAACGGTGATCTCTTGGTCGTTTGTTACGCTGTAGTACTCAAGTGCCAAAACCGAAGTCATAATTTTTACAAGCGAACCGGGATACACTATAGTGTTTGCTGATTTGTCATACAGCATTTCTCCTGATTCTACGTTGTAAACGCAAGCGTAATCTGCCGTTATTATAGGTTCTGTGTCTTCTTCTGCATTTACAGCAAAAGAACACAAAAGCACCGTTATCAAAACTAAAAAGAAAAACAGCTTTATACGTGTCATAGCTTACCTTTCGTTAAAATACTTCTTGCATTGAAGTATATCAATTTCAATTTGTTGTTTCAAATCATCCAGAGAGCCGAATTTTCGCTCGTCACGGCATTTTTTCATCATCTCTATTCTCACGTCGCACCCATAGAGATCGCCCTTAAAATCAATTATATGAGCCTCTACGGTTGGAATAGGGTCCGTTGTATTGACGGTAGGTCTGACACCTACGTTTACAACGGCTATATGAGAAGCGCCTCCCTTCACAGTGCACCTTGCAAAATAAACGCCATAAGGCAAAACGAGTCTGCCGTCTTCAAAGGTTTCGTTTATAGTAGGAAATCCCATTTGTCTTCCAAGCGCCTTGCCGTGTATTACGGTAGAATCGATGAAATAAGGTCTGCCAAGCAGTTTGTGTGCTTGCTCCATATCACCGTCAAGCAAAGCCTTTCTCACCTGTGTTGAGGAAACAGGCAATCCGTCAAGCGTCACCTCTTCTATAACAGTAAGGCGCGCTCCGTGAGCTTCAAGAAGCTTTGAAAGAAGCTGTGTATCTCCTACACCGTTTTTGCCGAAACGGTAATTATATCCGCAAACTACTTCCCTTGCCGACAGCTGTTTTATAAGCACAGTGTCAACAAATTCTTCAGGCGTCAGATTTCTGACCTCACTAAAGCTTGCAAACACAACGGCATCAACACCGAGTGATTCCATAATTTCGGCTTTTTCGGCATTGGTATTAACTGTCAGGAGAGTATTCTTTTTATTAATTTCGTTTATAGGATGTGTTTCAAAGGTATACACCACGGACGGCAAATCAAACGAGGTCAATACGTTTATAAGCTTAGTGTGGCCTATGTGAACCCCGTCAAAATTTCCAAGTGCTACCGACGAAGGATTTCTTGTCTTGTAAGAATTATAAAATATCTGCATTTAAATCATTGAATATTTAAAGAGCTTTTCCAGCTCATCTCTTGTGAGAACAAGGTCTGATGCCTTCATAGAGTCTGTTATCTGTTCGGGTCTGCTGCAGCCTATGATCGGGAAAACATCGGGATTATCGATTGAAGACATAGCGGCACAAACTATTGAAGCAACGCTTGTATCATACTTTTTAGCATACTTTTTTACAAACTCCAAGCGGCTGAGATTCTCCTTGCAATAGTAACGCTCTCTTGATTTTTGGCTTAGTGATTCCTCGCCCGATTCAGCAATCTTTGAGAAAAATCCCTTTGCCTGAGAAGCATATGCCGCCACAGGCATACCTGCCTTTTTATAATACTTAAAGGAGTCTGTTGTCATATCTACAAGGTCTCTGTCAGCGTTACCATAGGGCGATATGATTGCAGGACTGAAACGGATTTGTGAGCCTTCGAAGGGCCGGAGTCCATGTTCCTTGGCATATACATTTGCTTCTTCGATTCGAGAAGTTTTCCAGTTAGACGCACCGAAACGGCGAATTTTCCCCTCTTTGATAAGCTTGTTCATGGTTTCGATAATTTCGCCTGCGGGAGTCGTCTCATCGTCACGGTGAAGCCAGTAAAAATCTACGGTCTCAACGTCTAGTGCCTTGAGGCTAAGCTCCAAATCATATCTAACGTCTTTTTCTGAAAGGCGCGGTGCCGTATCCTTTTTGTAAAAAGCTCCCTTGGTGGACAGAAGTACGCCCTCCGGCTTTCTTGATTTCAGCCACTGACCGATAACCTTTTCGGCTTCGCCGTCAGCGTACATACGTGCGGTATCAATATGACATCCGCCGTTTGCTACGTAGGTATCCATAATTTCAAAGGATTTTTCGGGAGATATAGTCTCACCGAAGTATGCAGTTCCAAGTATTATTTTTGAGCTTTTTTTACCAAAACTGTCTGAATATCTCATAATTACTCCTTATTCTTCAAATAAATCAAATCCGGCTTACCAATATAGTTCAAGCCGTAGCGTTCAACGTACTCGTTTGCCTTTAATAAAGACGCTCCGTCCCATGCACTGTCTACAGTATGGGAATCAAACCCAAAGGTAACAGGGCTATGCTCCTCGCCTGCTATTTGCATGAACACAGGGTCGGGATAGTTTCTGTTATCTCTTATGCCGTAAAAGTTAATTTCAAGAGTCATATTCTTTTGACGCGATGCTGCACACAGTCTTCTCATGTGACGTGAATATATTTCCCTATCGCCAATAAATCTGAAAACGTCGGGGTGAGCTATGTAGGTAAAGATCCCCAAATCCATAGCTTCAATAAGAGAATCCACGTACGCTGAAAGCCTTTCTTCGCTGTCGGATTTAACGCTTGAGTGAATTGAACCGTCAATATTTTCGGGATAATAATAGTGTTGACCCAAAATCAAATATTCAGCACCGTAACTTATAGCATTTTCCAGCATCTCGCCAAACAAATCACGGTAGTATTCCATTTCAAAGCCTACCTTTATCTCGATTTCTTTAGCGTACTTTTCGGCAAGTGCCTTTATTGAGTCGCAATACTCTTTTGCTTCAGCCACGTATACTCTGAATTCCGATTCTTTTCCGTCGGGAAAACGCAGTGGAAAATGGTCTGAAAAGCCCATATACTTCGCGCCGTTTTCAATGGCTCTTTTAACGTATTCCTCTTCTGTCCCTTGGGCGTGGTGACAGCGGTACGTGTGGGTATGATAATTGTAATTCATTTTCTGTACAACCTTTTTGATATGAAGCTATGACAATTGTTTTAATCTTATTTATATCTTTCCTTGAGAGTTGCTACTCGGCAAGCACGGGAATAAGCCTCTGCAAGATACTCCTCAAGAGAAATTCTCATATACTTATCGTTTTCGTGTCGATTCGGCTTGCTTTTTCGCACAAGCTCAAAGGTAAGAAATCCGTCATAATGGCATCTGTTAAGACGTTTTGCAAAGTAATCCCAATCAGCACAGCCGTCAAAGGGTAATAGATGCAGATCATCCGTCCAGAAAATATTGCCGTCAAGTCGGCTGATACCTAAATTGTCGTTAATATGTGTTGCAATCAATCTGTCACCATACTTTGACAACAGGTCTTTAGAATAATTATAGCACATCTCGTGTCCTGTATCAAGACAAAAACCTACGTTGTCACTATCGGCAAAGCGCTTCATCAAGGCATCAAGATATTCTTCGCCTTCGGTATTTTCAAAAGCAATCTTTATACCCAATTTTGATGCTTTATCGATAACTCTGCCGAAATTAGCAAAACCGTCCTCACACGGTGAGTGCCCGGTGTCGCCAAAGCCTATAAACGTATGCATAACCATAATGGGAGCACCAAGAAGCTTGCAGACGTCAAGACACTCAAACAATTCCTCTACTGCTTCTGCGGCATTTTCGGCTGATTCCCACATAATTGCGGATTTGTAATAAGGTGCGTGTATTGACTGGAGCTCAAGTCCGGATTCATCTGCCGCACGTTTTATTTCTTCCACGTCTACGCCTTTTACCCAATCGAAGAAATAACCTTCAAAGCCTGCCTGTCTTATCATTTTTATCTGTTCGGGCAAGCTAACTCCAAAGCTTTCGGAAAGACCAAGACAAAGTTTGTTCTTGTACATAATACACCTCAATTAAACACGTAGTTTTTCAAATGCTGTTTATTACCTGTACTGTCAACAAGTGTAAGCTCGGCTTTACCGTCATCCAAGGTTATAGCACATCCTGTAAACTCTCCCTTTTCTCCGTCAATGGAAACGGGCTTTCCGCCAACTACCATAGGCGACGGCTGTCCGTGGTCATCCATATCGCCGCCAACCTCAGCAGTCCTTGGCTTATGAGTATGTCCGCATATCATAAGGTCGGGCTTGATATTTTCTTTGAGCAGTGAGCACCACTGGGTGAAAATTTCTGTCTCGATATCAAAGGGACTCTCTCCGCCTTTTTCGCCCTTATCAGCGCGTCCAAAGGGTACGTGGGAAATAAGAAGACGGTAGTCTATGCCCTCTGCTTCATATTCCTTCTTCGAAATAACGTCTTTAAGAAATTCCGTTTCGTCCTCTCTGAAAGCATGGCAACAAATTGTATTGCCGTATTCCGGGTGGTCGTCAAGCTTATCTTCACCGGTATCAAGAATAACACCCCATATATTTGCAACTCTGAACGTATAATATGATTTTCCAAAGTAAGTCGGGGTATACTCCGCAAGAAGCTCGGCGGCGTTTCCTCTGAGGTCGTGGTTGCCGCGGGAAAAAACCGTAGGAATACTTCCGCCGGTTACTCCGGATGCAATTTTGTAAATTGTAAGAATGTGGTCAAGGTCTCCGCTATGGTCTGCAATGTCTCCGTTGAGAATAAGCAGGTCCGGTGTTTTGCCCATAGCCTTAACATATGCCGAAGATGCACCTTCAATATTACCGTGTGAATCTGATACGTGGTATATCTTTATTGCCTTGGTAGAATCAACAGGCGTGAAATTATACTCTGTATCAACCGTGTCCTCTGTTTCGGAAAAATAAGGCTTGCGTTCAATTATTTTGCGATATGATACCGTATATGCTCCGGCACTGTTAAGTGCTTGGGCGGGTATGGTAATTTTATGTACAGGACAGGTAGAACGTATAATGCCGTTTGAATGGTCAAAATACTTTTTGCCGTTTACAGTTACCCAAACCAAAGCATCCGCTGTCATAGGAATTACTATCTGATAATCCTTTTCTATTGCAAACACTGTAGGATGACAAACAAAAATTTCAGGAATATTCATAATTACCTCACTTAAAATACTGCTTTCACAATGCTGATAAGACGCCAAATATCAAATACCTTGTGAATATATTCTTCCAGTGCATAGGCTGTATTTCTGAACTCGTCTCTTGTTTTTTCAAGCTCTTCCTCAGAAGCTCCGGCATATCGCATATGTCTTAACATAGCTGCCTGACCTGCAATTTCACAGTGATATGCAAGATATTCCCACGATTTTTTCTGAGCAGGGCTCATATCCGAGGACTTTTCAAGTACACTTGCCACAACGTCCTTGAAGCTTGCACAAAGCTCGGAGGCTTCCTTAGCCATAGCAATTTTCATTTCAGGTGTAAGCTTTTTATATTCATCTGCTGAAAGCATCATATCGGGAACAATTAAATTTGAAAGCTTTTCAAGATGATTCTTTGCTGTCTTATATTCTTTTCCAAAGGTATCGGCGTAGAACTTTTCTGCCATTGCTTCATAGTCGCAATGCTTGTTCCAAAGCGCTTCAGCCATTGCGTGCATAGGAAGGTTTGTGGGGAAGCAGGTTCTTTGGAGCTGACAGCTAACCATACCGTTAAGGTTGAGCTTATCAAGAGTTGCCATATCCTTAAAGAGTATCTTTGAAATACCTGCATAACCGATATCAAACAGATGTGCAGTCCAAAGGTGATAGTCAAAGTCAAAGGAATCGTTTACGGGAGTCTGCTTGCTCCACTCATTGAACATCGACATAAGAGTTGCAACTGAGGTAGGATACTTTACTGCACGAAGGTCAAGCTCGGGAATCGGGTCGGGATTCGACATATCGACAGATGCGAAGGTTTGAGAATAGCTACGACAAATCGGAGCAAACATCATTACAAATCTGTCCTTGTTTTTGATAGATGCATATTCGGGTGCCCAGAGAAGCTCGTGATAAATAAGAAATACCACTTTTGTCTTGAGTCCCTTTGAAGTCATTACCTCATCCAAGCGGTTGAGCATTTCAACGTATAGGTCAGAAGGGCGCTTGCCCTGACAGTTTTCGCACTGACAATGATTATTGTGAGAATCTGAGAGCCAGCAATGAATGTGAGTGACATCGGGATGTGCTTCGCAGTAGTCCACAACAGCCTTTATGTAGGCATCCTGTGCTTTCAGATTTGAATAGCACAGCTCGGTAAATTCAGGCTTATTGAGCCAAATCTGACGTTTTCCGTCAACAAGAGCAAGAAGCTCGCTCTCCTTCTCGCTGAGTTCTTTTGTATAAGGCTCAAAGGAAACTCTGTCTCCTATTCCCAGGTGCATTGCCGTCCAACCGTGTCCTACACCGTGATACATAAGTGAACGGTCGGCAATATCCTCTTCAAGCTTCGCCTTTATCTGATAACCGTCAATATCATAGGTAGCCATCTGAGCAAGTGTTGGATTGTTTATGTGTCTTGACCAACGCTCAAAAAAGTGAATAGGATTGGCAAACTGGATAAAATATCCGTTCATACCCATTTTAGGTATCCAATCAATCATATTATAAACGTGTTCGTAGCTTACAGCACCTTCGATACATACGCATCTGTGACGGTATGAAGGGGCTTCGGACACTTTAACCTCGCAGGTATCAACGGCGAACTCGGGGATGACCTCGCCGTCTCCTGTAGGACGGATAAATGCCACTCCAAGCTCTCGAAGGAATCTGTACACAGCAATGAGTACTGCTCTTTCGTTTGCACCTGAAATGATACCCTTATAATCCTTAACGTCGATATAAATCGCATCGTCGAGCGCCTTATCGGTCACCTCTACAAGCTGTACGGGAAGCTCTGTATCTGTTCCAATCCAGATATACGGGCGACTTTCATCGTATTTATCGCAAATTCTTTCTTCAACTACAATACTTTTGTCAATAAGTCTGAGATACTTTGCAAGCTCCGCAGTTGCAAGCTTAAGTGTTTTGGACGTTGACAGTCTTGAAATTACTAGAGTTTTCATATTTTACTCCTTTTATTGATTATAATTCATCTATTATAGTTTACCACTTATTTCGGAAAAATCAATACTTTTAAGCACAAAACTTCCAACAAAAGCGGCTAGCGACCGTCGGCAATGGTCGCCTATCCAAATCTACGCTCATTCAAAAAAGGCATTAAGCCCCCAGAGAGTTTAATGCCTTTTTGTGCTTATATTATCATTGCTGAATGATTAAAAGTTATATTGCCGTTTTCGTATACAATGCTGACTACCTCGCCTCCGCTTGCAACATCCGACGCTTTACAGTTTTGTATTTCAACGTCAAAGCCTTCGTCTTTCTCACACGGATTATATACTCGCATAATCAGTTTACCGTCATCGTATCTGACAACGGGAACACTGACGTTGCCAGCTACGTTGACCTTCGCCACTTGCTTCTTTTCTCCGCCTATCGGGAACACGTTTACTGCATAGGGCAAGGAATTGAACAGGTCTGCCTGACGCACAACACTTGCAACGTCGGAGCACATTATTCTGAAATTGTAAACGTAACGTCCCGAATCAATTCTCGGCAGATATCTGTCCTGTGGGTATAACTCTCGGTTGTCCTCCTCAATGGGATGGAAGCAATATCCCGCTCCTCTTATCAAGGTAAGATAGACGTAGCCGTCAGACACTTTACCCGAATACGTACCGTCATTGATAACGGCAAATACTTCGCCATTTTCGTTCTTTTTGCCAAGCCACTTCTGACAGTATACCTCGCAATCGGGCTTTTGTTCAACAATATAAGGACCGTCACCGAATGCAATGGCATTCTTCATTGACTCGGTAGTAGGAATCTTGATTTTAACAAGCTTGTTTTTATCTGCAAATTCAACGTTTACGTTAACGTCAAAATAAGGAGCGTTTTTATAGAACTTATACTTCAATACCGCATTTGTTTTTCCGCAGGTAAGCAGTTCTTCTATTTCGGTAAGTGTGCTACCTTCTTCTGTGATGTGAAGCGGTGCAAGAGGTTCTTTTACAGCGCAAAATTCCTGTGCTTGCTTGGGTGTCATTCTCATAAAATCAACAGGCGACGTACCAACAGCCTTCTGTTCTTCATCGCTCATAGCCCATGGGTCTGCCGTATCGTCGTAAAGTTCAAGGGTTATGGGCGATTTAATTAAGTCGGTATACTTTTCAAAGCAAATTCTCTCCAAAGGCTTTGCGGTTTTGTCGGCAGGTCCGGATTCGGTAACCCTTACGTTAAATCTTGTTATTCCAAGAGGTGCAAGCTTAGCGGTGAAAATTATTCGCTTTCTCCAGTCAATATTTATTGTGGAATTCTCTTTTATTTGCTGACAGGGTATCTCTGTACCCTCCGAATCAAAAACGTGAGGCAAGTAATGAAGCTGTAGATTTCTGTTCTGGTCGGCTAGTGTAAATTCTACCTCAACAGGAGTCTCGACGGTGTATGGCATATAATTGTAGACAAACACCGGATACTCACCCTCGGCAGCAACCTCTTGCTCCATTACAAGACGCAGGAATGCAGTAGTTCGGTAATCCTTCATAGCCTTATCGCAGGACGACAGCAAACCAAGTCCTTCCTTTTCACCTTCGTCAACACAGCTACCCGGAAGAATATCGTGGAAAGAAGCAAGTAAAAGCTTCTTTTCTGCCGATTCAAACTCACCTCTGTCAAGGTCAACTCCCGTCAGAGAAAGTGAAGAAAGCATTTTTTCGGTAGAATAAAAGAAATTTTCACATTTTCGGTAGGCTTGCTTAATTTTAGCCATCGAAGAATAACATCCGGGATTACTTGTAACAAGGGAGCGTTTTACCTCACTGTCAAATACAGCTTCATCAAAAAGGGCTTCGGGAGTGCTATGAAAAATTTCGGCACCTTCAATTTCATAAACAGAAATATCTGCAAGGTCCTTTCTGGACGGGCCTCCACCGTGATTCCCCACTCCCCACGGAGCAAGGATTATATCGTCTTTGGCGTTGGCTTTGTAGGTATCTTCTATTTTCTTGGTGGCACGTCCCAGCGACGATGAATACGAAAAGGTTTGGGTGGTATTTATTGTACTGCCGTCGGGTCCTGTCCACTTGAAAAATCGAGAGGGATATTCAAACTGAGTTGCCCAAGGACGGCAAACGATATATCCTTCATAACCTGTTTTCTTTAATATCTGTGCAAGTCCGATGCTGTGACCGAAAGCATCGTAGCTTGTAGCAATTTTTACGTCAACACCAAATTTGTCTTTGAAATATCTGTTTCCTACCTTGTGGTGTCGTACAAAAGTCTCACCGGTGGGCATAAGGCAGTCGGGCTGGAGATACCAGCCACCCGTTATATGCCATTTTCCTGATTTTACAAGCTTTTTAATTCGCTCAAACAGGTCTGGTGCGTGTGTTTCTATGGCTTCGTAAAGAAGGGATTCGCCGTGGCAAAATATAAAATCGTGAGTTTCGGCAAGGTCTGCGGCACTCTTGAACGTAGCAATAGCCGCCGATATTCCCTCATCCCATCCCCATTGCCATATGGGATCTATATGTGCATTGCAAAGCAAATGTATTCTTTTCTTTTCAGACATAATAACACCTCCGTCTTTTAGATTCTATCAAATATCAACAATAAAATCAAGACATTTTTAAAACTGTATTTACTTTAATAAAAATCAATGATATAATCATCGTGAGGTGAAGTAAATGCAATCGCAAATTATAAACTATCTTCCCGAAAACTCTAAAAAACTCCCGATATATTTTCACACTCTTTCAAAATATTTCATTGAGTCACATATCATACGTCCCAACGGTCAAAAGGACTTTGACCAAATCCTTTTTGTTGTAGAAGGCAAGGGCTCTGTTACATGCTGTGGGAAGACATATAAGCTTGAAAAAGGCTGTGCTTTTTTCAGTTCAAGAAACGTTCCCATCGAGTATAAAAGCGAAGAACGTATGGTAACTGCCTTTCTCACGGCAAACGGCAGTGCAATAAACGAGCTGTGCGATTTCTTTGGTTACGGAGATTTTTGGTTCTGCGATAACGTTAATGTCGAAAAATACCTATCCGAGCTGGAAGAAATAATCCACGAATACTACAAGCACAAGCGTGAAAGCGTACTGTCAAAAATGGTTTATTCCTTTTACGTTGACTTTTTTGATGAAAAGCAACCTGTTTCCAATGATATTTGCGATAAGGTGTCACTTTATATAGAAAAGAATTTCACCAAGAAAATCTCACTGTCTCAGCTTGCCGATATGTACGGAATATCCGTGTCAAAGCTTTGTCATGAATTTAAAAACAAATTCGGGTATACGGTGTTTGAGCACATCATTAATCTGCGTCTTACCTATGCACGAAACTATCTTATTTCCACGCCTGATGCAAGAACGTCAGATGCCGCTGCTTGTTGCGGATTTGATGACGTAAGTTATTTTTGCAGGGCATATAAAAAGAAATTTGCAAAAACTCCGCTCCAAGAAAAAACGCTGTCAAAAAAATGACAGCGTTTTTTATATGCTAGAAAATTGCATTAAATCAACCTCGCCGTTTTGCTTTGTCGGGATATACTCAAAGGTTACGATAGGCGAGCATCGCCAGCGGTCGCTGACCGCTTTTTTATATGCTAGAAAATTGCATTAAATCAACCTCGCCGTTTTGCTTTGTCGGGATATACTCAAAGGTTACGATAGGCGAGCATCGCCAGCGGTCGCTGACCGCTTTTTATATGCTAGGAAATTGAATGCGGAGGCTAGTTAGGAGTGACGTTGGAAACAGCCATATCGTAATAATACTGCATTCCCTCAAGAGCCAGCTTCACACCTGTTGTTCTGTCGTGATGACCTGTACTTTCAAGTGAGAAATAACCGTCGTAGCCGTTTTTCAAAAGGATGGTAAATACCTTTTCAAAATCAACTACTCCGTGACCTATGGGACATGAGTAAAGGTAGTTTCCGTTTATAGTCCTGTTCCACTTGTCAGCCCCCGGCGGAGTTGTCCTGTAGAGATAGTCCTTGATATGAACGTTCTTTATTATCTTTGCAAATTTACCTGCGTATTCTTCGGGCAACACGTCATAGAACAGTGAATTTCCCACGTCAAGACACACACCCGTGTTTGACATATTAACCTTTGAGATAAGGGAGTCAAGACGGTCGGGCGTGTTGATAAGAAATCCCTGATCCTCATAAATACAGGTTATTCCTCTCTCCCCTGCATACTCTGCTATCTCTCGGGATATTTCGACAAATATCGGCTCTGCGTCCTGATAAATCGGTAAATTCTTGTGGGACAGTGTAAGCTCCATTGTATGATGCAAATACGGTGAGCCCATAGCGTGAGCAAGGTCGGTAGTCTTTTTTAAGAGCTGTCTTGAATCGGGGTTTGACAGCATATTAACAGCCAGAGAGTAGCAGGAAACTTCCATTCCGCACTTTTCTACTTTTTCCCTTATTCTCTGTGCATTGTACAGTGCAACACTGTCATGCCAAAAATCTCTGAGGCTAATAGGTTCAACGGCATCAAATCCTTCAGCCTTAAGCTGCTCCACAGATCTTAATACCGCGTCAAGCTCTCTGTCAACCGCTAAAAAACAAGATTTTTTCATTTTCATATCACTCATAATTATTTTATCGAAGCCTTTGCACGATCATATGCTTTTTGGATATTCTTGAAGGATACTGCTATATCAGCATCGGCTTGCTCGTTGGTGAGATTATAAATGGCATTTTGATTTTCAAGTGAAAAATATCCGTCGTAGCCTGCAAGAAGAAGTATGTTGAATATTCTTTCCAGGTCAACAACGCCTGTTCCGGGTACACAGTACTTGTACCACACGCCCGAAGCAGACGCGCTCCAACCTTCACCGGGGCAAAGGTCTGCATTGCTTCTTATAGCATCCTTGATATGTACGTGCTTTGTGATACTTGCAAAAGCACCTGCAAACGCCTGAGGAAGCACGTCGTTGTCAAGTGCGTTTCCGACGTCAAGACATACGCCTATATTAGGAAGCCCTATTTTATGCATAAGCTCGCCCATACGCTCAACTGTGTTTACGTAGAGTCCTTGGTCCTCGTAGATACAGGTTATTCCCTTTTCACCTGCATAGTACGCCGTTTCTCTGCCAAGCTCGGCAAAGATTTTTTCTGCGTTTTGATAAATTGTAAGCTCGGTAGGAAGAGGCTTTCGATTAAAAGAACACTGGAATGTATGATGAAAATAGGGTGAGCCTAATTCAACGGTAACGTCAACGTACTTTTTCAGGTTTGACAGTGCCGTTTTGGGATCGTTAAGCATCGAACCGCCGTACGAAAAGCACGAACATGCAACCCCCTCCGTATCAAGTGTTTGACGTACCTTTTTGGCATACTCAACTGCATTTTCAGCGGTAAGCTCTCCGCTGGGAAGAATTTCTATTCCCTCGTATCCGTCAGCAGCTGCATACTTGATCGCCTGTTCTACGTAAGGGAGAAGCTCTTTGCCTTCCTTCTTTTCCTTATCGTATCTGGGTGTATAGCAAGAGTAAAAAAGTGATCTTTTCATATTATATCCTTTCACATTCCGCAGTTCTCTTTTGCTCGGTCGAAATAGTATTGAAGGTTGTCAAGACAAAGCTTTACGCCTTCATCAACATTAGACATACCGCATCCCTCAAGAGAGTAATATCCGTTATATCCGTTTCTCATAAGCACGGTCATTATCTTCTCAAAATCAACCACGCCGTGACCTATGGGACATGAGTAGAGATAATCTCCCTGTATAGTGCGATACCAACCGTTTGCTCTTCCGGGATAAGTTGATTTTCTTATGTAATCCTTAACGTGTACGTGCTTGATCATCTTTTCAAATTTGCCTGCATATTCCTCAGCCGAAATATCGTAAAACAAAGAATTACCCACGTCCAGACATACTCCCACGTTTGGAAGTCCTATTTTTGTAATGAGTGAATCCAATCTTTCGGGAGTATTGATAAGATATCCTTGGTCCTCATAGATGCACTCCATTCCCTTTTCACCTGCGTAATAGGCAATCTCGCGAGACACCTCAACGAAGGTGGGCTCTACGTCCTGATAAATCGGTAACCCCTTGTGGGAGAGAGCCAGCTGCATTGTGTGATGAAGGTATGGTGACCCCATAGCGTGAGCAACGTCAACAGCTTTTTTCAAAGCCTTTACAGGATCGTCTACCGACAGCATACTGATACCTCTTGACAGGCATGAACAGGTCATTCCGTACTCCTCGAGCTTTTCTTTTGCTCTCTTTGCGGTATCGAGACCCGTTTCGTCATCCCAGATGTCACGAACCTCATAAGGCTCTACGGCATCAAAGCCGTCTTCCCTCGCCTTTTCAATAAGTGTGAAAATGCTGTTTCTGAGTTCACCTTGATAAGTACACAGAAAGCAGGATTTGTTCAATTTGATATCACTCATATTATTACCTCAACGATGCTTTGGCGTTATCGTATGCCTTTTGCATATTATTGTATGATTCTATTATTTCGCTATCGGCATACTTGTCGCTAAATCCTGCAACGCAGTCTTGGTTTTCAAGCGAATAAAATCCGTCATAGCCCGCAGAAAGAAGTATACGGAATATCTTTTCCATATTCACAACACCTGCTCCGGGCAGACAGTTTTTCAACCATTTACCGGATACCGAGTAATCCCAGCCGATACCCGGACAACCGGAGCTTTCGTTTATCACGTAATCCTTTACGTGCACGTGCTTGATAATATGTGCAAAAGCACCTGCAAAAATCTCGGGGGACGTATCATAAAAAAGAGAGTTACCTATATCAAGGCAAACACCTGTATTGGGCAGATCAATCTTGCTGATGAGATTGCCAAGTCTTTCAACTGTGTTTATGAAAAATCCCTGATCCTCGTAGATGCAGGAAAGTCCCTTTTCACCGGCATAATAAGCAATCTCTTTACCAAAGTCAACGAAAAGCTTTTCTGCGTTACCGTAAACTGTATACTCAGCAGGTACGTCCTTGAAGCTCAAAGAACACTGAAAGGTGTGGTGCAGATAGGGCGAGCCAAGCTCGGCAGCAATATCTACCGACGTCTTCATTTGCTTAAGCGCATATTTGGGGTCGGGAAAATATGAAATTCCGTAAGAATAGCACGAGCACGGAATCCCTTCCTTTTCGTGAAGCTCTCTGACCTTTTTGGCATACTCTACACCATGCTCGGAATACAGATCGCCGTAAGGCAGCATTTCAATTCCTTGACATCCGTCGTCTTTGGCATATAATATCGCTTGCTCAACGTAGGGCAAAAGCTGTTTGCCTGCCGCTTTATCCATTCTGTATCTCGGACTGTAAATTCCGCAAAACATTGACTTTTTCATAGCAAATTCTCCTATTATTAGCGTTATGCTGATTATACAATTGATAGCAAAAAAAGTCAATAGAAATACAATATTTTATTGCAAAATGCACCTTCATATGATACAATGAAAAAAAGGAGGTATATTGTGAAATACATATCGCTTGAAGGAATAATTACACCTGTATCTCAGATCGGTCTGGGATGCATGAGACTAAACTCAAGATCGGATGCCGAGGTGAGAAGATTCATCGACACAGCACTTGAACTTGGGTACAATTTTTTTGACCATGCGGACATATACGGACGCGGAGAATGCGAGGAGCTTTTTGGAAAACAGCTTAAAGACACTCCGTCGCTGAGAGACAAAATGTTAATACAGACAAAGTGCGGAATTAGAAAAGGTATGTATGACTTTTCAAAGGAGCATATCCTATCGTCCGTAGATAACTCTCTTAAAAGATTGAATACAGAAAGAATCGACGTACTTCTTTTACACAGACCAGATATACTTATGGAGCCGGAAGAAGTAGGCGAAGCGTTCGATTTACTTCAAGCCTCCGGGAAGGTAACAGCATTCGGTGTATCAAATCAGTCGCCGTTCCAAATGGAGCTGTTGCAACGTGGATTAAAGCAAAAAATTATCGTAAACCAGATGCAGTTGAGTCTTCAGCATGCAACCATGCTATCCTCGGGTGCAAACGTCAATATAAGCTTCCACGATCAAGGAATCGACCGCGACGGCGGAATAAGAGATTACCTCAGGTTGAAGGGCATCACGCTACAGCCTTGGTCACCTTTACAAAACAGATTTGAAAGAAAGTACGTAGAGGATACCGTATCTCAGGAACTGGCAGAGGTTCTGAAAAACACCGCAGAAAAATACTGTACTACTGTCAATGCGGTTCTTATCGCTTGGCTGTTAAGACTGCCCGAAAAAATGCAACCCATAATCGGCTCTACCGACCCGACGCACATAGAAGAAATATCAAAAGCAACCGAATTTGAGCTGAGCAGAGAAGACTGGTATCTGCTCTACAGAACAGCAGGATATAATTTACCGTAAAGGAGAAATAAAAATGAGCTTAAAAATCAAACAAATATCAAGTTTAGAAAAGATACTTCCTCACGATATGGTTCGTGCTAACGAGGTTTATGAAAAAACCATGCTCAGAGGACAGACCTTTAACTACCAGATAGTACTGACAGAAACGTCGGCTGTGCTTTACGACGTGACTGTTGACTCACCTATTGCAGACAAGATAACGGTTTATACTGTGCAGAATGCCCCGATGGATATGCCTACGTCAGCACCGGGATACGATCAGGATTTTATTACCGAAACTCCGGGTATTATGCCCGACATCCTTATGCCAATGGAGCTGGAAAAGAATACCGTTAAGGTTTCATACGGCTCAACGTCGGTTTGGGTAGAGGTCAAGCTTGACTCAAGCACACCTGATGGCGAATACCCCATAACAGTATCCTTTAAAAACGAAGCTCTGGCAATCGACGTCAGCTCATCAATGCTGATAAAGGTTGCAAAAGCTGTTCTTCCCGAACAAAAATTACTGTTTACACAATGGTTCCACGTTGACTGCATTGCCGATGCGCACAACGTTGAAATCTACAGTAAAAAGCACTGGGAGCTTATTGAAAAGTATATGATGATGGCAAAGAAGGTCGGTATCAATATGATACTTACTCCCGTCATCACTCCTCCTCTTGACACAGCTGTCGGTACTACCAGACCTTGCACACAGCTTGTTAAGATAACCAAGGACGAAAACGGCTATTCCTTCGATTTCGCCCTGCTTGACAAATGGTTCAAGCTTTGCAAAAAATGCGGAATCAAATATTTTGAAATATCACACCTCTTCTCACAGTGGGGCTTAAAATGTGCTCCCAACATCAAGGTATGGGAAAACGGTGAGGAATACTACAAATTTGGCTGGCACGTTGATTCCAAATCGGATGAATACAGAGAATTTCTCCAAGCCTTTCTACCCGCTCTTATCAAATATCTTGAAGAGAAGAAGTTAAAAAAGAACTGTTATTTCCACATTTCAGATGAGCCTCACGTAGAGCATCTTGAAAACTACGAGTACGCTCACAGCCTTGTAACTTCACTTATCGGTGATTGCAAGACCTTTGATGCTTTGTCGAACTATGAGTTCTACGAAAGAGGACTTGTTAAGACTCCCGTTACCTGCATAGACCATATTATGAATTTTATTGAGCACAACGTAGAGGATCAGTGGGGATATTATTGCTGCGGTCAGATATATAAGGTCAGCAACCGTTTCCTTGCAATGCCCTCCTACAGAAACAGAATACTGGGTCTTCAGCTCTACAAATACAACGTAAAGGGCTTCTTACAGTGGGGATATAATTTCTACTATTCACAGTATTCAAAGAAGAAAATCAATCCGTACGTAACGACCTCAGCCGAAAAGTCGTTCCCTTCGGGCGATGCTTTCTCGGTATATCCCGTAACCGACGGTGTTGTTCCTTCTCTTCGTGCTTTGGTTTTCAAGGAAGCACTTGAGGACATTCAGGTATGTATGGCGCTGGAAAATATAATCGGACGCGAGAAGGTTATCGAAATGATAGATGACGCGGCAGGTATGAATATAACCTTCAAGGACTACCCCAGAAACAGCGATTACGTTCCTTTGCTTATAGAAAAAATGACAAAAATCATTGCAGAGGCAAAATAAATGCTTTACACCAAAAACGATAGCGCCAAGCTTGATATAACACTGTTCAAAAGCCCTACGTCAGAATACAGGGGCACTCCCTTCTGGGCGTGGAACTGCAAGCTGGATGAAAAAGAGCTGAAGGAACAAATTGAAAATTTTCGTACAATGGGAATGGGCGGTTTCCATATGCACGTAAGGACAGGTATGGCAAGTCCTTACATGGATAGCGAGTTCATGAGTTACGTGGAGTTGTGCATTGAAGAAGCCAAGAAAAAAGGAATGCTGGCATGGCTCTATGACGAGGACAGATGGCCCTCGGGTACTGCAGGAGGAAAGGTAACCAAGGACGATCCGGATTTCGTAATGAAAAATCTGATGTTTACCACCGTTCCCTACTCCAAGGAATTTGTTCCGTCCACAGCCTCCATCGGAGGCAGAGGCGGACGTCGCGAGGAAAACGGTGTTCTTCTTGCTGTATATGACGTTGTACTGAATGACGACGGAACGTTGGCAGAATACAGAGTAATTGATGAAAACGATGCTCCTATCGGAACAAAATGGTATGCTTATCTCGAGGCGGCAGTTGCTGACCCGTGGTTTAACAACAGCCCGTACATTGATACTCTTAATCCCAAAGCTATTGAAAAATTCATCGAAGAAACCCACGAAAAATACTTTAAGAAATTTGGTAGTGATTTCGGGAAAACAGTTCCTGCCATATTCACGGATGAACCTCAGTTTTCTGCAAAACAGACTCTTGATTTTGCTTCACAAGAGAAAGACGTATTTATTACCTGGACAAAGGATCTTGAAAAGTATTTCAAGGATTTTTGCGGTCTTGACATTCTCAAACATCTTCCTGAGCTGTTTTGGGAATTAAGCGACGGCAAGCCTTCTCTTATCAGATACAAATACCACGATTTTATAACGGAAAGATTTGTTTCGTCCTTTTGTGACACCATAGGTACATGGTGCGACGAGCACGGCATATACCCGGGAGGACATATGATGTCCGAGGAAAGCCTTTTCAGTCAGACTCTGCAGATCGGCGAGGCAATGAGATGCTACAGAGCATTCAAAAAGATGCCCGGTATAGACAATCTTTGCAATCACAGAGAATACAATACCGCTAAGCAATGTGCGTCCGTTCTGCACCAGCAGGGCGGTGAGGCAATGCTCTCGGAGCTATACGGTGTAACGGGTTGGGATTTTGATTTCAGAGGTCACAAGCTCCAAGGTGACTGGCAAGCGGCACTCGGTGTAACGGTGAGAGTTCCGCACCTTACATGGATGAGTATGAAGGGCGAAGCAAAGCGCGATTATCCTGCGTGTATCGGATACCAAAGTCCATGGTGGAAAAAATACGATATTATCGAAAATCACTATGCAAGGCTCAATACCGCGCTTACTCGCGGAAAGCCAGACGTTAAAGTGGCAGTAATACATCCCATAGAAAGCTACTGGTTGGCATGGGGACCATCGGATATGACTGCGGCAAAGCGTGAAGCTTTGGAAAGCAACCATCAGCTTTTAACCGATACGCTTTTACTTGGTATGATCGATTTTGATTTTATCAGCGAATCGCTTCTGCCAAGTCTTTGCGATAAAGGTACCTCGCCCCTTAAGGTAGGTAAAATGGAATACGATGCCGTAATTGTCCCCTCTTGTCATACACTGCGTTCTACAACCCTTGAAAGACTTGAGGAATTCAAGGCTTGCGGCGGCGACCTCATTTTCCTGGGAGATGCTCCCGAATACGAGAATGCCGTTGAATCCGACAGACCGCGACGTCTCTATGACGTAAGCCGAAGGATATCCTTTAATTCAACGGCAATACTTAATGCGCTGGAAGGATACCGATTTATTGATGCAAGAGTTACCGAAACAAGAGGCGGCGTAGCTTTTAATATGCCATCAGGCTCCCGTACCAACGACCTGATATATCAGCTCCGTTGCGACAACGACTGCAAATGGCTGTTTATTGCTAAAGGTGCAGACCCTATCACTCCCGACGTTGACGCAACGCGCACGATAAAAATATCCTTGAACGGCACGTTTGTTCTTGAAGAATACGACACGCTGACAGGCAACGTCAACAAGCTTCCTGCAACGTATTCAAACGGCAAGACTGTCTTTGAAAAAGTGTGGTATATGCACGACAGTATGCTCCTGCGACTGAGCGACGGCAAATATGAAGGTAAAAACGAATTACACTTCCCCACAGAATCGGGCAGAATGATATATGAAAAGGTGAGAGTTGTCCTTGACGAGCCAAATGCTTTGCTTCTTGACATGGCAGAATATGCCTTTGACAAAGGAGAACTGCAAGGTATTGAAGAGTTTTTGAAACTGGAAAACGAAGGCAGAAAAAAGCTTGGCATTCCGTTAAGACAAAAGCATATTACTCAGCCCTATAAAATAACGCCAAAGAAACCTGAGCACGAAATATATCTCAAAATGAAATTCAACTCCGAGATTTACTGTGATAACGTAAAGCTTGGTATCGAAGAGCCCGAGTCGGCAAAGATAATCTTTAACGGAAATGCCATAGACTCAAAGCCTGACGGATGGTACGTAGATAAAGCTATTGAAACCGTTAAGCTGACGCCTATATTGGAAGGCGAAAACGTCCTCGAAGTAACTCTCCCCTTGGGCGAGCGAACAAATCTTGAGTGGTTTTACCTGCTGGGTGATTTCGGTGTAAGAGTTGAAGGCTGCACCAAGACTGTCACAAAAAAGGTAGAACAGCTTGCATTTGGTGACTATACTCATCAAGGGCTCCCCTTCTACACAGGTAACGTCACCTACGAGACTGAAATTAACGTTGGCAGCGACGGGAAGCTGACAGTAAGAGCCGAACAATACAGAGGTGCTCTGATAGACGTTCTTATTGATGACAAGCCGTGCGGAAGCATTATCTTCTCTCCGTACTCTTTCAAAACAGATGTAGCTCCCGGTAAGCATAAGCTTGGTCTAAAGCTTTACGGAACCAGGCAAAACGGATTTGCTCAGCTACATCACACACAAGGCTTATACTACTACCAAAGTCCTAACTCATGGCGTGAATACGGTTCTCTGTGGCAATATGAGTATCAATTCAAAAAGGCGGGAATTCTCAGAAGCCCGACGATTATCGAATAAAGCGGTCAGCGACCGCTGGCAATGCTCGCCTACCGTAACCTTTAAGTATATCCCTACAATGCTAAACGGAAAGGTTGTAATAATCGATAAATTTCCTATAAATGAAAAAAGCGGCTAACAGCCGCTTTTTTCTTTACTACTCAAATATAAACGAATAAATATGTGCATCGCAAAGCTTGATCTTCAATTTGACAACCTTACCGTTCAGCTCAGACAGCGGCTTTGAAAATTCAACTAAGCGCTCTGTGCTGTCGCCAAAAAGCGTATAAGATGAATACCCTTCCAGTTCATTTCCTTCCTCGTCGCAAAAAGCTATATCGACACCTCCTGCGCAGGATGTGGCAAAGTTTATTTTCATTGCGCTTCCTTCAAAGGTAAAGGGCTTTGTGACAATGCAAGCACCGTCATAAGCTCCGTACCAAGAGAAAAATCCGTCCAACCGCAACGTCATTCTTCGAAAATGCGTACTCTTTAAACGATAGTTTTCGCCCACGTACATAGAAATTTCATTTGACTGCCCCCGGATATCCGACTTGGTTTCAACCATTCCGTATGTAGTATAACAGTTTCCGTACCACCAATTGTATCGGTTCTCGGGACCGGGAGTAAGAAACGCCTCGTCCCGTCTGTTAAAGACAAATCCGTCATTTGAAGTCATAATGAGACAATCGGTAAAAGCAGTTCCCTCCCTGCCGTATTTTTCGGTCATCATTGTGCGTCTGTCGGGAATAGGCATATGATCAAGATTCTGTTTCACGCTTGCCCTGTCGGTATAACGGACAGGAAAACCTATAAACAAATCTGCAGCGCGGTAATATCTTGTAATCTGATTTGTATAAAGTGCCGCATCGCTTTGTCCCTCGTCAAAACGTATTCTGCCATGTACTGTCCAGTTGACAAAATCAGGACTTGTTGCAACTCTCACGTCACGTACGTCATTGACAAGACTTGTGGTGTTCCAATCCGAAATTTCATCGCCGTTAGGACGGTGGAATGCTCTGAAATACAAAAAATACTGCTGTGTTTTTTCGTCCCAAAAGGTAATATTGAAGGTATCAAAGGTGCCGGAAAAATCAAAGTAACGCATTTCTTTAAAGCTGTAACCGTCGGCACTTGCAAAATAACAAAGCTTTTCTCTTTGCCCGGGAGCCGGACGCTTTGATCCGATAGCTTTGAATTTTTCTTCTTTTGGGCAATTGGGGTTGGTGTCGTAAAATACAGCGAAATTGTCAATCTCTTCGTCACGCATATAAACGATGTTGGTGTGCTTAGTGCCACCTGCTTCGTATAATCCAACGTCAACCTTTTCAAATGTTATACCGTCATAGCTTTCTGCAACGCACACGGATGAACGGCACAAACCGCCTGAAGCTCGGTAATACAATCGGTATTTGTCACCAATCTTCATAACGCTTGAATAACCGTTGTGCACTCCTTCCCAAACGTCGTCGCATACAAGGGCAAGATTTTTCATTGAAGGTTTATGGGATATTATTTGCAGCTTATCACTGCTTTCGATAAGCTTGTCATCCCAACAAAGAACACGTCCTGTTATATTTTTCATTAATTTCACCTCTCATCACAAAAATCTTATCATTTTTAAAGTCTTATGTCAATCATAAATAAAGCCAAAAAGAAAATAATTTTGTCCTTATATGACACTATATTTTGCCATTAATTTTTGCCTGAGACATAAAAAGCGGTCAGCGACCGCTGGCAATGCTCGCCTATCCAAAGCTTTGCATACGTTCAAAAAAGCGAAACGGCGAGGTTGATTTAATGCAATTTCCTGGCATATAAAAAAAGCCGGCAGCAAACGCTGTCGGATTTTTGGCACCCGCAGCGAGAATCGAACTCACAACTGCCCCTTAGGAGCAAAACGTAACGCATTTTTCATAGCGTTAAATCGTGTTCGTTAAATCCGCAAAATCCGCTTAAATACAGGCTTTGTGAGAGTTTTTTGCATTATGGCGTGTTATTGAATTTCATCTCGT
>JAZSDT010000111.1:0-2375 GCA_045531285.1 Eubacteriales bacterium
AAGGGAATATTTGATATTTTCTACAGATGATGCAAGAACTGCAATTCCGCTGCCGGGGAAGGTAATCTTCGACGTAGAGCCGAAAACGTATGCTCTGTTCGGGTTTCCTGCTTCTGCGCAAGCCTCGATAAGGTTCTTCTGTTTTGCAGGAGCGTCACCCAGATAGTGTACCGTGTAAGCATCGTCCCACATTATAGTGAAGTCGGGCGCGGCGCATTCCATAGATGCCAATTGGCATATCTTCTCGTCTGAATATACAACGCCGGAGGGGTTGCTGTACTTAGGAATTGACCACATACCCTTAACGGCAGGGTCTTTTACCAATTCCAGAACCTTTTCCATGTCGGGGCCGTCTTCCTGAAGCTCAACGGGGATCATCTCAATGCCCAGCTTTTCGCATATAAGGAAGTGGCGGTCGTAACCGGGCACGGGGCAGATAAATTTTACTTTATCAAGCTTTCCCCAGGGTGTTGAGTCAGCAGACGTGCCGAAAACCATAAAACGCATAAGAGTGTCAAACATCATATTGAGGCTGGAATTTCCGCCCACGATAACGTTCTCAGGCTTCGTGCCCACCATATCTGCCATAAGCTTTTTTATTTCGGGAATACCGTCAAGCACTCCGTAGTTTCTGCACTCAGTTCCTGATGCCGCCTTTGCATTGCCAATGTATTTTTCACCAAGCAGGTCGTTTGAAAGGTCAAGCTGATTTGAGCCCGGCTTTCCTCTGGTCATATCGTAAGAAAGGTTTTTTTCAACAAGCTCCTGATAGCGCTTTTTTTCCTGCGCCAAAACTTCTTTTAACTCTTCTTTGGATAATTGTCTGTAATTCATCTTTATATATGCCTTTCTGTAATTGTTTCCATTTAAAGTATATCCATAATATTATACTAACAGTCCGCCTTTTCTGCAAGTGATTTTTTTAGGCGTGACAGGGCGTGTGTGTAGGTTTACAATACATGTGTTACACCTGAATAAAAGAATAACGGAAATACTCCACTTGTGTTATAATTGAATGACCAAAAACAAAACAACAAACAAGAAAGGAATATTTCCGTATGTCAAACAGTATAACACAAGATATGAGGTTTCGTCTATCCCTAATTAATTATTCAGCAAAGCACGGCGTAACTAAAGCTGCACGCAAGTACAAAGTAAACAGGCAATATATTTATCGTTGGCGAAAGCGGTATGACGGAACGATAGAATCCCTGCGGGATCGTTCAAGAAGACCACATAGCCACCCTAATCAGCATACTGAACAGGAACTTAAATTTATCAATAATATGAGAAAACGCAATCCCAATGTAGGCTTAGTCATCTTCTGGGTTAAACTTCGGCAAAAGGGCTACACAAGATCCATTACCGGATTATACCGTTTTCTCAAAAAGAAAGGTCTTATGGCAAATAAACTTCCTAATCCAAAGTACATCCCAAAGCCTTACGAGCAGATGAGTTACCCTGGACAACGCTTTCAAATCGATGTTAAGTTCGTCCCCTTTGCTTGCCTGAAAAACAGCAAGGTAATAGGCAAAAAATTCTTTCAGTACACCGCCATCGACGAATACTCACGCTGGCGCTTTGTAGAAGCCTTTGAAGAACACAGTACATATTCTTCTGCTATCTTTCTAGAGCATCTCATAAGAGCATTTCCATTGCCTATCGAGTGTGTTCAAACGGATAACGGCTCTGAATTTACAAACAGGTTTACCAGTGACAAAGATAAACCCACTTTGTTTCAATGCCATCTTGAAGCACATGATATCCGTCATAAGGTAATACGACCGTTTACTCCAAGACACAATGGAAAGGTAGAGCGAAGTCACAGGAAAGACAATGAAAGATTTTATGCGACACATACCTTTTATTCCTTTGAGGATTTCTCTAAGCAATTAAAGATATACAACCGCAGAGACTATAACAACTTTCCTATGAGACCTCTCGGATGGAAAACGCCAAAGGAGGTGCTTAATGAGTTTTTAGCGCAGAGTGTAACACATGATTGACAAACCTACATTTTTTATTTTTTCGTTAATTATCGTCTTTTTAGTCCCTTGCAAAGAGTAATTTTACGTAAACGTCCATTGGCAGAATATTCATTTCAGGGAATTTTTTCTGCAATTCTTCCGCCACAGGCCTCATAGCAGCGTGGAGAAGCACCGGCACGTCCTTTTCCTTTGCAAGCTTCTCAACAAGAGAAAGTCCGTCAGTTACCGTTTCGGCTGTAGTATGCTCAAGAAGATTGCTGTTGTTTATTATTCCGTTAATTTTAAGGCTGGTAGAGGCTTCTACCTCGTCATAAATTTTAACTGCAGATTCAAGAGTTGACGTAAAGGGTCTGAAGCTGTTTGCCACAAAATAAATGGTATGGGGAC
>JAZSDT010000126.1:0-15217 GCA_045531285.1 Eubacteriales bacterium
CCCAACGGAAGCGGTAAATCCAACATTTCCGATGCTGTCAGGTGGGTTCTTGGTGAAATGTCCCCAAAGTCTCTTCGAGGCTCTAAAATGGAGGACGTAATCTTTAACGGAACGTCAAAGAGAAAGCCTGCCGGCTACGCCGAGGTCGTAATGACACTTGACAACACAGACCGCCGTTCCGCCTTTGACGCTGACGAGATAAACGTTTGCAGACGTCTTTACCGCTCGGGTGAGAGCGAATACTACATAAATCAGAAGCAGGTAAGACTTAAGGACATTGTTGACATATTCCTGAACACAGGTATTGGACGTGAGGGATACTCTGTTATCGGACAGGGCAAAATAGCCGACGTAATAAGCACCAAGAGCGACGAACGCCGAGGTATCTTTGAAGAGGCGGCAGGAATTTCAAAGCTCCGCTATCAAAAGAAGGACGCTGTCAACAAGCTGGATAAGGTTTCGGACAACCTTACCCGTATAAGCGATATTCTTACCGAGGTTGAATCCCGTCTGCCCTCTCTTGAACGTCAGAGCGAAAAGGCACAGAAATACGTGGTTCTCAAAAATGAAAGAACAGAGCTTGAGGTTTCAAGCTTTGCCGAAAGAATAGCGGCAATAGACCGCGAAAGAGCCCAGGTGGACAAGACAGCCGAGGAAGAAAATCAGCGCCTTACACAGACCACAGAGCGTCTGGAGTCCCTTGACCGCGAGGTAGAGAAAAACTACCTGTCGGTTCAAAAGGAAAAAATGGCGGAGGATGCCTCGCACCGGGAAAAAGACGAGCTTGTGGCAAAGCTTTCCGACGTGCAGTCCTCTTTGTCGATATACGATAACGACATTTCGCACTTCGAGGAAAGCGTAAGAGAGATACAGAGCTCCGAGCAGGAGGCACTCACAGCCATTGATGCTCTGGACAGTCAGCGTCAGACACAGGAAAAAGAAATAGAAGAGATGTCCAAGCGCCTTACCTCTCATGCCGAGGCTATTGCCGAAAAACACGCTCTTGCAACGAAAAAGCGTGAACAGCTTGACCCTGCGGGAGAGGTTATTGAGGAAAAGCGACGTGCATTGGATGCACTTCAGACCGAAAAGAATGAAAACGACCTGATGCAAAAGGAGGGCGAAAGCTACAACCTTATCCGCCGCGAAAGACTTGAAGCGATAGGTCAGCAAAAGAAGAACGCCCAGGACGCGAAGAATGCCGCCCTATCCGAAAAGAAGAAGATAGACAAAGAGCTTGACGAGGTGAGCGAAGAGCTTGCCAAGAAGAGTGTGACTCTTGACAAGGGCAGAGAGCAGATTGCCGTCCTTGACTCCGAATATGCCGAACAAGGAGAGCTTAAGCAGAAGGCAAGGCTCAAGCTGATGGAGGTAAATCAGAGAAGAGAGACACTCTCCCGTATGGAAAAGCTTCTCGAAGGCTTTTCCGGCAGTGTAAAGGCTGTTATGGGAGCATCCCTCTCGGGCATACACGGTCCCGTGTCCAAGCTGATAATTACGGACAACGAATATATTACGGCAATTGAGACCTGTCTTGGCGGTGCTATGCAGAACGTGGTGGTGGATGACGAAAAATCCGCAAAGGATGCCATCCAGTACCTGAAGCGCACAAATCAGGGACGTGCCACCTTCCTTCCCCTTACCACAGTATCGGGAAACGAGACCGACGTATCTGCCATATCGGGTATGAAGGGCTTTATTTCCATTGCATCAAGGCTTATCAGATGCGATGAAAAATACAGAGGAATAGTTAAAAACCTTTTGGGCAGAACGGTGGTTGCCACCGACATTGATTCTGCCAATGAAATTGCGCGGAAAATGAGCTTTAAGATCCGTGTCATCACCCTTGACGGACAGCTGATAAACGCAGGCGGCTCCTTCACGGGAGGTCAGACACTGAAAAACAGCAATATCCTTACGCGCCGTGCCGACATAGAAAAGCTTGATGCCGAGGCATCGGCGGCAGAAAAGGAAATGGCTCTCCACACTGCCGAAATGTCCAAAATAGAAGCACGGAAAACAGAGATACAGAACTCCTTCCTGGAGCTTGAAAGAGAAGCCGAGCTTCTTGAAAAGCGCGAGGACGAGCTTGAACGTCAGGCAGACGTTATTGACGAGAGACTGGAAACACTGAGTGCAAGACTCGATGAGATAAGTGAGGAATACGACAAGGTAGTCAAGACCTCGGAGGTAACCAGCGAAAACCTTGTAAGCATTACCGAAAAGGGCAAGGCACTTGAAAAGGCAGTAGAGGAAGCAAAGGAAGCACTCAGACTTGCAGAGGACAACGTAGAAGCCATTAAGAGTCAAATACTCACTCTTATGGAGGAAGCCACACAGCTTAGCACTCTGAGAAGTGAGACCGAGGTTTCACTTGCCTCAGCCAAGGAAAAGATCAACTCCATTGAAAGTGCAAGAGCAGGTCTTGAACGTTCCATTGCAGACGGCAAGGAGAAGATAAAGGAACAGTATGCGCGCCGTGACAGAGCAAAGACCCTTATTGCGGACACAGAGCTGGAAAAAATAGAGCTTGAAAAGAAGATAGCTCAAAAGGATGATGAAATAAAGGCTCATTCCGAGAAAGCGGGCAAGCTCGAAGCGGATTCCATGTCGCTGAGAGTAACTCAAAAGCAATTGACCGAGGCGAAGGAAAAGTCCTTCAGGCTCTACACACAGTTCACGGCAAGGTCAGAGGAGCTTGAAAAGGAAAAGACCTCCATACTCACCCGTCTTGCCGAGGACTATGAAATGGACTTTGACACGGCAGTCATCTTTGCCGCAAGTGCAAAATCCAATCACACGCTTTCAAAGGAAGAAAAGGAAGCAAGACTTGCCGTGCTTCGTGCGGAAATGAAGAAGCTGGGCTCGGTAAACCTTGACTCCATCGAGGAATACAAGGAGACCAAGGAGCGTTACGATTTCCTCAAGGCGCAGTTTGACGATACGGACAGTGCCAAGAAATCACTTGAGAAGCTTATCGTTTCACTGGAAAACACCATGCGCGACACCTTCTCCAAGGCACTTGTCAGAATACAAAAGGCGTTCAGCGAGACCTTCACCGAGCTTTTCGGAGGAGGTACTGCAGAAATCGTTGTCAGCGGTGAGGACGTACTGGAATGTACTATTGATATCAACGTTCAGCCTCCCGGAAAGATAATAAAGAGCCTGTCTCTTCTGTCAGGCGGCGAGCAGAGTATCGTAGCGATCGCTCTCTACCTTGCAATTCTCAAGGTTTCCCCCTCACCGTTCTGTATATTTGACGAAATTGAGGCGGCACTTGACGATGCCAACGTAAACCGCTTCGGTGAATATTTGAAGCGTTATTCTATGTCTACACAGTTTATAGTTATTACCCACCGTCGAGGAACTATGGAATCGGCGGATATGCTCTACGGCATCACCATGCAGGAAAAGGGCGTTTCCGATTACATCCGTGTAAGCCTTGACGAATACCAAGGAGAGATCAACTGATGGGATTTTTTGAAAAACTCAAAAGCGGTCTGATGAAAACCAAAACCGCTCTTGTAAAACAGGTAAACTCCATATTCTCCGGTCTGTCATGCTTTGACGACGACTTTTTTGAGGAGCTGGAGGAAACACTTATACTTGCCGACATGGGAGTTATGCTCTCAAGTCAGATAATAGACGAGCTCAGAGACCGCATCAAAGAAGAAAAGATAAAGGAAGGCGAGGTTGCAAAGAACGCTCTTTTTGAGATACTTGCAAGCAAACTGGAAAGCGACAGCACTCCGTTGATGCTGGACACAAAGCCCTCCGTTATTCTTGTAATAGGAGTTAACGGCGTGGGCAAGACCACGTCCATTGCAAAGATTGCCTCCTATCTTAAGTCACAGGGCAAGACACCCATTCTTGCGGCGGCAGACACCTTCCGCGCGGCAGCAATAGATCAGCTTGGAATATGGGCTGACAGAGTTGGTGTTGAGATGGTGCGTCAGTCGGAGGGCTCTGACCCTGCGGCAGTAGTGTACGATGCCGTAGCCGCAGCAAAAAAGAGAGATGCCGACGTGCTTATAGTTGACACCGCAGGCAGACTTCACAACAAAAAGAATCTTATGGACGAGCTTGCCAAGATTGACAGAGTCATCAGCCGCGAGCTTCCCGATGCCTCACGTGAGACTCTGCTTGTACTGGATGCCACCACGGGTCAGAATGCAGTCAATCAGGCAAAGGAATTTAAAAACTCCGCAAATATCACAGGACTTGTACTCACCAAGCTTGACGGTACGGCAAAGGGCGGTATCGTGTTCTCGGTTAAGGAAGAGCTTGGCATTCCCGTAAAATTCATCGGTGTGGGCGAAGGACAGGACGACCTCAGACCCTTTGAGCCCGACGAATTCGTAAAAGCACTTTTTGAAGAATAACCCCGAAAAGCAATTATATCCTATTTATCCGCCTTTTCGGTTTACACCCCAAAAATCACACCGTGAACCTGTAACTAAATTTTGAAGGATTTTTTCACAAGACGACGCACGAGCGAGCGAACCGAGGAAGCTTTACTCTCTGTAAAGCGACGAGAGCGAGTCGAGAGAGTGCTAAGTATTGCGGAAAAATACGAAAAAATTCAAAAGGTGGGAGTTTTGGAGGGGAAATCGTTCATCCCGAAGCCGTCGCCGTACTGGTGTACGGCAGTGCGAGGGAGGGACGAAGAAAATGAAATTTTCAACAATAAAAAAGGATATAACACCGAAGAGATGTGTTCGCACGACATAAGACTCGTGAGATAAGGTAATAAATCATATTAACCTTTCATTTTCGGTTTACACCCAAAAATCACACCGTGAGATAACATAAGGAGAGAAAGACATGACAAGAACAATATTGATGAAATACGGCGAGTTGATATTAAAGGGCGCAAACAAGCGTGCCTTTGAGAAGCTTCTCTGCGATAAAATAAAGGCAAGAATGAGAAGACTTGTGGGAGATGCCTTTCAGTTTGAATGTATGCAGTCTACTCTCTACGTTACACCCGATGACGATACAATGGTAGAAGAAGCATACAATCAGTTAAAGAAGGTGTTTGGTATAGTTTCGCTTTGTATTTCCTACAGAGCGGAAAAGAATATGGATGATATCGTCAAGGTTGCTTGCGAGAATATCCCCGACCATATCAGACCGTACCGTTCCTTTAAGGTAGATGCCCGTCGAAGCGACAAGCAGTTTCCGCTGACCTCACCTCAGATAATGGCACAGGTAGGCGGTGAGCTGTCCGAGCTTTGCCCCGAGGTCAGAGTTGACGTTGTAAATCCCGAAATAGTGGTAAGAGTTGAAATAAGAGAAAAATACGCCTACATTCACGCAGGCTCCGAGCACGGTGCAGGAGGCATGCCATATCTTTCCAACGGCAGAGGACTTCTTTTGCTGTCGGGCGGTATCGATTCACCTGTTGCAGGCTATATGATGGCAAAGCGCGGCGTTGAAATAGAGGCAGTTCACTTTGAGAGCTTCCCTTATACCTCGGAAAGAGCAAAGGAAAAGGTTATCGCCCTTGCGAAATGCCTTTGCGAATACACCGACAGAGTAAGAATACACTTTGTCAGCCTTACCGAAATACAAGAGGCGATAAGAGACAATTGCGAAGAGGACTATTTTACTTTGATACTTCGCCGCTTTATGATGCCCCTTGCCGAAAGAGTTGCAAAGAAATGTCACGCACAGGCACTTATTACAGGAGAGAGTATTGGACAGGTAGCAAGCCAGACCATGGCGGCAATAGCCGTTACCGATTGTACAGCCAATATTCCCGTCTTCCGTCCGTGTATCGGTATGGACAAGGAAGAGATCGTGGAAATAGCCAGAAAAATCGACACCTTTGAAACGTCTATCCTTCCATATGAGGATTGCTGCACAGTGTTCACTCCCCGCCATCCAAGAACCCGTCCCGAGCTTGAAAAGGTTATCAAGGCAGAAGCAAAGCTTGACAGAGAAGCACTGATGGACAGAGCAATGGAAACAATGACAGAATTAATAGTTGAAATATAAGTAAGCAACACGCGAAGAAAAAGCTATACCACTGAAGAGAAGTGTTCGCACGACATAAGACTCGTGAGATACGGTAATAAATCATATTAACCTTTCATTTTCGGTTTACACCCCCAAATTACGTTTTTTGCCGGAAGCCCCAAAAGGTGGGAGTTTTGGAGGGGAAATCGTTCATCCCGAAGCCGTCGCCGTACTGGTGTACGGCAGTGCGAGGGAGGGACGAAGAAAATGAAATTTTCAACAATAAAAAAGGATATACCACCGAAGAGAAGGGTTCGCACGATATAAGACTCGTGAGATACGGTAATAAATTATATTAACCTTTCATTTTCGGTTTACACCCAAAAGAACTACCGTGAGATAACATAACTAAAGGAAGACATAAATGAGTATATTTGATATATTTGCCCAGCTTGAAAAAGAGAGAGCCGAAAAGGAAGCCTCTTCAAAAATAGAATTTATTGTTGTGGGCTTGGGTAATCCCGGTCCCAAGTACGACCGCACAAGACACAATGCAGGGTATATGGTTATCGACAAAATAGGAATGGATAACGGATTTAAAAACGACCGTGCAAAGTTTAACGCGTTGGTGGCGGAAGGAAATATCGGCGGTCACAGAGTGCTGTTTATGAAGCCGACTACGTTCATGAACAATTCCGGTGAAGCAGTTGGCGAGGCGGCACGCTTTTACAAGATAGCGCCCGAGAACGTTATCGTCATATCCGACGACGTTTCACTTCCCGTAGGCAAAATAAGAATAAGACGAAAAGGCTCTCACGGAGGTCACAACGGACTGAAATCTATCGAGGCACACCTTTCGTCAAACCTTTATCCGAGAATAAAAATAGGTGTTGGAGAAAAGCCTCACCCGGATTACGATTTAGCCGATTGGGTGCTTGGAAAATTTCCCGACAGCGACAAGGAGAATTTTATCAAGGCGGCAGGAAATGCAGCCGAGGCATTGAAGTATATCATTGACGGCAAATTTGATGAAGCAATGTGTAAATTTAATTAAGGAGCAAACCATGACCTACGAGAATCTTTTAAAAACGGCAGGCTTTAATGACGTAGAGCAGAGCAGACTCATTTCGCTGTGTTACAGATTCCCTGAAATGAAGGACTATGCCGAAAGCTTTATGTCGGGCGATAAATCTTATGAGAGCTTTGAAAAGGAAGTTAAGAAAATAGATGCACACGTTACCTCCGAGGCATCGTTGTATGCGTTGCATATGGTTTTCCTTTGTCACGCTTTTGCCATGCTGGAGGACGACTATAACAAGAGCGGCATTCCTCACGAAACGTATGAGAACACTGCCAAAGACCTGATGTATAAAACAAGAGAGTGTATTATTCGCTTTGGCGACATAGGTACGGTTTCTGTTTATTGGTTTTGGGAGTTTCTGACGCTCAACCGTTTTGCCTTTGGCAGATTGCAGTTTGGCTGCTTGAGGAAATTCGATTTTGAAGCCTACGAAAAGAATGGCTACAGAATAAACGAGGGCGATCTTGTACTTGACTGCCACATTCCATCGGGCGGTCCGTTGACACAGGAGATGTGCTTTGATTCGTACCGAAAGGTTTGGGAATTCTGGCATCATCTTTTTCCCGACAACACTGTAAGAATCCGTTGCGGAACACATCTGTTTTACCCCGGATACCGTGAAATAATGGGAGCGAACACAAAAGCATTTGCGGATAATTTCGATATAATATCCGTAACGGAAAAAGAACAATTCGGCGATGCATGGCGTTTTCTTGATACCAATGAAATATCCGACGCCGACAAGCTTCCCAAGGTCACCTCACTTCAGCGCCGCTTTGCCGAGTATATTAAAAACGGCGGAAAGCACGGAAGCGCTGTAGGTATACTCATATTTGACGGCGAGAAAATAGTTAACAAATAAGGAGAATTATGGTTTTTTCTAGTTTATTGTTTTTGTTTCGATTTTTGCCGATTGTTTTGTTAGGGTATTTTGTTTTGCCCCGACAGTTCAGAAATTTATTTTTGCTTATAGCCAGCCTTGTATTTTATGCCTGGGGCGAGCCGACCTTTGTTTTGCTGATGATAGCCTCTATTATCATAAACTGGCTTGGCGGTATCTTTATTGATAAATATCTGCAAATGGGTAGCAGTAAGGGTGCAAAGTGGTCGCTTGCCATTTGTTCTGTTATAGATATCGGACTGCTTGGCGTATTTAAATATACAGGCTTTGTTTTTGAAAACGTCAACGCACTTTTTGGTACAAGCCTTGTGTCTGAGATAGTCTTGCCTATTGGAATAAGCTTCTATACATTCCAGATGATGTCATATGTGATCGACGTTTACAGAAGAGACGCCAAGGTACAGAAAAACATTATCAGCTTCGGCTGTTACGTTTCACTGTTTCCTCAGCTTATTGCAGGTCCGATCGTTCAATATAAGACAGTGGCAGAACAGCTTGACAGCCGACGTGAGACAGCCGACCTGTTTTCTTCGGGCGTGAAAAGATTCACTGTAGGTCTCGGGAAAAAGATACTTATCGCCAACAACGTGGGCGCACTGTGGGATACCGTTTCGGCAACCGATTTAACACAATTGCCAATGCTCACTGCGTGGGTTGGAATTATAGCGTTTACCTTCCAGATTTATTTTGACTTTTCGGGATATTCCGATATGGCAATAGGCCTTGGAAAAATGTTTGGTTTTGAGTTTCTTGAAAATTTCGATTATCCGTACGTTTCAAGAAGTATTACGGAATTTTGGCGCAGGTGGCACATCTCCCTTGGCTCATGGTTCAGGGATTACGTCTACATTCCACTGGGCGGCAACCGAAAAGGATTTCCAAAGCAATTGAGAAATATCCTTGCCGTGTGGCTGCTGACAGGCATATGGCACGGCGCAAGCTGGAATTTCGTTGCATGGGGACTTTATTTCGGCATAATACTGATTGTCGAAAAGCTGTTCCTCCTGAAGCTTTTGGAAAAACTGCCAAAGATAATTTCACACCTTTACGCAATACTCCTTTTCGTTTACGGATGGGTAATATTTGCACTGGAGGATATGGGAGATATTTTGCTGTATACCAAGGCTCTGTTTGGCGCTACAGGCATTGCCGCCGACGACCGATCCGTGTATTTGCTGCTTAATTTCGGCCTAATGTTTATTATAGCTGCAATCGCATCTACTCCATTCGGCAAAAAAGCTTTTGCAAAATTGGAAAACAAGCTTCCAAAAACTGCATACGTTACTTCCCTTGTGCTCGTGGTATGGGGCTTTATGCTCTCGCTTACCTATATCACAGCATCAAGCTACAACCCGTTTTTGTATTTTAGATTTTAAGGAGGAGAAGCAATGAAAAACAAGATAATATGCGCTGTATTTCTTCTCCTTGTCTTTGGATTTACGGCTTTTGACCTCATAACACCCACAAGAGATTTTTCTGAATGGGAAAACAGACAGCTGTCACAAATGCCCGATTTGACGGCAAAAACCTTGCTCAGCGGTGAATTCGGTGCTGACTATGAAACCTATATTACAGACCAGTTTGCAGGAAGAGATGCCTTTGTAAAGATGAAATTCCTGTCCGACACAGCCCTTGGCAAGCGTGATTCAGGCGGAGTCTACGTGACTGACAGCTCTCTTTATTCCGTCCAGCCCGAGCCGGATTACGAAACGATTGATAAGAACCTTTTGGCAATACAGTCCTTTGCCCAAAGAACCGGAATCAACTCATATCTTACCGTAGTACCGTCATCCACCTATATATACAGGGACAGTCTGCCTCCTTTTGCACCTACAGTTGATGAAAAGGAAATTTTTTCACATATTGAAAATAATTTGAAATCGGCAGAATTTTTTGATATCACGAATAAGCTTGAGTCAACGAGCACAAACTACAATTACTTTCGTACCGACCATCACTGGACAGGTGATGGTGCACTGATTGGCTATAATGCTTTTCTTGAAATACTTGGAAAAGAAGCTTTAACAAGGGATAGCTTTGAGGTCAGTGCAGTTTCAAATTCCTTTGTCGGCACTCTTTCTTCAAAGTCGGGTGCTCTCGACATTGAAGAGGACGTTCTTGAGCGGTTTGACAGAGGTGAGGTCAAGGAGACTTTAGTTTGGAACGGAGTCGAAAGTAAAACTTATCCGTCAATATATTTTGAAGAATATCTTGATAAAAAGGATAAGTACTCCTACTATCTGGGAACCAATGAACCTCTCGTGCATATAAAGACCGACAGTGAGGGAGGACGTCTTATCGTTTTCAAGGACTCTTACGCTCACATTATGACTCCTCTTATGATAGGAGACTGGTCAGAGATCGTTCTTGTTGACCTAAGATACGTAAGAGAAAAGATTGACGTTCTGCTTCAGCGTGTCATAGGTAATGATATAACCGATTTTGACACGGCACTGTTCCTTTACAGTACCGAGACGTTTACAACACAGTATAATATGCTGTGGATAAAGTAAAGTGTAAAATGTTGGTAAAAGCACTTGCAATTTTTGTCGATATGTGCTATAATCCAAATGATGAGATCGTCCGCTACTGGCGTAGTATGGGTAACCATAGGGGAACGGACGGTATATGAGCCGAACGCCTGGGCAGTTTCAGTAATATGAGACTGCCCTTTTTGTATTCAGATCTGTAGAAAGGAATATACAATATGAATGCTTGGAGAAATTTTAATACAGGTAAATGGACAAAAGAAATAAACGTGCGTGATTTTATCATGCTTAATATAACCCCCTACGAAGGAGACAAATCTTTCCTTGAGGGACCTACCAAAAGAACAAAAGAGCTCTATGACAAGGTGACTCAGCTTTTTATTGAAGAAAACAAAAAAGGCGGAGTGCTGGACGTTGATACCGAACACGTATCGTCTATTCTTGCGTTTAAGCCGGGATATATAGATAAAGACAAGGAAATAATTGTCGGTCTTCAAACCGATGCTCCTCTTAAGAGAGCAGTCAATCCCTTTGCAGGCTTTCGTAACGCAGAACAGGCGTGTGAAGCCTACGGTTATACAATAAGCGATAGCATAAGAGCTTCTTACACCTACCGTACCACCCACAATGACGGCGTTTTCCGTGCGTATACCGACACAATGAAAAAGGCAAGACACGCAGGAATCCTTACGGGACTTCCCGATGCCTACGGACGAGGCAGACTTATCGGTGACTACAGACGTCTTGCACTTTACGGCATGGATAAGCTTATTGAAGAAAAGCTTAACGATAAGAGAATGCTTGGCGAAAGGGATATGTCCGACGAGACGATCCGTACAATTGAAGATATTTCACGTCAGCTCCAGTTTATGAAGGCGCTTGTACAGCTTGCTAAGGACTATGGCTTTGATATTACACGTCCTGCCGAAAACGCAAAAGAGGCTATTCAGTGGCTGTACTTTGCTTATCTTGGCGGACAGAAGGAGCAAAACGGTGCCGCAAACTCTATAGGAAGAATTACAGGCTTTATTGATATTTATATTACAAGAGATATGGCAGAAGGAACTCTTGACGAGGCGGGAGCACAGGAGCTTATAGACGATCTTGTTATCAAACTCAGACTTATCAGACACCTGAGAACTCCCGAATACAACGACCTCTTTGCAGGAGATCCCGTATGGGTAACAGCCAGTGAAGGCGGTATGGCAGAGGACGGAAGAACTCTCGTTACAAAGACAAGCTTCCGTATGCTCAACACCCTTTACAACCTCGGTCCGTCAGCAGAGCCTAACATTACGGTTCTCTGGTCTCAAAAGCTTCCTCAGGGCTTCAAGGATTTTTGTGCAGGTGTATCCATTGACACCGATTCTATCCAGTACGAAAACGATGACCTTATGCGCCGCGAGTACGGTGACGATTACGCTATTGCTTGCTGTGTGTCTGCCATGAAGGTAGGACACCAGATGCAGTTCTTCGGCGCACGTTGTAATATGGCTAAGCTCCTTCTGATGACTCTTAACGGGGGCAAAGAAGAAAAAGAAGGTATGCAGATTGCTCCCGAAGGAAAAATCTTCGACGGTGTTCTGGATTACGATGAGGTAATGACTGCATTTACCGATTATTCCGATTGGATGGCAAGACTCTACGTTAATACAATGAACATCATCCACTTTATGCATGATAAATATGCATACGAGAGACTTATTATGGGCTTCCACGATACCGAGCCCCAGAGACTTATGGCGTTTGGTATCAGTGGTTTATCAGTGCTTGTAGACAGCCTTTCGGCAATCAAATACGCCAAGGTTACACCTATAAAGAATGAGGACGGACTTATCGTTGACTTTAAGACCGAGGGAGAATTCCCCAAGTACGGAAACGATGACGACAGAGTAGACGAGATAGCCAAGATAGTTACCGAGCAATTCTATCATCAGCTCTGTAAGACTCCCACCTACCGCGGAGCAAAGCACACTCTGTCAATTCTCACTATAACCTCAAACGTTGTTTACGGCAAAAAAACAGGTAATACTCCCGATGGCAGACGTGCAGGCGAGCCCTTTGCCCCCGGTGCAAATCCCATGCACGGCAGAGATATTGAAGGCGCTCTTGCATCTCTTAACTCGGTTGCCAAGCTTAATTACGGTTGTTGCCAGGACGGTATCTCCAACACCTTCTCCATTACTCCCGTAGCTCTCGGCGAGGACTATGAAAACAGAAAAGAAAACCTTGTTTCTGTCCTGGACGGCTATTTTGTTCAAGATGCTCACCATCTTAACGTTAACGTTCTCGACCGTCAAAAGCTCATCGACGCAATGAACGATCCCGAGCTCTATCCTACTCTGACCATCCGTGTCTCCGGCTATGCAGTAAACTTTAACAAGCTTACTCGCGACAAGCAAGAGGAAGTTATAAAGAGGACGTTTCATCAAGAGCTATAATTTTCTTCGTCTTTTTCGCCAATACTTCGTTAACGTCGAAGCGCCACCTTTCAGCGTACCCCAAGTACGCTATCAACGTGTCGCTCCTTGTTGCCTCGTCTTGACAAAAAAATACTTTGAAAATGGCTTTGTCTTTTTCACTAATACTTCGTTAACATTTAAATGAAATAGCTTTTCGGGGTTTCAGGGGTGCTTTTTGCTAAAAAGCACCCCTGAGAAATAACACCCAAAAATCTCACCGTAAGATAACATAAGGACAGAAAGATATGTTTGTGCATTCGTTTGAATCGATGGCCGCCCGTGACGGAGACGGAATACGCTACTGCGTATTTTTATCGGGTTGTCCACTGCGTTGCGTATATTGTCATAATCCCGACACGCAAAAAAGAGGTGTCAAAGAAATGACACCCGAGGAAATTGCAAAAAAAGCCACACGCTACAAGCCATATTTCAAAAATGGCGGAGGAGTCACCTTTTCAGGTGGCGAGCCCTTGTTACAGGCTTCGGAAATAGTGAGGACAGGAGAATTACTTCGTGAAAAAGGAATAGGATATATTCTTGATACGTCTCTTGTGATGCCCTTGACTGAGGACGTGAAAAAGGCAATAGACGGCGCCGATATGATACTTGCCGACCTTAAATTTCCAAGCAATGAGAAAATGGAAAAATACACACAAGGACGTCTTGATAACGTGCTCGAAAGCCTTGACTATATCACTGCGACAGGAAAACGCTGCCGTGTACGCACAGTGGTAGTACCCCACATCAACGACAGCCTTGATTCCCTTGGAGAGTATCTGCCTGTTATTGAAAAGGTTCGCCCTGAGGCGTGGGAGCTTTTGCCATTTCACACAATGGGATTTTTTAAATACGAGGAAAGCGGTATAGATAATCCCTTGAAGGATACCCCCGATATGAAAATGGAGAAAATGGATCTGCTTAAAAAACAGCTTCGTGAGTTAACAAAAACACCCATCCTATAGCGGAGAGCCTCCGCGGGCAAAACTCGCCTATCGTAGCATTGTCAATGCTGAATTATAGAGAAACGGCGAGGTTCATATAATAGCATTTTAGGACACACAAAAAGCGGAGAGCCTCCGCGAGCAAAGCTAACATCACAAAATTTACGCGACAAAAAAGGAACTCGAAACGAGTTCCTTTTTATTTTTTCATAGGAAAATTCTCTATTATTACTATTACGCTCTCGCCGTTTCGCTTTTTTGAACGTATGAAAAGCTTAGGATAGGCGAGCATTGCCAGCGGAGGCTCTCCGCTTTTATTTGCTGTTATTCTGTATTAGAATTCCAGCTTCTTGTTAATGTATTCAACCAACTGGTCGATAGGAAGTCTTACCTGCTCCATAGTGTCACGGTCACGAACTGTTACGCAGTTGTCTGTTTCTGAATCAAAGTCGTATGTGATACAGAAAGGAGTACCGATTTCGTCTTCACGGCGATAACGCTTACCGATAGAGCCTGCCTCGTCATAATCAACCATAAAGTACTTTGAAAGCATCTGATGTACTTCCATGGCCTTTTCGGAAAGCTTCTTGGAAAGAGGAAGAACTGCAGCCTTGAAGGGTGCGAGTGCAGGATGGAAGTGCATTACCACACGGGTGTCGCCTTCGCCGATTGTTTCTTCGTCATATGCTTCAACAAGGAAAGCAAGTGCCACACGGTCTGCACCCAGTGAGGGCTCAACAACGTAGGGGATGTACTTCTCATTTGTTTCGGGATCGAAGTATTCAAGAGACTGACCGCTGTGATTCTGATGCTGGGTAAGGTCGTAGTCTGTTCTGTCGGCAATGCCCCAAAGCTCGCCCCATCCAAACGGGAAGAGGTACTCGAAGTCTGTGGTAGCCTTTGAATAGAAGCTAAGCTCCTCGGGAGAGTGGTCACGAAGCTTGAGGTTTTCCTTCTTCATGCCAAGGTTGTAAAGGAAGTTAGCACAGTAATCCTTCCAGAAAGCAAACCATTCAAGGTCTGTGTCGGGCTTACAGAAGAATTCGAGCTCCATCTGTTCAAACTCACGTGTACGGAAGGTAAAGTTACCGGGAGTGATCTCGTTACGGAAGGACTTACCGATCTGTGCAATACCGAAGGGAAGCTTCTTGCGCGCCGAGCGCTGTACTGCGGGGAAGTTAACGAAAATACCCTGCGCGGTCTCGGGACGAAGGTATACCGTGTTCGTCGAGTCCTCGGTAACTCCCTGATATGTCTTAAACATAAGGTTGAATTTCTTTATATCTGCAAAATCTGTGCTTCCGCAATCGGGACAAGCAATTCCCTTTTCCTTGATGTAAGCGGACATCTCGTCAAAGGTCCAACCCGCAGGGTTGTCATCA
>JAZSDT010000073.1:0-2615 GCA_045531285.1 Eubacteriales bacterium
AATAATTTCCCGAGACAAAAACGGCAACGAAATAGCAGAAAGATCCGACAAGAACTGCGTTGATATGCCAATGGTAGTTCTGGCTAACGAATCAACAGCAAGTGCCGGTGAATTATTTACTGCGGCGCTAATGGATTACGATAAGGCAGTTTTTATCGGTACTACTACCTATGGCAAGGGTACTGTCCAAAAGACCTTCCCTCTTTCTGACGGCAGTGCAATTAAATTCTCAACAGAGTACTATCTTCCACCATCCGGCGTAAGCTATGACGGCATTGGAATTATTCCGGACATCGAAGTAGAATTAAACGAAGAAGCGTCAAAGAGATTCTATCTCATTGACGAGAGCGAAGACAATCAGCTACAGGCAGCTATCGATTATTTACTTAACTAAAAATAATGTAACAGGAGATACACTAAAATGAAGAAGACAATAGTTACCAAAGAAGGACTTCAAAAGCTCCATGAAGAGCTTAACGAGTTAAAAACCGTCACCAGAGTTAAGGTTGGTGAAGACCTTAAGAAAGCAAGAGCTTTCGGTGACCTTTCGGAAAACAGCGAATACGATGAAGCTAAAAACGAGCAGGCAAAGGTAGAAGGAAGAATCCTTGAGCTTGAAGAAATGCTCAAAAACGTTGAAGTAGTAGAAAATGCAAAAACGACTAACGGTATCGGCTTCGGTTCTACTGTAACTGTAGTTGATGAAGACGGCGAGGAAGAAACCTATACGATAGTTGGCGCGGCAGAGGCTAATTTCCTTGAAAGCAAAATTTCAAACGAGTCCCCTATCGGCGCTGCAATTTTTGGAAAAGCTGTAGGCGACAAGGTTGAATTTGAGGCCCCTGTCGGCAAATCAATTCTTACAATTAAGGAAGTTACACATAACAAGTAATTATAGGTGAATAAAATGGCAGATATCGAAACTAACGTAAACGAGCAAGAGGTCAATGTAAACGACCTTATTAAGATCAGACATGAAAAGCTCGACGCTCTCAAGCAGAACGGCGAAGACCCTTTTGAAATAACCAAGTACAATCAGACACATCATAGCGAAGAAATTAAGAACAATTTTGAACAGCTCGAAAACAAGCAGGTATCTATTGCTGGAAGAATGATGTCAAAGAGAATTATGGGCAAGGCTTCCTTCTGCAGTGTTCTTGACCTGCAGGGAAAGATACAGTGCTACGTATCTCGCGACAGCTTGGGCGATGAAGAATACAGCAAATTCAAGAAGCTTGACCTTGGCGATATTATCGGAGTTGAAGGTTACGTATTTAAAACAAAGACAGGTGAAACTTCGGTTCACGCACAAAAGCTGGTGCTTCTTTCCAAGAGTCTTCAGATACTCCCCGAGAAGTATCACGGTCTCACAAATACGGATATGCGTTACCGCCAGAGATACGTTGACCTTATAATGAATCCCGAAGTAAAGGATACCTTTATCAAGCGTTCAAAGATAATAAGCACTATCCGTAAGTATCTTGACGGTCAGGGATTTATCGAAGTCGAAACTCCTATGCTTGTTTCAAATGCAGGCGGTGCTGCTGCCCGTCCCTTTGAAACTCACTTCAATGCTCTTGATGAGGATTTCAAGCTCAGAATTTCACTTGAGCTTTATCTGAAGAGACTTATTGTAGGCGGTCTTGAAAAGGTATACGAAATAGGCAGAGTATTCCGTAACGAAGGACTTGATACACGTCACAACCCCGAGTTTACTCTTATGGAGCTTTATCAGGCATACACCGACTACAACGGTATGATGGACCTTACAGAAAACCTTTTCCGCCACGTTGCTCAAGAGGTGCTCGGTACCACAACCATCGTTTATAACGGTGTTGAAATGGATCTTGGTAAGCCCTTTGAACGCATCACTATGACCGATGCAGTAAAGAAGTATTCAGGCGTAGATTTCAACGAAATCAAGACCGACGAAGAAGCAAAGGCTGTTGCAGATAAGCATAACGTACACTACGAGGACAGACACAAGAGAGGCGATATCCTTTCTCTGTTCTTCGAAGAGTTTGCAGAAGAGCATCTCATTCAGCCTACGTTCGTTACAGACCATCCCATTGAAATATCTCCCCTCACAAAGAAGAAGCCCTCTGATCCCGCTCTCGTTGAGCGTTTTGAAATGTTTATGAACGGTTGGGAAATGTGTAACGCTTATTCCGAGCTTAACGACCCCATCGACCAAAGAGAAAGATTCAAGGCTCAGGAAGAGCTTCTTGCTCAGGGCGACGAAGAAGCAAACCGCACAGACGAGGACTTTATGAATGCACTCGAAATCGGTATGCCTCCCACGGGTGGTATAGGATACGGTATAGACCGTCTCTGTATGCTCCTCACCGACTCAGCGGCTATCCGCGACGTACTCCTCTTCCCTACAATGAAGCCCCTTGATTAAGCAACGCAAAAGCGGTCAATGACCGATAGTGGCTAGTACTAAAGTACAGTAAAAAAGCCGATATGGATTTATGGACTGCCCCAAATTGTGCAGACAGAACAAAAAAGACCATTATGGTAGCAAATATTAAATTTTAAGCAACATACTGACTTCGTAATTCAAGCGGAGTCAGTTTTGTTTTAAGCTGGATGCGTTGATGGTTGTAGAAATG
>JAZSDT010000082.1:0-43326 GCA_045531285.1 Eubacteriales bacterium
AAGAGAAGCAACAGCAATAACATTGACGTTATTCATTATTGTCACCCACGCAAAGTCTGCATCAAGCCTTGTCATAACCCAGCTAAGCAGGTCTCCTGTATATGCGCCTTTTACTTCCCTATCCGCATCAGCGATGTGAACCGTTTCAAGTGATAGTGCACATATAAAATCAGTTAATTTCATTTTGCACCTCCATCATTAAACCTTGGAAGCTTATACATAGGACACTCATCAAGTGATATGCCGTTGCATACGACGTCTTCAGCAAAAGCATGGCAAGTAGGAGCCCCACAGGCACCGCAATCAATTTGCGGCAACTTGTTATTGATATCCTCTATTTGTGCCATTACTTTAATCGACAGATTAGCATCCTCATTAAACGTTCCAATGCTCCGTTTACTAAGAGGCGTATGTATAACAAGGTTCTCAGGAACTCCGCTCTTTGCAAGCTCTTTTGATCCAGACGTTCTCGTAACCGGGAGATACCTTCTAAGACCTTGTATTCTTGCTCTGGCAATAAACGGATTTGCGACCGTCATGACACCGCCAACACAACCGCCGGGACAACTGTTTAATTCAACAAATTCCAACGTTGGAAGGGCGTTATTTTCAATTTGGTCGAGAACCTTTATCACGTTGTCAATTCCATCAGCCGCAAGGTATTTATCATTGAATATCGCCGTAGATTCTCCACCAGAAGTAGCCCAGCTTAAGCCTACTACTCCGGATTCGGATGATTTTTGAGGCTGTGCTTCCCTTTTCATTTTAGAAATCATCAAAAAGTAGATTTCTTTCATGGAAAGAACGCAGTCAATTATCGGACGGCGGTTTTCAGGATGGTTTTTAACGTAACTGACTTTGGCAGGACAAGGAGATATAAAGGCTATGCCTATATCATCGTCGCAAAGCTCCGGATGTTCTTCTTTTACCATTTGCTTCGCATTTATTGCCGCCACCTCCATAGGAGACATAAGTGGCATTACGTGATCGCAAAGAGATGGAAACCTCAAACTTATAAGTCTGAGTATAACAGGACAAGCAGAGCTTATAACAGGTTTGGGAATATCACATTGCTTCAAATAGCGTCTGGTATACTCCGTTACGATCTCGGCTGCTCTTGATACCTCGTATACGTAATCAAAACCTATATCATAAAGACCTTGAACTACGTAATCAACATCATCAAGATTATCAAACTGCCCATATAAAGTAGGTGCAGGAAGAGCAACCTTAAATTTAAATTTCTCAAGTGCACTTAGTGGGTCGAAAATAGACTTTTTGGCTTTGTTGCGACAAACGCGTATACATTGACCGCAGTCAATGCATCTGTCTGCATTAATAACGGCTTTTCCATTTTTAACGCGTATCGCTTCGGTAGGACAGTAATTCAAGCAATGTGTACAACCGTGGCATTTATCTGCCATAAGAGTTACTGAATGTAAATACTTGTCCAAAAGATCACCTGCCAGTTTATGTATTGATTATCATAGTAACTTTGGTACCAACACCAACTGTGGACTCAATATTGAAATAGTCAGCATATCGCATCATATTGGGTATACCCATACCGGCACCGAATCCAAGAGAACGAACTGTATCTGCGGCAGTGGAAAAACCTTCGCTCATTGCAAGTTCTATGTTCTCAATACCGGGACCATGGTCAGTCAGCACGATCTCTATGCGGTCTTCATATATTGCAACGTCGGCAACACCGCCGGCGGCATGAATCACCATATTGATTTCGCCTTCGTACATCGCAATAGATACGCGTCTGATGAATTCTGCTGAATAACCGAGAAGTCTGAGCTTCTTTTTAACCTCAGCCGATGCTTCGCCGGCAGAAGTAAAATCATCACCGTCTACATCGAAATGCAGTTTCAAAACGTCGCTCATACTATTCACCCTTGCGCAATCCTGCCGAATAAAGCATACCACACGCATCAAACATACGTTCTTCGGTTTTCATAACGACTATTTCCTTAGATTCCGCCAAAGCAAGAATATCATCTGAGGGAACTTTGTTTCGCACAAACACTACACAAACCATATCCATCATTTCAGCCGTTCTGATAACCTGCATATTAACAAGGCCTGTCAGAAGAACAGCCTGGTCCTTAACGTATGCAAGAACGTCACTCATCATATCGCTTCCGCAAGCGGATCTGACATCTTTATCAAGCAATTCTTTACAAGTCAGTACCTCTGCATTAAGAAGTTTCTGAATTTCGCAAATTTTCACAGATTTATACCTCTTGTGATATTTATTTATGCACCGTATTTCGCAAGAATTCCTGCAACGTCGTCAGGACCGATTCTTCCGTAAACATCCTCATTTACTGTAAAAACAGGAGCAAGACCGCAAGCGCCTATGCAACGGCATGCAGTAAGTGAAAACTTTCCGTCGGGAGTACACTCTTCTGCGGCAATACCAAGCTTTTCAGAAAGCTTATTGAAGATATCTCCTGAGCCTTTAACGTAGCAAGCTGTACCAAGGCAAACAGAAATGTTATACTCTCCTTTGGGAGAAAGTGAAAACTGAGCGTAGAAAGTAGCTACACCGTAAACCTTTTCAAGGGGTACGTCCATTCCTTCTGCGATCATTGACTGTACTTCAAGAGGCAGATATCCATAGATTCCCTGTGCCTCCTGCATTACTGCCATAAGTCGGCTCTTATCATGCTTATTTGCATCGATCGAAGCCTTGAGTAGTTTCTCCTGTTCGGGAGTGCCCTTAAACGGGAGATTGCTGATTTTCTTTTGCATTACCCATTTTCCTCCTTAAAATATGTCATTAATATAATATGTCTTCAGGCTTTTATTTAAAGCCCATTATACATCACTTTGTATTATACACCATTACTTTATTTTTTTCAAGATGTTTGTGAAATTTTCATCAATATATTTGCCGACTTTTTGCATTTTTGGTTGACATTTTGGGAAAACAAAGGTATAATTGGTTTGAATTTCACAGGAGGCTAAAAACATGCTTATAATTAAACCTATTCAGGATAAATCGTATCAAGAAGAAGTTTGCCGTTTATGCGGTTTCAAATATGACCCTCTTGCTTTTGCTTACTCGGAAAAAGAGGACGAAAAGCTCATAGCATCGTGTCAGTTCGACATATTGGGAGAAGCGGCATCAATCTTGGATTTTGGTATGGTAAAAAAAACAACAGAAGATATAGAAGCATTGATCATACTTGGAAGAGCAGTACTCAATTTTATGGAGCTATCTGGGGCACAAACCTGTAGCTTCGATGCCGATACTGAGCATACAGATAAGTATGCAAAGATGCTCGGATTCACCGAAGAAAACGGAAAATACATTATTACTCTAAAGGGTCTCTTCGACGGCAAGTGCAGTCACAAATGCAATTAAAAATCAATCAACCGCCGGTAATGCTCTTCTATCATAAGCTTCGAGTATAACCATGCATCATAAAGTGGCGAGGTTGATTTAATGCAATTTCCTAATATATAAAAAACTCTGCGGAATAGCTCCGCAGAGTTTTTATCTTTATTTCACAAGTTCGTAAGTGTCTCTGGCAATCATCAGCTCTTCGTTTGTTGGAATTACAAGTATATGAGCTGTAGTGTCAGCTGCTGAAATATCAACTTCAAGACCATTGCGCTTTGCAAATTCATTCTTTTCGTCATCAATCTTAACGCCCATAAATCCGAGCTTTTCAGCAACACGCTTTCTGTATGCAGGGTTGTTTTCTCCAATACCGCCTGTGAATACAACAGCATCGCATCCACCCATAGCAGCAATATAACCACCAACGTATTTTGTGAGCTGATGGCAAAGCATATTCTCGACAAGCTTGCATCTCTCGTCGCCTTCTCTTGCTCCCTGCTCAATGTCTCTGTTATCACTTGTCTTTTCGGATATACCAAGAATACCGGATTCCTTGTTGAGCATCTTGTCGATATCCTTAGCAGTCATATTCTCCTTCTCCATAAGGAAAGGAATAATAGCAGGGTCAATTGTACCTGAACGTGTTCCCATCATGATACCTTCAAGGGGGGTCATACCCATTGTCGTATCAAGACACTTGCCACCGTCAACAGCCGCAATCGATGAGCCGTTACCAAGGTGACAGGTAACGATCTTTATATCCTCAGGCTTCTTACCAAGCATTTCAGCAGCACGAAGAGTTACGTAGCGATGTGAAGTGCCGTGGAAACCATAACGGCGGATTCTGTACTTTTCATAGTACTTGTAAGGAATGGGATAAAGATAAGAATAATCAGGCATTGTCTGGTGGAAACCTGTGTCAAATACACCAACCTGAGGGATGCTACCCATTATTTCCTGACAAGCCTTTACACCTGTAAGGTTGGCAGGGTTATGAAGAGGACTGAGAACACTGCATTCCTTAACTGTTTCAATAACCTCGTCATCGATAATAACAGATTTAGAAAACTTATCTGCACCGTGAACAAGTCTGTGACCTACAGCACCGATTTCTTCCATTGACGAAATTACACCGTGTTCTTTGTCTGTAAGAGCATCAACAACAATCTTTACAGCATCCTCGTGATTCTTCATCTGAACATCAAGTACATAGTCCTCTTTGCCGGGAACTTTGTGCTTGAAATTGCCGCCCTCGATACCGATTCTGTCGCAAAGACCTTTTGCAAGAACTGCATCGTTTGTCATATCAATAAGCTGATACTTAAGCGACGAGCTTCCTGCGTTAATAACAAGAATCTTCATAGTAATACACTCCTATTAATAATATTGTTTTTAATTTACATTTAAGAGTATATCACACTTTTTTCCATTTTGCAAGGCTTATTCGAGAAGGGATTTAAGTTTTATGCAAATTCTTTTTTCCATACGGGACACTTTTACCTGACTTAATCCCAAAATTTTTGCAGTCTGCTGTTGAGTTAAGTTTTTAAAATACCGCAAAACTATTAGTTGACGTTCATCCGATGTCAGTTTATCAATAGCTTCAAGCAATGCAAACCTTTCGATTCTTTCCTCTTCGTCATCTATGCCTATGGGAATATCGTAATCGTTGCCGTCTTCGCCCTCAATTGTCAGCGGAGATATAGGTTGTACCGCAGATAGAGCAAACACAGCTTCCTCTTCGCTTATTCCGGTTGCTAAAGAAATTTCCGACAGTGTAGGAGATGTGCCGTGCTTTTGCTCATATTCCTCTTCAAAGCGCCTGATACGCTGAGCATTTGTTTTAGCCTCTCTGCTGACCTTAACAAGACCGTCATCTCGTAAGAAGCGTTTGATTTCTCCGTAGATCATCGGAACTGCATATGTACTTAACACGGTATCAAAGCTAAAGTCAAATCCTCTTATCGCTTTTATAAGCCCTATCATACCTATTTGCATCAAATCATCAAAGTCGGCACCTCTGTCCAAAAAGCGTTTTGCAATGCTTTTGACGAGAGGGGTATTCTCTTCAAGGAGTTCAGAGAGTACCCCTTCGTCACCGTCACGGGCAAGCTGTATTCTTTCTTTAGTATTTGAATAACTATTCATTTTCTATTATTTTTCAATTTTTTAATTATTGTAACTTTTGTCCCCTTGCCTACAACAGATTTTACTGTAAGTTTATCGGAAAAAGACTCCATTATAGCAAAGCCCATTCCGCTCCTTTCATTTTCCCTATCGGTTGTATACAAAGGCTGCTTTGCAAGTTCTACGTCCTCTATTCCACAGCCTGAATCCTTTATTGTTACTTTTAACTTAGAGGAGTCTGTATATGTAGCACAAAGCTCTATGATGCCGTTTTCCCTGTTTTTGTATGCATGAACGATGCAATTTGTTACTGCTTCTGATACAGAAGTCTTTATGTCTGCTATTTCTTCTACTGTCGGGTCATAAGGCATTAAAAAGCCTGTAATTATTATTCGTGAAAGTGCCTCGTTTGATGAATTTGATAAAAATTTCACGTTAATTCTATTTAGTATTTTTTCTTTCATTTTTCCACTCCTTTGACTTTTATAATTTTGTCTACTCCCGCCATTGTAATTATTCTCATAATTTTCTCTCCGGGATTTGCTAACTCAAAATCCATTCCTAATGCCAGCGCTTTATTATATCTTCCAAGAATTAAACCAAGTCCAGACGAATCCATAAACGAAGTCCTTGATAGGTCAAAAACCAATTTGTGCGGTAATGTATCAACCATTTTTTCATCAATTTCTTCCCTAAGGCTCTTGGTTTCGTGATGATCTATTTCGCCTATTATCGCAACAACCAGCATATCGCCTATTTTATTAAATTCCGCCGCCATACTTTATCCTTCCTTAACAAAAAATATATCCTATGGATTTAACATCCATAGGATATACCATTACATATGCGTTTTTTTGTCAACTACAGTCGACTTACTTTATTTTTTCAAGAGCCTCTACAGTATCAGCCAACTGAGCTTTGTACTTTTCAAGCTTTTCTCTTTCGATAGCTACTACCTTTTCGGGAGCCTTAGAAACAAATTCAGCGTTAGAAAGTTTCTTTTCAAGTCTTGTAACTTCTCCAACAAGCTTTTCTTTTTCTTTGGTAAGTCTTTCCTTTTCTTCCGCAAAATCAACCATATCGGCTACCGGAATATACAGCTTTGCACCATCGGTAATAAGAGTTACTGCACCTTCATCAGCAAAGTTGGATACAATCTCAACGTTAGTTACAGATGCAAGCTTATCGAAGAATCCGGATGACGCTTTGAAAAGCTCGGGATAAGGAGTATCAACAAAAAGCTGTGTTCTGCGTGATACAGGCACCTTCATTTCTGTTCTTCTGGTTCTTATAGCTCGTATTGCGCCGATTATTTTTTCAAAATCTGCACTTTCCTTTTCATACCTCATACAGTCACATGACTCGGGCCACTTTGATATCATAATGCTTTCTCCGTCGTGAGGCAGAGTGAGCCATATTTCTTCAGTAATGAAGGGCATAAAAGGATGAAGGAGCTTAAGAGTATTGGAAAGAACAAATGAAATAACCTGCTGAGCAGACTTATTAGTAGGATTCTCTTTATCAAACAATCTGGGCTTAACAAGCTCAATGTACCAGTCGCAGAAAATATCCCAGATAAAATCATAGAGCTTCGCTAGAGCTACACCAAGCTCATAGTTATCGATATTTGAAGTAACCTCACTGACAAGAGTATTATATTTATCAAGAAGCCACTTATCTTCAGCCATAAGCTGCGATGCATCGGGAAGTTGAATGCTTTCAATATTAAGATTCATCATTACAAATCTTGCAGCATTCCAAAGCTTATTTGCAAAATTACGTGCCGCCTCAACTCTTTCCGGGTAATAACGCATATCGTTTCCGGGAGAGTTGCCGTTTGCAAGAGTGAATCTGAGAGCATCAGCTCCATATTCCTTAATAACTTCAAGAGGATCTACGCCGTTGCCAAGAGATTTAGACATCTTTCTGCCCTGAGAGTCACGTACCAGACCGTGAATAAGAACGTACTTGAAAGGAATCTCCCCTACCTGCTCGATACCGGAGAATATCATCTTACTTACCCAGAAGGTAATAATATCATATCCGGTAACAAGAACGTTTGTTGGATAGAAATACTTCAAATCCTCGGTATCTTCAGGCCATCCAAGAGTAGAGAAAGGCCAAAGAGCAGACGAAAACCAAGTATCAAGAACATCCTCATCTTGTCTGACATTTTTACTATGACACTTAGGACATTCTGTAACGTCGCCTTCGCTGACAGTAATTTCTCCACAATCATCACAGTAAAAAGCGGGAATTCTGTGTCCCCACCAAAGCTGTCTTGATATACACCAATCCTGAATGTTTTCCATCCAATTAAGATAGTTCTTAGAGAATCTTTCGGGAATATACTGAATGCTTCCGTTCTTTACTGCATCAATAGCGGGTGCTGCAAGAGGAGGCATATGAACGAACCACTGTTTAGAAGCAAGGGGCTCAACGGTAGTGCCACAACGGTAACAGTGAGCAACGTTATGCGAATGCTCTTCTGTTTTTACAAGGAAACCAGCTTCTTCCAGATCAGCAACAAGCTGACGTCTTGCCTCGTAGCGCTCAAGTCCTTCGTATTTGCCGCAATTTTCGTTAAGACGTGCATTCTTATCAAAAACTATTATGTTTTCGAGATTATGTCTCTTTCCTACTTCAAAGTCATTAGGGTCATGGCAGGGAGTAATCTTTACGCAGCCTGTACCAAATTCCCTTTCTACGTACTCATCAGCAACAATAGGTATCTTTCTGCCAATCAAAGGAAGAACAACATTCTTGCCAACAAGGTGTGAATATCTTTCATCCTCGGGGTGAACAGCAACAGCGGTATCTCCGAAGTAGGTTTCGGGACGAGTTGTTGCTACAACAAGGTATTCGTCGCTGTTTTCGATTGGATACTTGATATGCCAAAAGTTTCCGGGAAGATCTTTGTATTCAACCTCGGCATCAGAAAGCGCAGTTGCGCAATTGGGACACCAGTTGATTATTCTGTATCCATGATAAATTAGTCCCTTTTCATAAAGTGAAACAAAAGTCTTCTTAACAGCCTTAGAAAGCTCAGGACTCATTGTAAAAGCTTCTCTTGTCCAATCGCAAGAAGCGCCAAGCTTCTTAAGCTGCTTAATAATAGTTCCGCCGTACTTTTCTTTCCAATCCCATACTCGCTTCAAAAACTCTTCACGTCCAAGGTCATATCTCGTTTTATTTTCGTTAACACGAAGATATTCTTCAACCTTGATCTGAGTCGCGATGCCAGCATGGTCTGTACCGGGAACCCAAAGAGTATTATATCCCTGCATACGCTTTGTACGGATTATGATGTCCTGAAGAGTATCATCAAGAGCGTGACCCATATGAAGCTGACCTGTTACGTTAGGTGGCGGAATAACAATGGAAAAAGGCGTTTTTGAATGGTCGTCCGACGGCTTGAAATATCCCTTTGCTTCCCAATTTTCATACAATCTGTCTTCGAACTCTTTTGGATTGTATGTGGTTGCAAGAGTCTTTTTCTCGCACTGATTGTTGTTGCACATAGTTTAGTCCTCTTTTTTATATGAATTTATTCATTACTAATAATTTAATAAGCTACAAGCACTATAACCTATCTTGAATATTGTACTACTTTTTTCGCAATCAATCAATAGTATTTTTAAAAAAACTTATTTTTTTATTAACTTTTGTCTATAACTTAGCATCAAAACTCCATTTTTTAACAATAATGTTAAAAAACAAAGTTCCAAAAGCGTCATTTTAACAAATTGGTAGAAAATGGTATTTGTTTGCTTAAAGTATTGAATTTGTCGAACAAAAGCAGTATAATACATAAGAAAGGAGAGTATATAATGTATTATGTTATAAAAAGTGAATACGTAACTGATTCAAACGAGAAAATAACAGTGTATGGAATTAAAAGCGAAAACATATCGTTTGAAAACGTTACTGTCAGCAAAGCAAGAGTCGAAGAGCTATGCAAAAAATGTAATGAATGTAAACTCTCCGAAATACATATCAAAGACGTTATCAACGACTTTATTGATGAGCCTGCTTTCTGTAATCTCGCGGAGAAACCCCGGTAATCCGTTTAAAGTACGAACTAAAATACTGAGGGTCAGAAAATGAAAGGTTTGCTGATATATCCGAAATTGAGCATGATGTTTGCCGCAAATACCGTTTGGCAATTTCTATTTTAGCTTCTATGTAATATTGATACGGAGTTCTACCGTATTTGTCTTTAAAAATGTTTATTATATGATTTTTTGAATATGAAAGTGAATCGGCAATTGCGTCAAGCGAAAATTCTCCTTCAACGCAATAGTCGATTTTCTTTTTTATTTTGTCTGCTAAATCTTCATTCTCTCCCGCTTTTCTGGAATGAAGATACATTATTATCTTCATAACCTCCAGAGTCACGCACTGATTAATAGGCTCATAGCTTTGTGAATCGTCAAATGCTACGTTAAAGATTTTCTCAAAGCAAGCAAGAACATCACAGTTTTTAAACAAATACGTATTATAAGGCAAATACAATTCCTTCAGCTTATAAGCCAGAGGTCCTGTAAAAGAAACAAAGTACTTGCGCCACGGTGATGACTTGTCCGTATAATACTTATGGCTACTGCCTTCTGTCAATAGAAAGACGTCTCCACTGCAAGGGTTAAGAGTCTGTCCGTTAATTTCCAAAGTCCCCTTCCCTTCGATAATGTATTCAAGAGACATTATATCGCTGTTTTCGCGCTCGGTATAAAACTTTTCATCGCATATACTTTTGCCGACAAAGTTGATGCCGAAAGGGTCTCCTTCATTAATGAACTGAGAAAAAGAACGCATTATATCGTTTCTGTTCATTAGCATTTTGATAATTCCAACTTTCTTTGTGATTTATTCCATGGATATCGTGAGTTTAATGTGATATATTTAGATTACCATAAAACTACAAATAATGCAAGGAGAAATTTATGAAGATTACGTTTATGGGTGCAGGAAGCACTATTTTTGCACGTAATGTCATCGGTGACTGCATGTGCTCTGAAGCACTTCGCGACAGCGAATTTGCTCTTTATGACATTGACGGAAAAAGACTCGAGGAATCAAAAATCATTCTCGAAGCAATTAACAAGAACACAAATGAATCCAGAGCCAAAATTACTACTTTCCTTGGAAAAGAAAACAGAAAAGCTGCTCTTAAGGACGCTAAATTCGTAGTAAATGCCATCCAGGTAGGCGGTTATGACCCTTGCACAATTACAGACTGTGAGATTCCAAAGAAATACGGTCTCAACCAAACAATCGCAGATACTCTTGGCATAGGCGGTATTATGCGTGCACTCAGAACAATACCTGTTATGAAGGAATTTGCCGACGACATTGAAGAAGTATGCCCTGACGCGTGGTTCCTTAATTACACTAATCCTATGGCAATACTCACAGGCTATATGCAGCGATATACCAAGGTTAAAACGATTGGTCTTTGTCACTCAGTACAGGTTTGCGCCCAAGCCATTCTTAACGGTGTTAATATGGGTGATAAGCTTGAAGGACACAGTGAGCTTATCGCAGGAATCAATCACATGGCATGGCTTCTTGAAATCAAGGACAAAGACGGCAACGACCTTTACCCTGAAATCAAAAAAAGAGCAAAGGAAAAGAATGCTTCCGAAAAACACGGAGACATGGTACGTTTCGACTATATAGACAAGCTTGGTTATTACTGCACGGAAAGCAGTGAACACAACGCAGAGTACAATCCTTTCTACATAAAGGCAAAATACCCCGAAATGATTGACGAATTCAACATTCCTCTGGATGAATATCCAAGACGTTGCGTCAACCAAATTGAAGGTTGGGAAAAAGAGCGTGACAACATCCTTGCAAACGGAGAAGTCACTCATACAAGAAGCCATGAATACGCTTCATACATTATGGAAGCTATTGTAACGAATAAGCCATACACTATCGGTGGTAACGTAATAAACAACGGTCTTATCGACAATCTTCCTGCAGAAGCTTGTGTAGAAGTGCCATGTCTTATAACAAGTGCAGGTATTCAGCCTTGCAAAGTAGGTCCACTTCCTCTTCAGCTTGCTGCTATGAATTCTTCAAATATCTATCCTCAGCTTCTCACAATACAGGCTGCTGCTACTCTCGAAAAGAAATATATATATCAAGCAGCGATGATGGATCCTCATACTTCGTCAGAGCTTAACATCAAGGACATTTACGCTATGGTAGATGAGTTGCTGGAGGCACACAAGGATTGGCTTCCTGAATATAAATAATAAAAAGGTGAGAGCTTCCGCCGTCAATTCCCGTCTCTTACTATAATAACTTTAAACAATAAGGTTTGTTTAAAACTATTTCATCGAATATAAAAATTTACGCCACACGTTTGTGTGGCGTGAATTTTTCTTTCAGGAATAATATGTAAAATATTGACTGTTTTTTTAAAATTGACAATAGATAAAGCCGGCATTCTTCAGCCGAATTTATCTTATTCTCAGCTTTGTACGAATATCAAGAAGACGAACAACTATTGGACTTAGAACTAAATTTATAGCAAATTCAATGGGGAAATTAATAAGTCCAAGACCAAAAACAAAATACTTTGCTATGCTTTCGCTATGCTCCGATGAAGCAGCCCACAATAAAATGGTGTCATAAAAGAAAGTAAAACAGCCCAAAAGGAATACTCCGGAATTCACTACCGGACATACAATTGCCGCAAGTAAAACGGCAACAAGTCTGTTCTTTTTCTCAAACGCTTTGTAGACCAAACCTGAAGCAAGACCGCACAGCGCACCCTTAAGAAGCACTGTTATGACTGTTCCCAACGGATCGATTGTAAGAAACGCAGCGGCATCGCCGTTAAGTAAAACAACCATTCCAAATACAAATCCCAACCATGCACCCGCCATCGAGCCACACGTTGCTGCACCAATAACAATGGGGACAAGTACAAGTGATACTTGAAATAACCCAAAGCGGATGAAAGCACCTGCAAATTGCAACACTATTACCAGTGCCGTCAACAAAGCCGTAAGGGTTAACACTTCAACTGACATTCTTTTTTTGTTCATAATAAAACCTCCTGCTGTCGTTCGCTTCACGCGATACAACGCTTTAATATTTATTATAAAGAGCAGAGCTCTTATAACCTATGAATTTTTATTATAGATTATATTCAATCCTTTCAGCACTAAATAATCGTCTATTGTTATACTGTGTCGACAGTAAGGTATAATACTCTTAGCCATTCCTCCCGTAGCAATAACTTGAGACTCACTCTTGATTTCGTTATTAAATTTATCAATCATGCCGTCAATCATACTTGCATTGCCGTAAATGACCCCTGAACGCATACTGTCAATAGTATTCTTACCAATAACCGACCTTGGAGCCTCAAGACTGATTTGCGGTAACTGCGCAGTATACTCGATCAAAGCTTCTAAAGATATATTTACACCTGGGATTATTGAAACACCAATAAAAGCTCCTTTTTCATCAACTGCAAGAATTGTGGTGGCGGTATCCAAGTCGATGACAACAGAAGGGCCGCCATAAATACAATATGCCGCCACAGCAGAACATATTAAATCAGACCCCACAGACGAGGGGGTGTCACAATGTATATTTATACCTGTTTTTATGCCAGGTCCGACAATCAGAGCATCGACACCATATGCAAGCATAATAGCGTTTTTAATTGTAATGTTCAGCATAGGAACGACAGAAGATATCACTGCACCATTTATGGAATCCTTGCTTATTCCGTGAAGTTTTAAAACATCAGTAATAGTTGCAGAATACTCGTAAACAGTTTTTCTATCGTTTGTGGAAATCTCTGTAACAAATAATAACTCTTCTTTTTCAAATCCTCCTATTACAATATTTGTATTACCTATATCAATAGCAAGTATCATAAGCCATCTCCATATATAATGCTAAAAAATTCAAATAAAGTATTTTTAAAACTTATCAACTATAATTTCAGCATCAAAACACTTTTTACCTGTTGTTCTATTTTGTGCAGCAAAGTAATAAGTATTATCAACATTTGTATATTCAATAAAAAGCTCCTCACCGAGCTTAGCCTCCGAAATATAATCTATTCGCAGACCGGAAACAAATGAATCCGCTGAAATCCCCTCCACTGCATCAAGACACACATCCGGATATCTTGTATTGTTCATATGATTGTTTTCATCAATATCGCTAAAAACAACTGTGTACGTATATTTTGAACTTTGAACGTTATCAGGAAACGAAAATCTGTCTTCTATTTCAAACGAGCAAAGCTCTTTTGGGGAATTCAAACTACTCTCAAGCACATTGGGACGACAAAGTCGGCGCGAATTTATATCCATAAGAACCCAATACGAGCTAGTCTCACCTACAATCTCTCCACCTTTTGTAAGTATATAATCTCTGATAAAACTGACACCTTTTACTTTTCGATGAGATGATTCGAGTTTAATTTCATCAGAAGAAAAAATGGGTTTATAAAACACTGACTTCATTTTTGCCAATACAAACACCATTCCGCTACTTAAAAGCGTTTCGTACGTTAAGCCTACGTCATCTAAGTCCTCGCGGGCAATTTGCTGGAAATATTTATATATTGACGAAAGCTTATGAGTTTTGTTATAAAAAACGTCATAGCTACAAATCTGTATATCCTTCTCTTTGGACATTGAATTCACCTCAAAAGATATATTATCATATTTAAGAGAATTTGTCAAAGATTAATTTTTATATTGATAAAATTTTAAAAGTATGCTAAAATATATTGAGGTGATGTTTTTGAATTACACCGAAGCTCCTAGCTTTTTAAAATCTTTTATAATGCAAAAGAAAATCATTGAAAATCGTTCTGATCTCACAGTCAATGAATACTGTTTGGATCTTTGCAATTTTTTTAAATATGTTTATGCCAAGAAAAACAAATTAAACGAAGCAGAGATCGATATCGAAAGCATAGGTATGAATTTTGTTACTTCCGTTAGAAGCGAAGATATATACGATTATATGCTTCATATAGCACTTGACAAAGGAAATCAAGCATCTGCCAGAGCCAGAAAGCTTGTAGCAATAAGAGGTTATTTTGCTCACCTAAAAAAAGAAAAAATAATAAAAGAAAATCCGGCAGCTGATATTAGTTCACCTACCGTTAAGCAGGCATTACCAAAATATCTAACTCTTATAGAGTCTCAAAACCTACTAGATGCAATTGAACTTGATAAAAACAACAAAAACAAAGAGCGAGATTATGCAATGCTAGTGTTGTTTCTAAATTGCGGTATGAGACTTTCGGAACTAGTAGGAATAAATCTTAATGACATAAACTATTCAGAATCAAAGCTAACTGTCACAGGAAAAGGAAACAAACAACGAACAATTTACCTGAATTCGATGTGTATTAATGCTTTGAACTCATATATGAAAATACGTAAAGGCCTGCATTGCAAAGATAATAATGCACTGTTTGTAAGTCGAAACAGCAATCGTATTTGCAACAAAACTGTTCAATGGACGGTACAAAAATATCTGAAACTTGCGGGATTGTCAGGAAAAGGTTTATCGACTCACAAGCTAAGACATACAGCGGCAACCCTAATGTATAGCACCGGACAAGTTGATATTCGTGTCTTGAAAGACATTTTAGGACACGAGCAATTAAATACAACTCAAATTTACACTCACGTAAGTGACCAACAAATGAAAAATGCTTTAGATTTAAACCCATTATCAAAACAGAACGTTAAAAAGGAAGAATGAAAATGAAATCAATTGTAGACAAAAACATACATTCCCTGACAGAAAGAGTTTTTAGCGAAATCGAGCAAGCAATTCTTTCTGGAATGTATTCTGTGGGAGACCAACTTGTAGAATCGAAAATTTCACTTGAACTCGGCGTAAGCAGAACTCCTGTAAGAGAGGCTTTAAAGCAACTGGAACTAGAGGGATTGGTAACTACAATACCAAATAAAGGAACCTTTGTTATAGGTGTATCAACTCAGGATATTCTTGACATTTATACTATAAGAGTTGCAGTAGAAGGAATCAGCTCCCAACTAGCAGCAGAAAGAGTAACCGATAGCGAGATCAAAGAGCTCGAAAACCTTGTTGAGTTACAAGAGTTCTATGCTTCAAAAGGCGACATATTCCAACTCCTTCAATTAGATACAAAGTTTCACGAAATAATCTACGAAATATCAGGAAGTAGAATTTTAAAGCATACTCTCGCTTCATTCCATAATCAATTAAAACGTGCAAGAGAATCTTCACTCCTGACAACAGGCAGAACGATAATTGCTGTTAAAGAACATCGTGCTATATATGAAGCAATAGCATCAAAAGACTCTAAAAAGGCAAAGGAATTAACAGAGCTACATATATCAAATGCCAGAGATAATATACTTCTGATACTTGAAAACGGTAGCAGCAAATAAATCAAAATGCAGATTTAGAAGTATTTTTTGCAAATATAAAACTGTGCACACAATCAATAGATTGTATGCACAGTTTTTATTGAAATCAAAAATGGTAAAACAAAAAGGGAGATGCAAATGCATCTCCCATAATTGTTAAATGAGAACTAATTAATTCCACTCCTGAGGAGGAAGCTCGTTGCCCAATGTAACGATAATCTTACATGTTGCAGTGAAACCACCGTCAACAGTAGTAACAGTAATGTTAGCTACACCGGAACCAACAGTTGTAACAACACCGTCAACAACTGTAGCAACATCTTCGTTAGAAGATGACCATGTTACAGAAATGTCTTCAGCATCGGAAGGATTAACGTTAGCAACAAGATTTACAATGTCGCCAAGAAGAACGTTAGCAGAAGTCTTGTTAAGAGTAACAGACTCAACCTTCTTACCTTCTACAACTGTAACGTAGCACTCTGCAAAGAGGTCTTCGTTGTCAAGAGAGATAACAGTGATAATTGTATCACCAAATCCAACTGCCTCAAGAACACCATCTTCTGTGATAGTAGCTACATCTTCGTTAGAAGACTCCCAGTAAAGATTCTTCTGAGTTGTATTAGCAGGAGTAAATTCAACTGTGAATGCATATTCCTTTCCAATAACTATCTCGAGTTCTTCACAATCAAGAGCAATCTCTTCTACGTCAACATCAGCAGGAGCAACAACGGTAACGTTGCACTTCTTAGAAATTGAAGGATCTTCAACAGAAGCAACCTTAATCTGAGTTGTACCCTCGCCTACAGCAGTAACGAGACCGTTAGCATCTACAGTAACAACAGACTTGTTCCATGAAACCCATGTAACTTCCTGGTTTGTAGCATCAGCGGGAGTGATAATTGCATTAAGCTGAAGCTGTTCGCCTACAGCAAGCTGGAATTCAGCAGGGTCAATAGCAACGCTTTTAACGAAAATTGTAGGAGTTACAACAGTAACCTGACACTCAGCCACAAACGCACCTTCAGCGGTAGTTGCTGTAATTGTTGCAGTACCAGCAGAAACAGGTGTGATTACACCATTAACGACTGTAGCAACACCTTCGTTGAGAGATGCCCAAATAACTTCCTTGTTAGAAGCGTTTGCAGGAAGAACAGTCGCCGTAAGAGCAGCTTTGTGTCCTTCATAAACTTCAAGAGTTGTAGCATCAAGCTGGATGCCTGTAACATCAACACTGGGAACAGTTATAACACATGTATCAGTGAAAGAACCGTCGTCTGTAGTAACAGTAATAGTAGCTTCACCTGCACCGACAGCAGTTACGACACCGGCACTTACAGTAGCAACAGAGAGATCAGAAGATGACCAAGCTACTGTATTGAAAGTTGCATTAGAAGGTGTAACTGTAGCAGTAAGTGTATAAGTTTCACCTACGTTAACAGTAGCTTCTGCTGCATCAAGTTCAACGCCTGTAACATCCTTGATAGCGTAACCTGAGAAAGTCAAGCCGTTTTCTGTAGCATATGTCTGAGCATAAGAACCGGCAGCACCGTATACCTTATATACTCTACCGTATGCAAAAGCACCGTTATCAGACTTACAACCGTTGATGCTTGTCATTGACTCAGGGATAATAACAACAGTAACGTTATCGCAGTCATAGAAAATGTTAGCATTAATTGTAGTTACGCCTGCAGGAATGGGAAGCGTAATGGGGTTTTCAGTCTTACCAGGAGTCAAATCATAGTCACCGAAGTGAATTGTAAGATTAGAGTTAGCTCTGTTGGGAATAGAACCATTACCGCTGTAAACGTTTGTACACCACTTAGCAGGATCATTTACATAGATGTCGGTAAGGTATGTAAGAGTATCACCAAATACCTTCGTGCCAGTTGTAAAGCCACCGTTATTAAATATCATAGTGGTTGCTCTGTTAAGACCCTGGAGAGAAGCATCACCAAAGTGTGTAATATTTTCATGGAAAGTGATTGTCTTAATGCTATAGCAGAAATAGAAGGTATATCTGCTAAGAGAAGTAACATCAGAGGGTACAACAACGTCCACAAGGAGTTCGTCGTTGAGATAGAATCCGCAACCGGGATTACGTGAAACGGGGTGTGAAGTAAAGGATGAAAAAGCTACTTTACACCAGCCTGAAAGGTCCTTGATGTGAACTTCTGTCATTGAGCTACATCCCTTGAATGCAGCATCATATACTTCCTTCAGTCCAGAACCGAAATACACTTTTTCAAGAGCAGTACAGTTCTGGAATGCATATCCACCAATGGTTACTAATGAATCTGGCAATCTAACTTCTTTCAAAGAAGTAGCACCAAAGAAAGCGGTAGTACCAATCTGAGTTACACCCTCTTCAACAATAATCGTTTCAAAAGAGCCCAACTGACTGTACCAAGGCATTGTCTTTGTAGAGTAGTTGTCCATCTTACCGGTACCACTAATGATAAGTGTCTTAGTGTCATCATAGTACTGATAGATAAGAGATTCACCGCAAGTACCACTTGCAGTGGGTTTTGCTTCAGCGGACGCTACAACAGCAACAGCGAAGAGCATCAAACACGCCAAAACAAGAGTAAGCGAAAGCTTTAATGTTTGTCTCATTTCAACACTTCTTTCTTAATAAATTTTTTGGGTAAAAACACCCTAATGTATCTAGGGATATTATAGTATTGTTTTTCAAATAAGTCAAGTAATTTGTTGATGATTTATAATTTTTGGGAGTTTTAGCAAAAAAGGTGTATGAATTTTAATCATAATAAACAATTACTTAAAATTCATTTAGTTTTAGTTCTTATTTCCGTGTATAGGAGCCGGGATTTTTCCGCCTCTGTTGATGAATTTTTCCGCAGAAGTATTGATTACCGACATTATCGGAGCACGTCCCAAAAGTCCTCCAAATTCAACGTAGTCTCCAACGTTCTTGTTGGGAACCGGTATTATTCTCACTGCTGTAGTTTTGCTGTTAACCATTCCAATTGCCATCTCATCGGCGATCAAAGCCGAAATAGTTGATGCAGGAGTATTACCGGGGATCGCTACCATATCGATTCCAACGCTGCAAACAGCAGTCATAGCCTCAAGTTTAGATAAAGTAAGCACACCCGATGCAGCACTGTCTATCATTCCGATATCCTCGCTCACAGGTATAAAAGCGCCGGACAATCCTCCTACACTGGGACTAGCCATAGTACCACCCTTTTTTACGGCGTCGTTTAGTATTGCCAATGCAGCTGTTGTACCATGTCCGCCTACAGTTTCAAGCCCCATTTCTTCAAGGACGTGTCCAACACTGTCACCGATTACCGGCGTTGGAGCAAGGGATAAATCCACTATGCCAAACTCTGCACCCAGACGCTTTGCGGCTTCCTTTGCTATCAGCTGCCCAACTCGCGTGATTTTGAACGCTGTCTTTTTAATTACCTCTGCCACTTCGGAAATATTAGCATCCGGAATGCTTTTCAGAGCATGATGCACAACTCCGGGTCCGGAAACACCTACGTTTATTACCGTATCCCCTTCTCCAATACCGTGGAAAGCACCTGCCATAAAAGGATTGTCTTCAACCGCATTACAAAAAACCACAAACTTAGCACAACCAAATCCGTCCTTATCGGCAGTGAGAGACGCAGTTGTTTTAATCATTTCTCCTATAAGTTTTATAGCATCGAGATTAATGCCGGAACGCGTCGAGCCGACGTTAACGGAAGAACAAAGCTTATCAGTTGTAGCCAACACCTCTGGAATGCTGTTAATAAACGAGCGTTCCGTATCTGTCATAGACTTATGTACAAGAGCAGAATAGCCTCCAAGAAAGTCAACACCAACAGTTTTTGCGGCTTTGTCAAGTGCTTTAGCCAATACTAATTCTTTTCCAGGAAAGTTTGCCGTAAGTATACTTGCAGGAGTTATTGATATGCGCTTATTGACAATAGGAACTCCATATATTCCCGAAAGTTCTTCGCCTACCTTAACTATATTTTGTGCTCTCTTACAAATCGTATCATACACAGCATCTGCTGTCAACTTTGCATCATCTCTTATACACGATAAAAGAGATATGCCCATTGTAATGGTACGAACATCAAAGTGTTCGTTTTTTACCATATTTATCGTTTCAATAATTTCGTTATTATTTATCATATCTTCCTCTTAAATCTTGTGCATCGAATTAAAAATATCCTCATGCTGAACATAAATGTCAACGCCTATATCATTTCCGATAAGCTTCATATCGTTTACAAGCTGTGTAAATTCAAGCTTGCTCGAAGAAATATCAACAAGCATTACCATTGTAAAAAAGCCTTGCATTATAGTTTGCGAAATATCCTCTATGTTGATATTGTTGTCCGCAAGCTTTGTGCTTACCTTGGCTATAATGCCAGACTTATCTTTGCCTATTACCGTTATAATTGCCTTCATGTTTGATTCCTTTCATTTGTTTTTTTATATTTTAACATATAACCTCAAAAAAATCAATAACCCCGACAAGAATCGAGGTTATTTTTATGATGCTTAAAGTTAAAAGAACCTATTGCTATCCTTCTTATACCGTTCCTGTTACAGTAATTACACTTACACCCGGATTAATTATCCAAGTACCATCTGCATCCTGTGTATATGTTGCACTGGGAACACCGATAACTCCATTTGCTGTTGTGAACGTGCCGTTAACATACGTGTAGTCAGTGCCCAACGTTAAAACAGCATCGTTGTATGTCACGGTAATATCTCTTAAAACAGGGTCAAAAGTATCGCTAACAACAAGATTGTCTGTATCTACTGTACCTGTGTTTCCTGTGTTCTGAATTACAAACGTGTATGTAAGTTGACTATTTTCGGAAACGGTTGCAGGACATATAGACTTGCTTATCGAAAGCTCCGGCGAGCTTGCCGCTGTAACGGTTTCAGTAGCAGTTACGCTCTCCGTTACAGACTCACCGCTTACAGTCGCCACATTTGTTATACTTGTTCCTTCGCCGAGCGGTGCGAAGCTGTTGACTTCAGCTTGGTATACAAACAACGCTGTTCCGCCGGGTGTAACGTTAATTCCTGTTACTGTCAAACCGTCATCCGACGTAACAGTAGGTGTAGGCTGAAGTGCTCCGTTGAGATAATACAACAACGAGCCTTCAATATACGTTAAAGGAACAATCGTATTTGTTCCCAACGTATACGCTCCCAGGTTGTCAGTAAGTGTCAGTCCATTATAGGCAACTGTACCGGAATTCAGAACAGTCACAACGTACGTTATACTGTCCCCTCTCGCATACGTGTCAACAACAGCCGTTTTCGTTGCTGTCAGTGTCTCTATTAAGTTACCGATAACAATATTTGAATTCGTTACCGTATCGTTATATGACAGTGATGCCTGATTTGTAAATAATGGCATATAATACCTCCTATGTGTATTGAAGGGAGATCCCTCATCGGTATTATATGCCATATCACATTACGTTTGTGATTCAGTGTCGAAAATGAATTCCGATATCTTTTTCAATGTAGCCAAAGGATACCTTTTATACTCATTTATCTTGAAGCAAATCTTTCCTTTTTGATTTAATACGATAATCTTTGACCTAAGCACTCTGACTTTACTGTCCCTTACAAAAAATCCGTCATATACACCGTTTGTAATATCAATTAAACCAAGATGAAGCTTAAATTCGTTGTTATTTGATACGTATAATTCGTTGAAAAAACGCGAGTTTTTCAAAAGAAAACAATTTGTTTTCAAGAATACATTGGGCCCGATTTCGCGTGCTCGAACAACAGTTTCCAAGGTTTCCCAAGAAGCTACGTTAAATCGGTAATACCAATCGTCATAATTTGCAGAAAGCAAAAGTTCCTTTATATCACTTCTTTTAACCTTTTCATAAGATACGACCTTCCCGTAATGCTTTACGCCGGGTTCGTCATTATCAAATATAACCTTTGACCTATAAAGTGCTATGTACTCAATTGTTTCAGGATCGTTGACATAATTTTCGGGGATATGATAAAAGTCATAATCGTAGTTTATCCCGTACTGCTTCTTTGAACGCACTGTTCCGACAAGGGTGTTACGTTCACTTACATCATTTCCGTTGACATAATCCTCGTATTCGTCCAAAAGGTCAAAATACTGAACCTCAGGAATTATGAACACGGATAGAATAAGCTCTTTAATTTTAAGAAAAACCGATTTCATATTTTAAAACAGCCTTAGCAGAATTTCGGTCAAAAAAACAGAAGCACAGGAAAAAGCAGCAACTACAACCAGCGTTTTTTCAAAAAAAGCAAATATCACGGCAACAATAAAGCCTACTACCGCCGGGACAAAAGACGTGGAATAAAAGATGGCAGGCACAGTCATAACAGTAAGCACGGCATAGGGTATGTAGTGCAAAAATGATAGGATATATCTGTTAGTGATTTTCTTTTTTACAAGAACAAGAGGGAGCATTCTAACAAGATACGTAACCAAAGCCATTACAAGCAAATAAGAGAAGAAATTATTCATTGTTATCCTCCTTTACAGGCAAAGGTGCAATAACGGCAAGCAAAGCGCTCGCTATAACAGAACAAATTATTATAGTAAATCCACTGGGAATATTATTTTTCAAGAAAGGAACGTAATAAAATATACAGCTCAAAGCAATTGCTACAAGCACACACAAAGCAGTGGACTTCTCTTTTTTTGCCGGTGGAACAACAATAGCGATAAACATACCGTAAATTGCTACACTCAATGCGGCGGATACACTGTCAGGAAGAACATCTCCAGCCAACGCACCACATAAAGTTCCTAAAGTCCATCCAACAATGGGCGGAATAATCAAGCCATACATATAGTGTTTTCCAACGTTGTTTTTGTTAGATGCAGCCACTGCAAAAACTTCATCTGTGTTAGCAAAAGATATAACAAATCTGTCAAGCATTGAAATACTTTTTCCCAACTTTTGCGAAAGAGATATGGACATAAGTGAGTATCTTGAATTAATTACGAGCTGAGTGATAGCCAACTCAACAAACGTACCGCCAGCGGCTATAACCGGAACACCTGCAAGCTGACCTGCTGAAGTAAGATTTGTAAGAGATATAAGAACAGACTCCAAAACTGTAAAGCCGTATTGAACAGCAAAGATTCCAAATGCAAAGGAAACAGAAAAATATCCTATACAAATCGGAATACCGGACAGTATGCCTTTTTTAAAACTATTAATTTCTTTCATAATTAATTTACCTTTATTTTGTTCTTGCGTTTTTTTAGAAACAGATATATAATGAATAAAAAGGAAGTGAACCGATGCAACCAAAAGAATTAATAACGATTGCTCATATAAAAACTCCATACAACGATAAATTCGGCATCCCGCGTCAAAGCGGTATGGTAGATAGCGTAGTTTCCGAAATAAAATTTGTTCCAAAGTTTAGAAACATCGATTCAGTCAGAGGTCTATCGGATTTTTCGCACATATGGGTTCTATGGGAGTTTAAAGGCTTTGAATCAGATAAATGGTCTCCTACCGTAAGACCGCCTCGCCTGGGTGGAAATAAACGAATGGGAGTTTTTGCCACTCGTTCCCCTAACCGTCCCAATTCCATAGGGATGTCATCACTAAAATTAATCGAAGTAGATACAGAATCACAAGACGCTCCGATACTTAAGGTGCTGGGGGCAGATATGTTGGACGGAACCTCTATTTATGACATAAAGCCATACATACCTTTTACAGATTCGCATCCCGATGCCAGTTCAGGATTTGCGGGTGAGCACTTAGGACACAGACTTAACGTTACCATCCCCGAAACATCAAAACTCACAATAGAGCAAAAAGCAAGCGTAAAAGAAATTCTATCGCTCGACCCCAGACCTTCATATCAAGATGACCCAAACCGAATATATGGACTGACCGTATACGGCATAAACATAAAATTCAAAGTTAACGAAAAAGATCTTTCCGTTATAAGTATCGAACAAGGCTGACACAGTGTCAGTCTTGTTTCTTTTCTGCAAGACGCTCCATAACCATATTCTCCTTGCCAAAATAATCGTGAAGAACAAGGTATTCACTGTATAAAGTCTTATAGCTTTCAACGTTACAGCTGTTCGGTACATACTCTTTTACGACAGGTACGGAAAGCTCCTTAGCGGCGCTTCTTACGTCCTTGTAAAATCCGCCTGCAACGGATGCGTATATCGCGCTACCGAGGGCTGCGGCTTGAGTGGCACCGCAAACAGAAACTTTTTTATTGAGAATATCAGATAAAATTTGCATCAAAAGAGGATTTTTACTTGCTATTCCACCTGCAGCAGTAACAGAGTTTATATCAATACCGTAAGCTTCAAATTGGTCAACGATTCTCTTAGTACCAAAGGATGCGGCTTCCAGGAGCGCTCGGTATATTTCCTCAGGTTTAGTTCTTATTGTTAATCCTACGATCATACCGCTCAGCCTGGAATTTACAAGAACACTTCTGTTGCCGTTGAACCAATCAAGCGCCAGTATTCCGCTCTCCCCTATTTTTAAAGCTTGTGCTTTTTCTGTCAAAAGCTGATGGACACTGACACCTCTTTTTTGAGCTTCATCAAAATATGTTTTGGGGATACAATTTGATACAAACCAATCAAAAGCATCACCAAAGCACTGTTGTCCGGCTTCATATGTGGTTGCATCCGGAATAACTCCGTTTTTTACGCGTCCGAAAATCCCGTCAACTGTTATTTCTTTGTCTGAATTCATAATATGACAGGCAGACGTGCCAAGAATAAGCATAAGATTTCCGTTGTCTGTAATATCAAGGGCAGGCATAGCAGCATGAGCATCGAGCATAGCCAAGCTTACAGGTGTACCAACCTCAAGACCTGTCAATTCTGCTCCGCGATTGCAGACCTTGCCGGCAACACCGTTAACAAGCGATATCTTGTCACAAATCTTTGTGCCGATTATTCCGTCAAGCAAAGGATCAACAGCTTTAAAATAATCATTTGAAGGAAATCCGTTATTTTCGTTCCAAAATGCTTTATATCCGGCAAACGCTGCGGCATGAGTCTCTTCGCCTGTCAACAAATAATTAATCCAATCACCTGCCTCTACAAAGCGATACGTTGCATCATAAACTTTTTTGGCATGGCGCGCAGTTTCCAGAATTTTGGGGAACATAAATTCTGCAGAAACAATTCCTCCATACGAATCTATCCATTCTTCTTTTCGTCTCTTTGCCACAGAGGTAAAATCATCTGCTTCCTTTTGAGCTCCGTGATGCTTCCATAGCTTAACATATGCATGGGGCTCGTTTTTAAAAGAATCATCAAAAGCCAAAGGAGTTCCGTCTGTATATATCGGCAATACGGTTGAAGCGGTAAAATCAATACCTATGCCTCCGATTTCCGACGCCAAAATTTTGGATTCTTTTACAACTCCCTTTACGCTCTCTTCGAGAGACTCTATATAATCACCCGGATGCTGAAGTGCAAAATTATCGGGAAGTACCGTCCCGTCAGGCAAGCATCTGTCCATAACAGCGTGCCTGTAGTTTGAAGTGTATTCCGCTATAGTTTTTTTGTTAACTACGTCAAGCACTATCGCTCTTGCCGATAAAGTACCAAAATCTACACCTATTACGTATTTTTTCATAATTACTCCTGATTAAGTACTAGTGATGCTCCGGACGGAATGCATAACGCTTGGTCAGAAAAAACTGTTTTTGAAATCCATATATCAAGCGCTGTCGGATTATATACAATGTTTGAGTCGATTGAATAAACGAGACTTCTGTAAGCATTTGTATATTCAACTATTTCACCAAGTCCGGCATACCAAACGTTATCCTTGTCGCCAATCTTTTCAAGAAAGCTTTCTATAACTTCCCAATTCCCGTTATTTTCAAATTCGTATGAGTGTCCCCATACGGTAAACAGATACGGTGATTTGTAAAGTCGGGGTTCAGCAAAAAATTTATCGTAAAGCGCGTTCAAATCCGCATAATGATGGCAAGTGGCACCGTATTTCAACCAATCTTCAGGAATATCAAACGACATAGTTTGTGCCGTTGTCCTTGCATAAATTATACCGCAAGATTTTAGTGCATCAATTGTACTTTCTTTAAAAGAACCATTGGGAAATGCATGTCCCAAGACCCTTTTTGAAAACATTTTTTCAAATACTTCTCTGTCCTTTACAATCTCATAAACAAGCGCTGTATCGGGTAAATCTTTGTAAAAAGGATGAGTCATTCCGTGTGTAGCAATTTCCACGTCCTTATAATATTGGGATATCTGCGGAAGAGAAAATTTGTGTGTTGGATTTTTTTCAACGTCTATATTGTCTTTTGAATCATCCGAAATACCTGAGCAAAGATTAAACGTACCCTTTATTCCATTTTTCTTCATAATATCCATAAGTCTCAAATCAGTTCCGACACCGTCATCATAGCTCAAAGTAAAAGCTCTGAACTTGCCTCCGGGAAAACGCATAAATCTGAAGTTTCTTTCCATATGAACTCCTTTAAAACTATTCTGTATAAAGCTTCAGTGTACCGCCCACCATCATATCTGTAACCTTAAATCTCAACTCGCTAAGCTTCACACCGTTATACGAGGCTTGTTTTACATATTTACCGCTACCAATACGTTCTACTGTAAACGTTTTTCCGTTTGATAACTCTATTGAAGATTTTTTAAAATAAGGCATACCTATAAGCATTAAATTTTGTCCGCTAACAGGAAAAATTCCTATAGTATTCCACAAATAACAGGCAGACAATCCACCGCTGTCAACGTTTCCGGGAGCACCGCCCTCGCCTGTAGTAAACATATACTTATTACCGCCTTCTATAACCTCAGAAAGTCTGTCCTGTCTGTTTACAAAATTGTATGCATAGGGAGTTTCCATATCTGTTTCGTTGTTGAATCCCTCAAACCTAGCAGATTTATCTTCCAAAAATTTGAACCCAAAAAAACTGTCAAGTAAAGAAATGAATTTATCTTTGCCTATAATTTCTATCCTTTCGTCCATTGAATTCAACGGGCGGAAGGAATAATTCCAATGGTTGCCTTCGTAGTATTCGGAATTCTCTTTAAGAAGTCCGGTAGAAAAGTCAAACGCATTTTTCCATTTATCAGAATAAGCATCTAAAGTTTGTACTACGTCACCTCGTCCAAGCTCCAAAGCTATATTGCTTAGATTTTTACACGCCTCTGCCATATCAAGTGTATGAGTAGTACGAGAACACTCACCTTTTTCAAAAAAATCTTTGTCAGTTGAAACAAGTATTTCTTTTAAAATATTAAGTACTTCATTCCAATCAACGCCTTCCACTCCTCTGTAATATGCATCGCAGAAAAGATAGCCTGCAAGAAATCTTGCCTGCTGTGCCTCACCGTTAAAAGAAGAAGACAGGTTAAGCATATTCGGCATAACAGAAACGTATTTACCGAAATTAAGATAAGTTGATACTATCTTTTTGCTGATGTCGGGATATACGAAAAAGAGAAAAGGTAATTGAGTTTTATAGATATCCCAAAGCGTTGTAAAATCTACAACAAATTCTTGTTCTTTATAGTAGATGCTTTCGCCTGACCAATCGGACGGTTTAGTCAGTGTGTGGTATAAATTCGAATAAAAGATTTCTTTGTTTCTATCATCAGCTTCTATATGTATTTTTGAAAGCACAGATTCCCAATATGTCTCAGCTGCAAGTTTTACTTGTTCAAAAGTTCGTTTCTTAGAATCAGTGTTGCAGGAAATCGAGTGCTCTTCAGATTTCAGGGACACAGTAAGAATAACGTCCGAAACGCTTGCAGTGTTTTTGAATAATACGCCAAAACGTTTTCCGTCTTTTCCGTTTGCCGATAATGAATCGGACGATACCTCGTTGTAATTTTCCCAAAGTACAGCTTCGCCGCCTTTACAGTAGGCTGTAAAGTAAACGGTCACCCCTTGCAAAACAACAGCTGCTGTAGCTGTAGAAGAATCTTGAATTTTCAACAGTGCTTCCCCTGCAGTTCCGCGAAGCCTTGGATCACTGTACAAACCGTCATTTGAAAAATCTATCGAAATACATCCGCCGTTCTTTTGAAACACATATCTATGAAAGGCTGAATTTTTATCGGTTGTCAGCTCAAATGATATGTTTTTTTCAAAAAACTTTGCAGAATAATAACCAGGTGTAGCCTTTTCATCAGACAACGTATTAAAAGCCGGTTCAGAAAAGCTATCTGTATAGGGTGTCGTAAGTGCGTAGTTGTAGTAAAAACCAACAGCACCGGTTCCGCTGTGATGAATATGCGAAATGCCCAAAATAAGCTTTTTGTCATAGAGTTTTTCAACAGGCTCTCCGCAATTTAGTCGGTTGTTTCCGTAACCTGTTGGATAGCCGCCCGAATATGCACCGGCAGAAATCTTACCGAAAGGAAGCTGTGCACCGGGATGCGTGTTTCCACTCAAACCTTTTATAGGCGCCCACGACTTAGCAACTCCTTGCAAAGGCTCATGGCATACCGTCGAATTGCCTTGAAAAACATTGACGTATTCGATTATTTTTTTCATTTTGCCCACCTCTCAATATTTACCGTAAAATTGTATCACATTACACTGTTTTTTTCAAGTGTATTGGGGAAAATTATATCGAGGTGATAAAATGAAAAAAGACAAAAAACCAATAAAAAAAGCTATGGAAGCAGTAAAAGCTTACACGGACGAAGATTCTTATAAAGTAGATCCAAACGGAAGCTGGACCGGAAAGTGCGAAGACCCTAACGAAAAACCTATACAAGATGCAGATGATTTGTAATTGATCTTCGCTTATCATAACCAGCCTTACTTTGTTTTCTCCACGCAGAGAGTATAAAGCTCTCTGCGTTTATTATTTATCAAACACTTCGTTGAAAAAATTTGCCAACGGCACAAAAGCAAAAGCAAGTAATATCCACATAAGCGAAAATTTTGGACATACCTGACCTAGAACGTTAAACGGGATATCACTATAATTCCAAACATTCATTTTTAAAGCAATATTAAAGATTACGCCAAAAGCAAATTCAACACACGTAACAGCAGCACCGCATAACACGGCTTTAACAATTAACGGATCATCGAAAAAAACTTTGGCTATTAACGAAAAAATTACAAAACATATGCCGCCTGCTAACAGCATCGACCAATGAGTGTAACCTCGCCATAACAACTCAATCGCGCAGTACCCTACTCCGCCTATCAAAAACATCAAAACATTCTTTTTCACTTTATTCTCTTTTCCTTTATTGTTTTTTATTATTATTAACAACAAAGCAATAAAGAAAACATCTAACTATAAAATCACAAGCTCTGCCGAATAGCAGAGCTTGTGATTAAGTTAATCGTCAAAATCAATAGTGTACAGTTTGCCTTTATTATCAGAATAGAAGCATATGCCGTTTCTGAAATCAATAAATTCAGGTTCTGAAATAAGTCCGTATTCTTCAAGCGACACAGTCTGCTTAAGTGCATGGTTCTTAAAATCTGCTATTCTGAGGACGGGAGGATTTACACTTCCGCCCGAAAATCCCTCAACAGAATACACTAAGCCATTATGTACGCAAGCACCCTGCAAAAATCTGTGATATTCACAGTCAAAATACTCTTTTATATCTTCTTTGAATAAAACCAACAGCTTAACACCGTATTTTTCATCAATTACACCGTCTTCAATTTTTGGCAAATCAAAAGAAAAATACCTAGTGGAATTTTCACTGTCACGCATTGTAAAAGCATAGAGCTTATCATTGTCTCTGTCTACGGCAAAATTCCCGTATGGTCTGACATCCAAATTATCCATCGAACACCACAAAGAGCTGTCTTCGGTAAAGCCTATTCTTATCATCTGCACCAATTTTGACGAAAATTTATTACCGTCTCTTGTAATGCGGTATACGCAACAAACACCAACAAGTCTGTCTTCACAGGCAGCATAATTGTTATAAATGTTTGTATAGAGAAGAGGAAATTCGTCGTTGCTATCATAATACTTGTTACTGAAAGTAACCGAGTTGCTGTGAGGCGCAAGGATCTGTGCCTTATCTAACATAAAAGTAGAATACTCAGGTATAGTATCTTGCACATTGTTTTCAATGCCGTCGATATTATATACAAAGCACGTTCCATCGCCTTCAAAACGGAACAAATATTTGTCCCAGATAGCGCCGTCTTGTCCTTTTTTTATGTTACCTATATAGTTGAATTTCATATTGCACCTCCGTTTTTTTGAATTATATCACGAATACTCCAACAAGTCAATTAAATCAAAAAATAAAATCGACAAGATTACGTTAAACCTTGTCGATTTTTGGTGCGGATAGCAGGACTTGAACCTGTACCGAATCACTCCGACTAGAACCTGAATCTAGCGCGTCTGCCAATTCCGCCATATCCGCATGTAACAGGTGTATTATATCAAAACAAAGATGTTTTGTCAAGTGATATTTTGAAAAAGTCGGCTTGTTTTCACAAGCCTACTCCTAGTTATTTTATTATTATCTTCTGGAAAGACTTTTTACCCTTCTTAAGAATTACTTCGCCGTCAAAAGCACTTCTCTCAACTGCCGAGTCAATCTTATCCATTTTCTCGCCGTTAACTGTTATACCGCCCTGCATCATAAGACGCTTTGCTTCTCCCTTTGAAGGAGCAAGCTTCGAAAGGACAAGAAGGTCGGAAACCAGTATTTTACTATCAACAAAATCAGCCTCTGAAACCTCGGTTGTAGGCATATTCTCAGAGCTTGCACCACCTGCAAATACAGCCTTAGCAGCTTCAAGAGCCTTATCGGCTTCATCCTTACCGTGAACAAGTTCGGTAAGCTCATACGCAAGCTTTTCTTTTGCTCTGTTCAGTTCACTTCCTTCAAGGTTTTCGTATTCAGCAATTTCATCAAGGCTCATAAAAGTGAGCATCTTCATACACTTTATAACGTCTGCGTCATCCACGTTTCTCCAGTACTGGAAGAAATCGTAGGGTGAGGTCTTTTCGGGGTCAAGCCAAACGGCACCCTTCTGTGTCTTACCCATTTTCTTTCCTTCGGAATTGAGAAGGAGAGTAATGGTCATAGCGTGAGCGTCCTTACCAAGCTTCTTACGAATAAGCTCTGTACCGCCAAGCATATTTGCCCACTGGTCGTCTCCGCCAAACTGCATATTGCATCCATACTTCTGGAAAAGAGCATAGAAGTCATAACTCTGCATAAGCATATAATTGAATTCAAGGAACGTAAGCCCCTTCTCCATTCTCTGCTTGTAGCATTCTGCTGCAAGCATTTTATTAACGCTGAAGCAAGGACCGATATCGCGGAGAAATTCTACGTAATTGAGGTCAAGAAGCCAATCGGCGTTATTAACCATCATAGCTTTTCCTTCGGAAAAATCAATAAAGCGACTCATCTGCTTTTTAAAGCAATCGCAGTTGTGCTGAATAATTTCTGCTGTAAGCATCTGTCTCAAATCACTTCTTCCCGAGGGGTCACCTATCATACCGGTACCGCCGCCGATAAGTGCTATAGGCTTGTTTCCTGCCATTTGAAGCCTCTTCATGAGACAAAGGGCCATAAAGTGACCTACGTGCAAGCTATCTGCCGTTGGGTCAAATCCAATGTAGAAAACTGCCTTACCTGCATTGATAAGCTCGGCAATTTCTTTTTCATTTGTTGTCTGGGCTATCAGCCCTCTTGCTTGTAATTCTTCGTACAATGTCATTTTTTTATCCTCTTTATATTTAATTATTTATTCCTTGCTCGATAAGCTCTTGGGCTGTTTTTATAACGCTGTCGGTTATGGTTACTCCGCCAAGTATTCTAGCAATTTCATTTACCCGTTCCTCTCTGCCAAGGAGAGTAACGGAAGTAAAGGTTCTACCTTCAATTTCGTTCTTTGAAATTTTCAAATGGTGTTCGGCAATTGCAGAAACTTGAGCAGAATGAGTTATGCATATTACCTGTCTCGACTTTGAAAGGGTTTTAAGACTTATACCGATTTTGGATGACGTTTTTCCGGAGACTCCCGTATCTATTTCATCAAACACAATTGTTCCTACTCCGTCGCATCCTGAAAGTACAGTCTTAAGAGACAGCATAATTCTCGAAAGCTCTCCTCCCGAAGATACGGTAGAAAGACTCTTGAACGGCTCACCGGAGTTAGTCCTTATATAAAACGAGATATCGTCAATTCCATTTGTGCTCGGTTCGTCAAGGGAGGTAAACTCCACCTTGAATAAAACCTTTTCCATATCCAAAAACAGAAGTTCGCTATTGATCGCTTCTGTAAGACGTTTAGCACCCTCTTCTCTTTCGTGACGAAGACTTTTTGCTATATTTAAAGCTTTTTCAAGTGAAGATGCCATTAATTTTTCATATTCCGCCAAAGTAAAATCGTACTGCTCTAAATCGCTTATCTGATTTGTGATGCTTTCCAAATACTCAAGTATATCGCTGACAGTTTCTCCGTATTTATTTTCGAGACGTGAAATCAAATCCAATCTTGACTCTATTCTGTCAAGCTCTGACGTGGGGTCATCGAAGGATCCCGTATCAATTTGTGAAACCTTCTTGATAACATCATCAAGGTCACCTAGAATCGCCCCCAGCTTAGAATATATTTCCTCACCATCCGAAACAAGATCTTTAATCTTATCTATGTTGTCGAACGCACCGGAAACCTTATCGTAAGCCCCGGGTTTTGTACCACCCGAAAGCAGAGAAAGAGTTCCCCTTACGGCGTTGACGATAAGCTCGCTGTTTTTTATGGTTTCTTTCTGTGACAACAGCTCATCTTCTTCGTTTGGCTTCAATTTAGCAGATGAAATTTCCTTTTTTTGGTATTTCAAAAACTCCAGTTTTTTATCTCTGTCATCAGCACTTGCTACCAAATCTTTGTATTTCTTTTTAGCCAGGTTATACTCCGAAAACGCTTCTTTATACTCCAAAAGAGTTTCGGTGTGGCAAGGCAAGACAGATGCCGTATACGAGTCAAGGTAGTTTACGTGGACAGCATCATTCAGCAATGAATACGAATCATGCTGTTCGTTTACGGAAATCAAATGAGCAGCGGCTGTCTTGACCATCGATATTGGAACCGTTCTGTTATTTATTTTAAACGTTGATTTTCCGTCCGCATTATAACGGCGTGAAAACATTACCGTTCCGTCTTCGTCGAGTGAAATTCCTTCACTGTTCAGGGCCTTTTCGGATTCAGGAGATACTGAATCAAAAAGTGCGTAAATATAACACTCATTTTCACCGTGACGGATAATATCCTTTGGTGGTCTTTGTCCAAGTACCATATTAAGAGAATCAATAATCATTGATTTTCCCGATCCTGTTTCTCCGGTCAAAACTGTAAATCCATCACTGAAATCAATATCAAGTTGCTTTATCAGAGCAACGTTTTCAATATGTAAAAAGCTCAGCATACCGATAAAGCTCCTTTCGTGATTATATGTTTAAAAGTTCCTTTACCTTTTTGCAAAGAAGAAGTGCATCCTCGGTTGTACGCAGTGCTACGAATATTGTATCGTCGCCCGCTATAGTCCCAACTATTTCGTCCCAGTTCATATTATCGATAGCAGAAGCTGCCGCCTGTGCCATTCCGGGAAACGTCTTAACTACAACGATCGACGTTGACACGTCAATTCTCACAACAGTCTCTTGCAATATTGTTTTAAACTTAGCAGAAACCCTGATATCGTCCTCTGTTGCTTTGACAGCATACTTATACTTTCCGTTGTCATCGGGAACTTTTACAAGCTTTAACTCTTTTATGTCTCGCGAAACGGTAGCCTGTGTAGTATCAAATCCCTTTTCTTTGAGCATCAAGGTAAGCTCTTCTTGAGTTTCGATATTATTTTGTCTGATTAGCTCTACTATTTGAGCGTGTCTTTGAGTTTTCATTTTATTTTTTCTCCGATATTTTTTGATATACCCGGTTATAAAATTCTTCGTTTTTTAGTTTTATAAGATCAGTTGTCTTTTTTGATGACACAACGCGCACTATATCAGAATATGTAATCTGCTCGTTAATGCGTCCGTCAACTGTCAGATATGTATTTTCGTCGTCAGATTGAACATCCTTTATTTCAAGCACCGACTTAGGAGAAAATACAATTGGCCGTGCATTTATAAACGAATGAGGACATACAGGAGTTAATAGCATACAGTCAATCGTCGGATCAATTATGGCACCGCCAGCTGAAAGAGAATAAGCTGTGGAACCTGTGGGAGTTGACACAATAAGACCGTCCGAATTAAAATGAGATACATATATTGAGTTACAATAAAGTTCAAGCTCTGCAATTTTTGATACACTGCCTTTGCTTACAACAGTATCGTTCAATGCTCTGTGCGAAAATACTATTTCTCCTTCACGTTCAACACAAACGTCCAGCATCATTCTTTTATCAATAGAATAGTTACCGTCCAATATATTTGTAAGAAGGTGAATTTCGTCAGGTTCAAGCTCTGCCATAAATCCCATTCTGCCAAGATTTACGCCTATAACGGGAATATTGTTTTCGGATACAGCCTCGGCAACCCCCAAAATAGTTCCGTCTCCCCCGACGGTTACAACAAGTTCAGCTGTATCGAACATCTTTTCGTCACTTACGTACTCTGCTGTCAGTCCGCTATTTTCGAGGTGCGAGGGAAGTAATACGTGTGCACCAGCATCGATAATGACATCAATTATTCTTTTGGTAAGTGAAAGCGACAAATCTTTTTTTGTATTTGGAATTACCGCTATCTTTTTCATTGACATCACTCCTTGTATCTAAAATATGCCAAAAACTCTTTATTTCCGTCTCCACCCAAAACAGGAGAACTGATCACCGATATAAGTTCTAAACCAAAAAGCTTTGCTTCATTTACAACGTTATCGATAACCGATTTATGCACCGCAGGGTCCTTAACAATACCGTTTTTTCCTATATACTTCTTCCCTGCTTCAAATTGCGGCTTTATCAAAGAAACGAAAGCCGCTCCATTTTTCAAAACGTTTGTAACACTTTTGAAAAGTTTAGTCTGCGAAATGAACGAAACGTCCATTACTGCAATGTCACACAACGGTATAAAGCCTTTATCTATATAACGCGCATTAATATTCTCCATAGAAGTTACACGAACGTCGGCCAACAGCTTTGGATGAAGCTGTCCCGAACCGTTTTCAATGGCATATACGTGCTCTGCGCCTCGTTGAAGTAAGAGGTCGGTAAAGCCTCCTGTCGATGCACCGAAATCTGCAGCAACGCAACCTTTGACGTCAATTTCAAAAGTATCAAGAGCTCCTTCAAGCTTTAACGCTCCTCTGCTTACGTAGCGTGTCAAGTCGTTTCCAATAACACTGACCTCACAGTCGCTATCCACAAGCGCTGAAGGCTTATTAACACTCTTACCGTTTACTTTAACGTATCCGCCTGAAATAAGTTTTTTAGCAATTTCGCGGGAAGAGGCCAGATTATTGCTTACAAGATACACATCCAGTCTTTGAGCAGAAACGTTTAAAGACATTTTATAACCCTCGAAAAGATTTTTGATGCAGAAAGCGAACAGTAGTCATAGAGCTCGCTTATATTACCTTGAGGAACAAAACATTCATCAATTGCAATAACCTCAGAAGAACAGTTTACAGTAACGTTTGAAAGGAAATACTCACCAAATCCACCTGTTTTCATTCCTTCCTCAACAACGCACACAAGCTTAGGACATATTGTATTAATGAGTAGTTCAAACTGTCTAAAATCAATTGGTTTAAGCTTTGTAAACTTTAATACTGAAGCTTTATGCCCCTGAGCTTTCAGTAAAATTTTCGCTTTCAAAACCTCTTCTGTGACTCTTCCGTACGTAATAAAAAGCACTTCTGTGTGTTCGATCAAATCTAAAGCAAAATCGGAAACCGAAGCAAAAACGCGTGATATAAGCTCGCTATTAGTACCTTTGGGATATCTTAAAACAGATAAATAATCATACTCTGTACTTTTTTTAAAAGAATACTTTAATTCTTCAAACGTTGCCGGAGAATAAATTGTACAATTAGGTACGTTAAGCATCATGGACACATCAAAAAGCCCATGATGCGTCGGACCGTCTTCACCAACAAGTCCTGCCCTGTCAAGAGCCACTACAACCTTAAGCTTTTGAAGTGCTATATCGTGAATAACCTGATCGTATGAACGCTGAAAAAAAGTGCTGTAAACTGTATAAAACGGCAATAGTCCTCCAGCCGAAAGAGCTGCCGCAAAGGTAGCTGCGTGTTCTTCTGAAATTCCTACGTCAAAAAGCCTATCCGGAAATATTTTTTTATATTCCGTCAATCCTGTTCCATCACACATAGCAGCTGTTATGGCTACGGCATTGGAATTCTTTTTCGAATAATCCGTAAGAAGCTTTGTGTATTCCTTTGAAAAAGTAGGACTATCTGATTTGTTGGGAGAAACAAAATGAAACTTTCCGGGGTTTTCCTCAGCTTCTTTTAGACCTTTGCCTTTTTTTGTTATTAAATGTATCAATGTAGGAGTATTTCTGCTTTTCGCTTCGAGAATCAAGCGCTCAACAGTGTTAAGATCATTTCCGTCTGCAGGTCCTAAATAATAAATCCCCAAGTCCTCAAACATCGTAGGCTTGAGTAACATACGCTTTAAAAAATGCTTGGTCGACGATGCAAACTTCAATATAACAGGAGCATTTTTTATAACACGCTTTGTTTTTCTTTTAAACGAAAGGTACTTTTTAGTTATTCTGATTTTGTTCAGGTAAGCTGACATTGCACCCACGTTCTTGGATATAGACATCTCGTTATCGTTAAGAATTACTATAAGTCTGTCGTCACGCCTTATATTGTTAAGCGCCTCAAACGTCATCCCTGTACAAAAAGCACCATCGCCAATCACGGCAACCGAATACGAGTTATCTCCTTTTAGCCTGGCAGCAGAAGAAAATCCAAGCGCAGCCGAAAGCGCTGTGCTACTGTGACCTGCACCAAAAGGGTCATGTTCACTTTCGTCTCGTTTTGTAAAACCCGAATATCCGTTGAATTTTCTAAGATTTTCTCCGTCAAGAATTCGTCCAGTCAAAAGCTTATGAACGTAGCTCTGATGTCCAACGTCATATATTATTTTGTCTTTAGGAGAATCAAAAGCGCGAATCAGAGCTACAGATATTTCAGTGACTCCAAGATTTGATGCAAGGTGACCGCCAGAAATTTTCACGTTATCGATAAGATACTTTCTGAGAGAATTGCAATATTCAGAAGCAGATGCTACGTCCAGAGCTTTCAATTCTTCAATTGTCAAAAATTTCACTACGGTCACCCCCTTTTAATCAATCGTAATATTTTAACACATTATTGAACAAAAATCAAGATTATCTTTTCTATTACAGTATAAAGATATAATTCAAGCGTTAGCTTCAAGATCAAAATCCTTTAATACAACGTTACCGCTTTCATCACGAGACAGTATTTTTACTTTTTGCTCGGCATCATCGAGCATTTTGCTGCACTTTTTTACAAGAAAAATTCCTGTTTCGTACAAATCAAGAGATTCGTCAAGCTGTGCTGTCTGATTCTCAAGCTTCTGTACCAATTCCTCCAAAGTGCGCAAAGCTTCTTCAAATTTCATATTTTCATATTTTGAAAAATCCATAGTTAATCTCCGTTTCTTATTACGCCGTCAACGGTTGCTGTAACCTTACCGTCTACTGTTCTAAATTCGACCTTATCGTTTTTCTTCACATCGTTTACGCTCTTAATGAGACGTCCTTCTTCCGTAAACACTGCCGAATAACCTCTGGATATTACCTTGAGAGGATTCAACGCTTCAAGCTTAGAAACCGCAACTGTCATATCGGATTTCTTTCTGTCCACTATTTTTTCTATTCTGTCATCAAGCTTTTCTGATAAAGCATCAAGAGTAATACGTTTATCGTCAATAAGATACATGGGAGACGTCAAGCATTTTTTCTTTGCTATCATATCAAGTTTTGTCTTGAGAGAGGTAAATTTATTGTCAAGAAGAATAGAAAGCTTTGCCCCCTGAGAGCTAATATACTCCATTTCACTTTTTGTATCAGGTAAAGCAAGCTCAGCGGCGGCAGAAGGTGTAGGCGCACGAAGGTCGCTGACAAAATCGGTAATAGAAAAATCCGTTTCGTGACCTACAGCTGATATTATAGGTATTTGTGAACTAAAAACCGTTCTTGCAAGCTCTTCATTATTGAAAGCCCAAAGCTCCTCTAAAGAACCCCCTCCCCTTCCGATGATTATTGTATCAACAGGAAGCTTTGTATTGAAATAAATAATTCCCTTTGCAATTTGCTGCGGTGCATTGTCTCCCTGAACTAAGCATGGAAATAAAACTAATTCAGCCAGAGGAAAACGTCTTCTGCTGACGTTTATCATATCTCTGACTGCAGCGCCGGTAGGCGAAGTTACAATACCAACTCTTGAAGGGTATTTGGGAATTGGTTTTTTGTATTGTTGAGAAAAAAGCCCTTCCGACTCTAATTTTGCTTTTAACTGTTCAAAGGCGATATACAATGCGCCTATTCCGTCAGGCTCCATAGAATCAACGTATAGCTGGTAAGAACCGTCCTTAACGTAAAGAGAAACTCTTCCGTGAGCAACGACTCTCATACCGTTTTCGGGCATAAACTTCAAAGTAGAAGCACTGGAGCGAAACATAACGGATTTTAACACACCGCCCTCATCCTTAAGAGTGAAATAAAAATGTCCTGTTTTGTAGTGGTTTGTAAAATTCGAGATTTCTCCTTTGATGTACACATCTTGCAAATATGGACTGGAGTCAAAAAAGGATTTTATATATTGGTTTAATTCTGTAACCGAAAGAACGTTATTGCTCATTATTTTTTACCTTACAATACTTTTCTTTAGTCAAAACGGCTATTCCCACCGCATTGTCGGAAGACAGCGATGGCGGGGCAAAATAGGCTTCACAAAGAGAAATTGCGTATTCTTTTAAAATCTTACTTCCGGAAACCCCACCGGCAAAAAGAACAGGCAGAGACTTGTCATCCCGAGCTTGCAGCATTTTCTCAACAGCCGATATAATAACGCAATAGACGTAAGATGCTATGTTTTCATGGCACTCTCCGTCAGCGTACATTTTCAAAACTTTATTTTCGAATCCGGATAGATTGATACGTTCGTTGCCACTCATTCTGATTTTATATTTTTTAGCAGAATTTAAAGCAAGCTTTTCCAACTCAACTCCGCAGGGAAACTGAAGTCCCAGCAGCACGCCCGTACGGTCAACAAGCTGTCCCAGGGTGATGTCTGCCGAATCCGATATTATACTTTCAGAAAACCCAAAATCATTATGCTGAACTTCAAGTAATTCACAAGTGCCGCCAGACAAGTGAAATGAATAAAATCGCTCGGGAGGTACAACGTTCGCGCCGTGTAAAGCAGCACGAATATGTCCTTCTTGGTGAGAAAAGCTGTAACATTCCACACCAAGCAAAGATGCAAGACTTTCAGCTACACTTACACCGGATAAAAAGCACGGCATATAAGAGCCATCTATTGAGCGAGGTCTGGAAGAAACGCCAACAGCCAAAATCTCAAAGCTGTTCACTTCACCTATGGCATCCTTGAGACGCTTTATAGCCACAGGAAGATTTTTAACGTGCATAAACACAGCATCGCTCTGCCTTACACCTTTTTCATTGGCCTTAACACAGAGCGGTACTTTTATATTGTGAAATTCTCCGGTTTCTGTAATTGCAGAAACCGAAGTAGTATAGTTGCTGGTATCAATACCGAGCCAAGCTTTAGTCATTTTCTTTGCCAACCTCAACGGCAATCTTAGCAAGCACACCGTTTATAAAAGAGAACGCCTTTTCGTCATCATATTTCTTGGCAATTTCAACAGCTTCGTTTACAGCTATCTTGACAGGAATATCCTCTACATATTTAAGCTCGTATATAGCCAGTCGCAGTATTGCTCGCGACACTCTGGAAATTCTTTCGCTGTTCCAATTAGCAGAAGCTGACGCAATAAGACTGTCAATATCCTCAATATACTCAAACACTCCACTAAACGTAGAATAAATGTAGGGCTCAGCCTCCAGCGCATCGGCATCAAAGTACATCAACGCACTGTTATATATCTCCTTACAGGAAAGCTCCTTCATGAAATCCTTTTCAAATATGAGACAAAAAGCTGTCTCTCTTGCTTCTCTTCTTTTCATATTTTTTCTCTCTTAATTTTTTATAAAGTCAAGCGTCCTTCCAGAGCTCTGCTGAGAGTAAGCTCGTCAGTATATTCTAATTCTCCGCCTGCAGGTATACCGTAAGCCAGCCTGGAAACAGAAACTCCCAACGGCTTTATAAGACGCGACAGATACAATGCTGTTGCCTCCCCTTCTACACTCGGGGTTGTGGCAACAATTATTTCCTTTACGTTATCGTCAATACGTGCCAAAAGCTCCTTTATTGCAAGCTTTTCAGGTCCAACGTTGTCAGAGGGTGATATAAGTCCTCCCAGTACGTGATACAAGCCATTGTACTCGTTGACTTTTTCTATTGCGATTATATCTTTAACACCTTCAACAACGCAAATAACTGACTTGTTACGCGTCTCGGACAAACATATCGGACACACTTCTCCGTCACTTATATTGTTACAAACACTGCAAACCTTTATTTTTTCTTTTGCTTCTATAATAGCCTCAGAAAACTCAAGAGCAGTTTCTTTATCCATATCAATTACAGCAAAAGCCATTCTTACAGCAGATTTATAGCCTACGCCGGGAAGCCGTCTAAACTGTTCAACGAGTTTTTCTACGGGTTCTATAAAATTATACATTAAAACATCCCCGGTATATTAAGTGAACCTGTTATTTTTGACATCTCTTCAGAGGCAGTATCTTCAACTCGCTTTATGGCTTCATTTACGCCTGCCGTAATAATATCTTCTAACGTTTCTATATCATCGGGATCGACAATTTCGGGAGCAATAGAGATTGACTTAACTTCTTTCTTGCCTGTTATGACAATCTTTACCATACCGCCGCCGGCAGATATTTCATATTCTTTGTTTTCAAGTTCAGCCTGCAGAGTACTCATATCCTCCTGCATTTTCTGAGCCTGCTTTATCATGGCATTCATATTCTGAGGACCGCCACCAAATCCCTGAGGTAAACGTGCTTTCATTAATTTATCTCCTTAATAAATTGTTATAATATATCCAGATCACTGTTAACGTTATCGTTTATTTCAATGTCGCCGCTGACAATTTTCACAGATTCTATTCCTGAATCAAGCTCTTTTGCGACCGTCAATGCAGTATCAATTGAATGAGGTGTATTCAACATAGAAGCGCCAAATACGTCTGTAGTTATTACAAGAGAACTTCCCTTTACAGATATTTTCGCGGCATCCATAAAGAACTTATTCATCGGTTCCTTTTCGCCGAATTTTCTGACAAAATCGCTCACGTGTTCAAAAACGTCTTTGTTTGAACTTGAAGGCTTTGATTGCTTGGGGGGTTGAGTTTTTTCTGCTTTTACTTCGTCAGAAGGCGATACGGCCTTCACGTTATTGTTAAGTTCAACAACAGTTTCCGCTATGGTTTCACCCTTTACCCCGTGTTTAACCGCTTCCTCAAGCCTTGAAATTCTGTCCGACAACGCATCAACGCTTAAGACAGACGAAGGGGACGTCATTTTAATTATCGTTATTTCAGCCGTAACCTTTTTGTTTATACCAAAAACATCGGGCGAATTAATAAATTGCTTTAACTCATCAATAAAGAAGTTTAAAGTATCGTTTGATAAAATGTCTGCAATCTCACCCAGTCTTTGAAGCTCCGCTTCCGTACAGTTCACAAACCTAGACGGCGAAGCAACGTTTTTAACCACAAGTGTATCACGGCAAATAGACAGCAGTTCAAAGAAGCACGAGGAAATATCTCCGTTCTTTTCGTACAGCTCATTAACAATTGCTATTGCACGAACTGTGTTCTGTTTAGCACAGGAATAAAGAAGCTCTATAAGCTGTTCTCTGTTTGAAAGTCCAAGAAGATTAATAACGTATTCGGCAGTAATAAAGCCGCCTTTGGATGCACAAGATTCCAAAAGGCTAAGTGCATCACGCATAGCACCGTCGGAAAGATTAGCAATAACCGAAGCCGCCTCTCGTTCCATATTGATTCCTTCTTCAGAGCATACGTGCATAATTCTGTCTACGATTTTCTCTTTTTTGATTCTGGAAAAATCAAATCTCTGACAGCGTGACATAATAGTTGCAGGAACCTTTTGAAGCTCGGTTGTAGCAAGAATAAACACTGCGTGTTGTGGAGGTTCCTCTAAAGTCTTCAAAAGTGCATTAAAAGCCTGCATAGTAAGCATGTGAACCTCGTCGACTATGTAGACTCTTTTTTTCATAGATGACGGAGGATATACAACCTCGTCACAAAGACTTCTTATATCGTCAACTCTGTTGTTAGAAGCAGCATCAAGCTCTACGACGTCAACAGCAGTACCGCCGTTAATCTGACGGCAGGATTCACATTCGTTACACGGATTTCCGTTTTTTAAATTTGTGCAATTAGCAGCCTTGGCAAGTAGCTTTGCACAAGTGGTTTTTCCTGTACCGCGAGAGCCACAGAAAATATATGCATGAGAAAGCTTGTCGTTTTCCGCCTGATATTGCAAAACAGAAGTTATATGCTCCTGCCCTACTACATCCGAAAACGTTTGCGGTCTCCACTTACGGTAAAGTGCCTGATACATTACTAAACTCCTTTTAAAACACAAGATACGAAGTAAGACCATGCACCTAGAATCGAAATGCAAATATATTCGTTATCTTACTTTGAAGCTCAGAACAGGCTTCCTTGTGGCACATTAAATAAACTGCTTAATGCTGCTTGGTTCCCCACCTGACATGTTTCACAGCCTTTAATTGCACAAGACCCATCCGTCAACACCCCTCCGTAAGAGCAGCAACACATATGCACCCCTCAACGTAGGAATTCACCCCTGCTATAGCGGATTGCAGGTGACAAGGCGCCGCTGTCTCCCCGGATAGCATGGTCTTAGTTCGTATCTTGTGTAAAAATCACTTACTTTGTTCCAAAAATTCTGTCACCTGCATCACCAAGGCCCGGCAAAATGTACGAGTGAGAATTAAGTTCTCTGTCAAGTGCAGCTGCATAAACCTGCACATCCGGATGTGCGGTAAGTACAGCTTCAACGCCTTCGGGTGCGGCAACTATATTCATCATCTTAATATGTTTAACGCCTGAATTTTTCAGAAGATCAATTGCTGCAATTGCAGAACCTCCTGTTGCAAGCATAGGATCGATTATAATTGCTATTCTTTCTGCAATATCCTGAGGAAGCTTGCAATAATAAGTAACAGGCAATGCCGTCTCAGGGTCACGGTAAAGACCGATGTG